>JANYKT010000001.1 GCA_025358085.1 Deltaproteobacteria bacterium | reverse complement strand
GGCGTGGAGCCGCTGGGGCCCGGCGAGCAGGTGGTGCATGGCGACGGCGGGGAGATCTACGGCGTGGACAGTCCCGGCGGCGCGCTTCTGGCGGTGCTCCACGATGGGGAAGCCGTCGAGCGCATCCGCATCGCCGCCGCGACGGCGGTGGCCGAGGCGGCCGATCTGATCGCGCGCCTCCCGCCGCAGCCGCCTCCGCCGCCGTGGCCGCCCGTCCACTCCCACGGAGGCGAGCTCGCGCCGGCGCGCAAGCCGCGGGCGGCTGCGAAGAGGAAGAAGAAGGCCTAGTCTTCGGCCTCGTCGTCCGACGCCGCCACGCTCGACTCGAACTTGAACTCGGTCATGCCCAGCGTGATGATGTCGCCGTTGCGCAGGAAGCGGCGGGCGGTCTTCTTCCCGTTGACCAGCACGCCGTTCTTCGAGCCCAGGTCGACGATCTCGAACTTGTTGTCGTCGATGGCCACGCCCGCGTGCTTGCCGGAGACGCCCCCATCGAGCACCCGGATATTGTTCTCTGGCGCGCTGCCAAAGCTGACGACCTTGCCCACCAGCGGATAAGTCTTCCCCTTGGCTTGGCCCTTCTGCACCGTGACCCTGCCCTTTGCTGCCTTGAGGCAGAAGAGGCAGATGTCCCATTCGGGCATCTGCGCACGCCGGCAGACCGGGCAGAAGCGCGTGGGCAACGGCTTGGGACGCGTTAGCAGATATACGGCCACGGCGATGATGATCACGAGCAGGATGAGGCCGGCGATGATCCCGATCTTCAGCCAGTCGGTGAAGTTCGGCGTCTTGACCATCACGGAGCTCTTGAGCGACGCGCCGCCGTCGTTTTCCATGGCGATTTCGACCTTGTGGTCCTTGCCGTCGTGGTCGAGCGCAGTCTTCCACTCCACCACGTACATCTTGTTGATGTAATCCTTGATGACGGTCAGGGATTTGTTGACGTCCTCGACCGACTGCGCGGCCTTGTAGGTGCCGCCGGTGCGGCGCGCGACGGTCTCGAGCTGCGGCAGCGAGTCGTTGTCCAGCTCGGAGTGGCCAATGGCGTGGATGGGGATGCGGCGCTTGTTGGCATCGGAGATGACCTTCTCGACGTCGGTGGCCGAGCCGTTGTCGCGCCCGTCGGAGATGACGATGATGGCCTTGGCAGCCGGCAGCAGCGTGGCAGCCTGGCCGCCCTTGCCGGGCGCGGCGGCCGACGCATAGAGCGAGAGCGCCTGCGCGAGTCCGTCGAACAGCAGATAGGACTTGCCGTTGAAGGTGATCTTGCCGACCTTGCCGGCCACCTCTCCCTTCTCTTCCGAGAAGGGGGACACGGTTTCGGCCGCCTCGGCGTAGTCGACGACGGCGACTTGGTCCTTCTCGCCGAGGCCGTTCACGAAGGCCGAGACCGCCTTCTTGAGGTCCTCCTGAATGCCCATCATGGCGCCTGACGCCTGGATGACCACGACGATGGAGGCGCCGGTCTGGGCCGTCTCCAGGGATTCAACTTTGAGGATCCGGGAACTCTCGGCAGCGCCGCCCTCGTAGACCTTGAAGAGCTCTTGCGAGAGACCGGGGATGGGCGACCCCGAGGCCCCGATGACGTTCACGAAGCCGCGAGAGTGCGGCCACTTCTTCTGTGTGACTTCCACCTGCTGGATGGAGAGCTGCGCGCCTGCGGCCAGCGCCACCGACGGCGCAAAAAGCGCCGCCAGGGCGATCCAATTCTGATGCTTGATCACTTGATTTACTCGCGCTTCTCGCGCATGGCGCGGCACTTGAATTCGAACTCGATGTCGCCGAGCTTGATGATGTCGTTGTCGATCAGGTCGTGCTTCTGCACCTTCTCGTTGTTCACGTGGGTGCCGTTCGAGCTGTCGAGGTCCGCGATTTGGAACTCGCCGCCTTCGTAGCGAATGGTGGCGTGCTTGCGCGACAGCTTCTTGTCGGAGAGAACCACGTCGCAGTCGGCAGCGGTGCCGATGACGTTCTTGCCGATGCGGAGCCGGAAGTCTTCGCCCTTGTGCGCCCCGTTCAGCGCCACCATCCAGCCGCACACTTCGCCCTTGCGGGTGTCGTTGCCGCCGCGACCACCAGAGACCGACGAGACATTGACCATCATGGTGGCGCCGCCGGCCGCAGGCATGGGCATGCCCATGTCCGGCATGCCTCCTCCGCCGGCGCCCCCTCCAGCACCCTTGCCGCCGGCCATCATGGCCTGCTGCATCTCCTGGCAGTACGGGCACATGTCCCAGCTGGGATGCATGACGTGCCCGTTCGGGCACACCTTGCCCTTGGCAGAGTCGTTCTTGCTCCGGCTGGTGAAGAGGCCGATGACCTCTCGAAAGACTGAAATGAACATGAGGAATTCCTTTTAGGCCGGCTGGTAAAACCAGAGCTGAAACATGTTGACGTCGCGCTCTGCGGAGACGGCCTTCGAGGAGATTTCCATCGTGTCGCTGGTAATGAAGTTACCGGGCACGAGGAAGTAATGGTTCCGCCAGCGGTGCTTCCTGTCCGTCTCGGTGACTTTCCACTGGCCGACCTTCTTGCCGTCAACGTGAATGTCGCAGATCTGCTCGCCGAGGATGGCGTCGAACCGCTTGATGATGATCAGGTCCTTGCCCGCCTTGAGGTTATGGGTCTGCCACTTCGCCTCGCCGCCGATGTGCGCGACACCCGAGTCGGAGACCGACTCCTTGTCGGGATAGGTGAAGGTCTGGCGCGACTTCCACATGTCCTTCTGGCCCTCGATGCGGAACTTGTGCGCCTTCTCGGACTCGTCATTGACCAGCTGGAGGTGGTCGACCCGCAGGAAGTTCGACCCGTCGATGTTGAGCTCCTCCGGGAAGTCCTTGCTGCGCGTGACAATGTCTTTCCAGCTGACCTCCTCGCCCTTCTTCGCCTTCTTGTCGGAGGGCGCGAGCTTCTCCTTCACCACCGGAGTGAGAGCCTGGTTCGACGCATTGAGGAAGCGCGCGATGCCCATGGCGCCTTCGGAGTCCCGGGGCCGGTCGCGGACCACCTTGGTCAGCGCCTCGAGCGCCTTCTTGTACTCGGCGAAACCCTTGCGCGCGGCAATCTGCGGGAAGTCTTTCTCGACCGACTCAACCATTTCTCGCTCGAGCTCGACCACGCCCAGCAGCACGTCGGCGAGATTGAAGGGACCGACGCCATTGGAACTCACCAGCATCTCGGTGGCGAGGACGGCGTTGCGCAAGTAGTTGGCGGGGACAACGCCCATCTTGCAGAGCAGCGCGGTGAGCGCGGCCTTCTCCGAGAGGCCGTTCGCCATTTCGACGCGCAGCTGCGGGGAGGCGTGGCTGCCAGCGTATCCGGCGACAGGGACGAAGCGCAGGTCGATCTCGCCGGGTCCAGGGACCCGCGGGTCGAGAGCATCGCGGATCTCGCGAACGCCTTCCTCGAGCCGAACGCGGCCGAGTTCGAGCGCCTCGATGCCGTCAGGCTCGCGCGCCATCACCTCGATTTTGACCTTCTCCTCGATGCGCCGGTGACCCTTGAAACGCGGGTTTTCCTTGTACGCAATGAAGTCGGTCGGCTCTTCGAAGTACTTGATGGCGACGTAGATGGTCTGCGGCAGCTTGAGCTTGTCGGCCTCGACCACCTTGACGCCGGGGTCGCGAAGCACCAGTTCATTGCCGCGTCCGTCGACGCCGAAGCCCGGCGACACCTCGAACGAGAGGTCTCCGCGGCCGCGCGCCTGGACCTTGAGGCCACCCATCGCGACCGGGACCACGCCGGGCGTGTGCAGCACGCGGTTGTGCAGCCGCCGCTTCTCGAGGTGGTAAGCCTCGGAGGCATTCCAGTCCTCGTCGGTGGTGAAAAAGCCTTCGAAGAAGTTGATTCGTTTGAAGTTGGCCTGCTCCGCCATTGCGTGCCTCCAGAAACCTGCGGCTCAGCTGAGAAACTACCAGAGAGCCAGTGTTGTCAATCCGATTAAAAGCGGGACCGCGCGCCGCCTAGCTCTTCTTTTTACTGAGTCCGAGGGCCTGCAAATCTTCATCTTGCGTGGCCGGAATGTCTTCGTTGCCGCCGATGCGCGCGTCCACTCCGATGCGTCCGGTCTTGCCGACGTGAAGGAAGGGGACCGCGTCATAGGTCGGCTCGGTCTCCTGAAAAACCAGCGCGTAGTGGGCGTGCGCCGGCTTCTCCGTTTCGACCAACGCCTGCACCGTGCGCAGGTTCTCACGCGAGATTTCGTTCTTCTTGTCCGGCAGCTCGACGGTGAAACACTGGCTGAGAAACACCGGCGGCGAGAGCGTGGTGTCCTTGCCGATCGTGCTCGACTTTCCGATGACCATCCCCGGATAAGGCCACACGCCCTCGTGGATCTCGGCCTTCACGTCAGCGAACAAGCGCAGCGCCAGCTTCAATCCAGCGGCGGTGCCGCGGAGCCGGTACAACTCCGGCGTGCGCTGGATGATCTCGCGCCGCTTCTCCTCATCCCAGCCCTCGAGCAGCGGCATGGCCAGCCACGACGCCAGCCACGGCAGCCACTTCTCCTGGGTGATGCGCGCGCTGAAGAGTTCGTGGATGAACTCGAGGTTTTCTTCGATGCCCGAAGTGAGGTGCTGCGCGATCAACAGGAAGCGCTGGAGGAAGTCTGCGTTCTCCTCGTCAGCGTCCTGATAGATGCCAGGCAGGAACTGGATCCACGGCTTGGTCGCGACCTCGACCTTGAGCACGCGGTCCTGGTTCAGCTCGTCGCCGGGCTCGGGGAACTGGCGGACGATGGTCAGTGCTTTCGCCTCGCTGTCCACCAGCTTGATTTCGAGCCTGGCGCCCGAACGCTTGCGGGCCATGCGGCGCGCCTCTCCCAGCGGCAGCCCGAGGACGGGAGGCGCGATGGCGGGCGTGGTCTCAACTTTTTGCTCGGCCATGGCGCTTTACCCGCGATCGTAGATTTCGACGCCGACGAGCGAAGGCAGCTCGTCGTCGGTGAGCTTCAACATCTCGACGCGCAGCCGCTTGCCCTCGTCAATGATGGCGAGGTCGGTGATGCGATCGACGCCCTCCACGCCCTCCACCACCGGGTAGAGGTCGGCCTTGCCGACGGCGCGGCCGAAGGGCCACCCGTCCGCTTTGGGCCCGCCCGAAAGCGGGTTGAGGAGCTTCTTGACCTTCTCTTTCACATCGCTCTTCACGCGGTCCGCGGTGGCGCCAGGCTTGAGCGAGATGGTGAGCTCGAGCGAGACCGGCACCAGCTTCGGCTTGCCCACGTTCACGCGCGCAGTGATCAGTCGACGCTTGTCGATGAAGGCGGCGACGCGGTCGATCAGGTCGCGGCTGGGCACCGCATTGGCCTCGCCGTCCTCGCGCTCCGACTTCGGCACCAGCAAGAGCGAGATGCTGCCGTCGCTCGCCTGCACGCACTTGGCGCGTGCCACCCGGCGCGAGGCCGCGAGCGCGAGCTGCTCGTAGTCTTCCGCGGTGATGGCGCGGTCGCGATTTTTGATGGCGTAGGTGCCGCGGCGCTTGGCTTCGTCGATGGTCTCGGCGTCGGCCCCGCCCTGCGCGGAGAACGGATTGTCCACGCCCTGCACGAAAGCGATCGACTGCTTCAGCACCGTCAGCGAGTGCGCACCGACGTTGCCGGCCACGCCGCCGCCCAGGCGGTATTCGATCTTCACCGAGTCGCGGCCGGTGGGCGGCACCCAGCCCTTGCGGCCGTCGCCGAAGCTGAGATCGCCCTTGATGGGCTCGCAGAGGTAGTGGCGCGAGGTGGCTTCGGAGTCGAAGAACGCCTCGACTTCGTGCCAGCGCACCCAGGTGCCGTGACCGTCTTCGTCGGCGCGGATGGATTCCGGGCCTTCCTCAGCCTGGATGACCTTGCGATCCGCGGGCGTGGGCGCGTCCGGCTCCAGCACCCAGACCTGCGAGCCGCTGAGCATGGGAACGTTTGCGACGGTGAAGCCTTGATCGATGGAGCCGTCGGAGGAGCCGAGGATCTCTTCGACGGTCACGCCGTTGAGCGCGTCGACCGCGTTGAGCAGCACCGCGCGCAGGGCCGGCGCCAGGTCGTAAGAGCCGGTCTCGAGACGAGCCCGGAGCCAGAACGCCTCGGTGTCGAAGACCGACCGGGCGCTGAAGTTCTTCGGGCCCGCGAAGCTCAGGTAGCCAGATCGCGTGAAGCCGAAGGTGCGATCTTCGGGGAGCAGATCGGCCCAGCGGCCGCCATCCCAGAACTCCCAGACCACGCGCGGGCCTTTGTGGGCCAGATCGTCCTCGGCCGCTCCAGGCGCCGAGCCGCCGAGCTGCGCTCCGCCGCCGGCGCCCGCCGAGTCGTCGAGTTCGAAATAGACGTTGACGCTGCGCTGGGGAAACTTTTGATCGAAGCCGAGATAGAAGGCGGGCGTCTCGTCCTGATCGGGCAGGAACGGCTGGAAATAGACGTACGGCGTGTTCAGGTCGTCGCTGTGATCGCGATACTGGAAGTCGTTGAAGCTCATGCAGTGCCCGATGGGCTTGGGCTCGCGGACGTACTTGAACACCAGGGTCTTCAAGCAGGGCGGGTGCAGCGGCCGGTCCTCCTTGAAGACCCAGTTGGCCCCGACCAGCTCGTAGCTGCCGGGCGCGCCGTAGTTTCCGCTGTTGATGCGCGCGCGGATCCAGAAGTTTTTCTGGCCGCCGACTTCGGTCTCGACCATGTCGGTGGGGCGGTCAAAGCTCACCGCGCCGTTGCGGGTGAAGGCCCCGGTAGAGTCGAGGAAGTTGTAAGCGCCTTGCACGCCAGAGACGCCCATCGGGCTGGTCTTGCCCAGGTCGGCCCATTTGCGGCCGTTCCAATACTCGTAATGGACCATCAAGTCCGGCGAGCCTTCAGGGGTGGGGACGATGGACGGCTCCACCAGCTGCGCCTCGATGCGGATGCGCGCCTCGGGCGCGGCGAAGAGATCCTTATGGCCGACGTAGAGCGCGCAGTCGAACTTGGGCTCTTCACCGAAGGGGTGGAAGCTCTTGCCCTGGTCGACGGGCAGGAAGATGTAGTTGCCGATGTTGACGAAGGCCGACTCCGGCGCCATGCCCTCGCCAAGAATTTCGATGCGCAGCGAGATCGAGTCAAGCTGCACCGACGCCGGGTCCTTGAGCGGCTCGGCGAGCTTCCCGCGGATCCAGAAGGTCTCCACGTTGTTGACGATCTGCTTCTCGATGCCCGGGTGGCTGCCGAACGCGAGGCGGCGCGCGTCGCTCTCGTTGCGGTTGAGGTTCATCTCGCGCCACCGCTTGCCGTCGAAGTATTGCCACTCGGTGACGGTGGGGACGCGCGGGCCGGCCGAGCCGGGCATCGCATCGAAGAAGAGGTCGATGGCGGTCTCTTCATTGAATGCGCTCAGCTGATCGTCGCCGATGTAGAGGAAGCGCTCCACCTCCTGCACGCCGGTGAAGAGCGGCTCCCTGGCGTCGCCGCCTTCCAGCAGGGCCGCGGTGTGGTCCGCGATGGTGGCCCGGTGGCTGGAGGCCGCGCGCACCACGTGGATCGGCAGGAGCGAGATGTCGCGCAGGGTCTCGAAAGTGACCGGGTCGCCGCCGCCCGCCTGCAGCGTCGCGACCTGCGTGCCCTTTTTGACGACCAGCTCCCCCTCGACGCCCTCGGCCGGCGTGAGCTCCAGCACCACGCGCGCCGGCTCCGGGGCCTTGAGACGCACTCCGATGAGATCAAGGAAGGTGAGGAAGTTTTTTTCCGGGACCTTGTTCAGCCGGTAGATGACCATCTCGGTCATCCACGCGTAGAGCTCGAGCAGGGTGACGCCGGGATCGCTTGAGTTGTGGTTTGTCCACTCGGGGCAATAGCGCGGGATGAGGCGTACGGCCTCGTCCACGATCTGCTTCCAGGAACGGTCGTCCAGGTTCGGTACAGGTAGAGACATTGAAAAACCTCGATGCTTGACGAACCGCTGCGATGAAAGAGTGCTTCCCGGGACTGGAGGGGTGAGACGCCGCTAGCTGCCGGTCAAGTAGAACGGGAAGACGAGGTTGTGAATGGAGTTCGTGGCGCGGATTTCGTAACGGACGTCGACGAGGATCCGTTCCGCGGAGTCCGGATCGGGCATGGCCTCGACCTCGATACCGCGAATGCGGAACTCATGCTTGGCGAGAGCTTCTTCCACGTGATGCGCGACCAGTGTCTGGGTGCTCGTGTTGTTCGGCGCGAAAACGAAGTCGTGGATGCGGCAGCCCCACTCCGGGCGCATTTGCCGCTCGCCCAGTGCGGTCCCGATGATGATCCGCACCGACTCTTCGATGTTGGATTCGTACTTCGAAAGCTGGATGCCCCCGTTGGGGCCCACCGCGAAGGGGAACTTGAAGCCGGTGCCGAGGAAGTTGCTCATGGTGAACCATCTCTTGGGAATGCGTGAGCTGGACGCTTACGCAGTGGCGATTCCGACTTCGACGACCCTCTTGCAGTTCGGACAGGAAACAATGGTGCGTCCCTGCTGCTCCTCGATCTGGAGCCCGCCTTCGTGCTGGCACTCAGGACAAACGAGCCCCTGCGTGCGACCGCAATTGACAGCCTCGATGACCTCGTACCAGACCGACTCGAGAGCGGCGAGATGGTCTTCAGCTTTCTCATCCATCGATCTACCGTCCTGTCGGCGCTCCCCAGCGCTCTGCGCGGCAAAACTTCGGCGAGGCATCCAGCCTTGAGCTGCTGTCCAGTCGTGCAAGCTCTCGGGAGGCCGCGTTTATAGCACGCAAGGGGGGTAGATCAAGAGTGCATGAAAATGAATTATCACGCCGCGGCACGTCATCGAGGATGACTGAAGTCCGCACCCCGCTTCCGCGCGCCAACTCCACGCAGGGAGTCAGCGCCACGCTCATGCCGAGTGCCGACTGCCGAGTGCCGAAAACTTCGCGGACGATCTAGGGCCTGTCTTCAAACTCATCGCAGCGGCTAGACGGCCAGCAGCGCGGCCCTGCGCTGCTGCTGCACGAAAACGCTTGCGTGCAGATCGGAAATTTGATCGAAGCTACTGATGCGCCGACATGAATTGAGCGACGGGG
>JANYKT010000096.1 GCA_025358085.1 Deltaproteobacteria bacterium | reverse complement strand
GGTCGAGAACTTTTTCGCCAAGCTCAAGCAGTACCGCCGGGTCGCCACTCGCTACGAAAAGACGGCTCGCAACTTTCTCGGCTTCGCGCTTCTCGCATCGAGCCTGGTGTGGCTTGCGTGAGTTTGCGGACACGCCCTAATTCATCTCCAGCCGCTGGAGCGCGCCGCGGAGTCGAGCGTGCGAGCCGGCGACGTGAGGGTCGGCCTGCAACGCGGCGGTATAGCGCTGGCCAAAGGCGCTGCCGGGCCGCAACAGCGCTTCGACCGCGGGCCGGGGCACGTCGTTGCGTTGATCGAGATCGACGATCAATCGCGACAAAGGCCGCAACCACTCGAAGAATGGATCGTCGGTGAGCAGCCTCAGGAGCTGGGCCGGGCCCTCGATGGCGCCGTTCTCGCGCTCGTAGTCGGCGCGGGCGACGGCAATCAAAGCGCGGTGCACTTCGCGGAGGGCGGCCCGGATGGCATTGCTGGTCATCATGAGGTGCAAGAGATGCCGCCTCATGGACTCCAATGCACGTCCAAAGAGCATGCTCGCCAGGCGGGCAGGAGAGCCCTTAAGTCCTGAACTGGTCCTGCAGGGCGGAGGCAAGCTGGTGATAGTCGTCGATGCAGTTGTAGAGCTGCGCGGAGATGCGTACGTGTTGCCTCGGCGCCGCTGGAAAAGAGAATACCGGAACCTCGATGCGATGCTCCTCGAGCAACGTGCGCGTGAGCGGATGCCAGAAGGCGCGGTCGCGGGGGGCGGCCTCTGCGCGGGAGTCGGGCAGCAGCGCTGCGGCGAGGGAACCGAGCATGAACTCCGGCGCCGGCGGCGGCGTCCCAAGCGCTTTGCACAGGATTCGCCGCCCTTCGACCGCGAGATCGTGATTCCGCTGCATCAGCTGCGGCCAGGGGACTTGTTGATTCAGGTAATCAATGCAGAAGGGGACAGTGAGATAGGCGGTCGGGTCGGCCGTTCCGATCCAGTCCATCTGCAATCGGAAGGGTCCCCGATCCGTGCGATTGGAATTCATGCCGTGTCCCTGCGCCAGCGGCCGCACCCCGGCCTGCTTGTCGCGGCGGACGTGGAGAAAGGCCGACCCTTTCGGAGCGCAGAGCCATTTGTGACAATTGCCGGTGTAATAGGCGGCGCCGAGCTTGTTCAAATCGAGCGGCAACATGCCGGGCGCGTGGGCGCCATCGATCAACGTATCAATTCCGCGCTCGTTCATCAGCCGCACGATCTCGCCGACCGGAAAGATGACTCCCGTTGGACTGGTCACGTGGTCGAGCAACAAAAGCCGCGTGCGCGGGTTCACCGCCGAAAGGATTGCGTCGATCACCTGGTGCGGACCGGTCAGCGGCCAGGGCACGCGTGCGGCCGCTGCCCGGACTCCGATCGCCTCGTGCCAGCGCAGGGCATTGCGGCAGGCGTTGTAAGCGTGATCGGTCGTGAGCAACTCGTCGCCAGACTGAAGCTGCAGCGAACGGATCACCGTATTCACGCCGCTGGTCGCGTTGGGGACGAAAGCCAGGTCGTCGCCGTCGGCGCCGACGAATGCGGCCAGCTTGAAGCGCGCCTGGTCGAGCAGTCCTTCGAGGTCGCGAAAGAATTGCACTGGCTGGCGCTCCAGCCGCGCGCGCAGCTCACCTTGATATTCCAGCGCTGCCCGCGGGCAGGCGCCGAATGAGCCGTGATTGAGGAAATTGACCTCCGGGTCGAGCGTCCAGAGTTCTTTCATCCGGAAATCCTTTCGGGCGAGAGCTTTTGGACGAAGACCACTTCGCTGAAGCCGAGCCCGACGAAGAGCGACCGCAGGGTCTGCTCTCCCGAGGCGCGGGCGCGGGCCTGCAGCGCCCGGTCCGCGCGCACCTCACCTTCGAATGCCGCGCGCGCTTTCTCGAACAGCTCGGCGGTCTCTTTCGAATCGAGGTTGCTGCCGATGATCTCCGTCTCGGCAGGACGCAGCTCGACCTTGACAGTCAAAGGCGGCAACACCACCTCGACCCGGCGGCCGGTGACACGCAGGCCGTTGACATCGAGTTGGTTCAAATCAAGCCCCAGGTGCGCTTCGGCAAAGATGATGGCGCGGCCCCGGGGCGGCCGCACGCTGTACGTCGCCCACTGCGCGATGGAGCCCCAGAGCGTCTTTGCTTCGCGCGGGTCGGGCTCGAAGGTCACCTTCTTGTAGAGCGTGACGTCGAGCGTCTCGAGCCGCGCGACCTCGCGCACGCGCGCAATCAGCGCCGGCGCGTCCGGCAGCGGCTTTTCCTTCTGGCCCGCAAAGTGCCAGACCAGGCCCGCGCCGAGCGCAAAGGCGAGCAAGAGTGCCAGCAGCGCAAGGGCATTTCGCATGATTGAAGTGAAGCTAGCACGCCGGGTATTGCCGGTAGCGGGCGGTTGGGATAGCAGAGCGCCCCCATGTCCCAGCTCTTCGTCGACCCACAGAAGATCGCTCGCGCCCGCGAGCTGGCCGAGAGCGCCGCGCGCGGCGTCCAGGGCTTCATCGACCAGCACACCACCGTCGCCATCGAGCGCACCGTGCTCCGCCTGCTCGGCATCTCGGGCGCGGGGTCGGGCGGCGCGCCACTCGCGAACCTCATGGTGGACAAGCTGCTGGCAGCCGGTGTGCTGGACCGCGGCGCCGCGTATTGGCTGGCGCGCGCCCTCCAGCAGTCGCCGGGCAAGGACCCGCTGCTCGCGATTGAAGAAATCACTGCGCACGCGAAGAACCTGCCCCGCCTGTCGGATGACCAGGAAAAGGACCTGCGCGTGAACCTGCGCTCCGACGCGCGCGCGGCGGTGCGCGAGCTGCGCGGCCGCATCGACGAGCGAAAGGAATTGAAGGCGTCGCTGCAGGTGGGCAGCTTCCCGGGCGCACCCTGGAAGTACGTCATCGTCGCCACTGGCAACATCTATGATGATATCGAGCAGGCCCAGGCTGCGGCACAGCAGGGCGCCGACGTCATCGCGGTCATCCGCTCGACCGCGCAGTCGCTGCTTGACTACGTCCCGCACGGCGCGACCACCGAAGGATATGGCGGCACCTATGCCACGCAAGAGAACTTCCGCATCATGCGCGAGGCGTTGGACGCTACTTCACGCAAGCTCAAGCGCTATATCCACCTGACCAACTACAGCTCCGGCCTGTGTATGCCGGAGATCGCTTATATGGCGGCGCACGAGCGGCTGGACATGCTGCTGAACGACGCCATGTACGGCATCCTCTTTCGCGATATCAACATGAAGCGGACTTTCTGCGATCAATACTTCTCGCGCCGCATCTGCGGGTTCGCCGATATCATCATCAATACCGGCGAGGACAATTACATCACCACCGCGGACGCCGACGAAGCGGCGCATACGGTGATTGCCTCGCAGCTGATCAACGAGACCTTCGCGCATCTGGCGGGCATGAAGGACGAGCTGATCGGCTTCGGGCATTCCTTCGAGATCGATCCCGCCCGGGAAGATACCTTGTTGCGCGAGTTCGCCATGGCCATGATGGTGCGCGAGCTGTTCCCGCGCAGTCCCATCAAGTACATGCCGCCGACCAAGCACAAGCAGGGCGACATCTTCTTCAGCCATGCGTATGACGTCATGGCCGATCTGGTGGCGATTACCACCGGGCAAGGCATTCAATTGCTCGGGATGATGACCGAGGCCATGCACAATCCATTCATGATGGATCGGTATGTGGCGCTGAAATCCGCCTCCTATCTCTATCGCGCCGCGCGGCACCTGGGCGAGGAGATCACCTTCAAGCCGGACGGCATCGTCGCCCGCCGCCAGCGGGAGGTCTTTGACAACGCGCTGCACCTGCTGGAGGAGGCTGCTTCCGACGGGATGATGACGGCCATCAGCAAGGCGCGCTTCGGCGACACCGCGCGAAAGGCCGATGGCGGCAAGGGCCTCTCGGGCGTGGTGCGGCGCGCGCCGGACTACTTCAATCCATTGCTCGAGATCCTCGAAGGGGGCGTGCAATGAGCTCGGCGGGCGTTGCAAAAGAGAAGCTGCTCATTCGCCCGTATGGCGATCGCAAGGACGACGGCGTCCTGCAGATTTCATTTGTGCTGCCGGTGCCCGCTTCCGAGAAGGCCAAGGAGGCGGCGGCGCTGATGGCCAAACAGCTGGGGCTCAGTCACGTGCTGGTCTCCGCGATGGAGCCCTGCGGCGAGGGCTACAGCTTCTTCGTCGTGTATGGCCGGACGAACCTGCAAGTCGATTTCAATTCCATCGAAGTGCCGGTGGTGACCCACCGCAAGCACCCGTTCGATGAATTGAATGAAGTGGTCAAGCGCGATCTGGGGCGACGCATCGTGGTGGTCGGCGCTTGTATCGGCACCGATTCGCACACCACCGGTATCGATGCGATCATGAACATGAAAGGCTTCTCCGGCGATTACGGGCTGGAGCGATATCCGCAATTTCGCGCCATTAATCTCGGGTCGCAGGTGGAGCCCGCCGCGCTGGTGGCGAGAGCGAAAGCCGAGAAGGCCGACGCCATCCTGGTCTCCAAAGTCGTCACCCAGCGCGACGTGCACAAAGAGGACGCGCGCGCGCTCATCGAGATCGCGAAACAGGAGAAGATCTTCGAGACGACGATCTTCATCTTTGGCGGCCCGCGCGTCGATCACAAGACCGCGCTCGAGCTCGGCTTCGACGCCGGATTCGGCCCTGGCACGAAGCCTTCCGACGTGGCGAACTATGTCTATTATCGAATGCTCGAGCGCTCGGGCCGGGCGCCGGAGCCGCAGCCCACCGCGCACGGAACGCAAGAGGCGACCATCGAGGGCGCCAGTGCCTCGCCCTCGGGCGCGCACCCCGAGAAGATTGGAGAGACGTTATGAAGGCCGTCTTGCGATTGCGGCTCTCGGCACACGACGCGCATTACGGTGGCGGGCTGGTGGACGGCGCGCGCGTGCTGGGACTGTTCGGCGATGTCGCCACGGAACTGCTCATCCGGCAGGACGGCGATGAGGGCCTGTTCCGCGCTTATGAGTCAATCGAGTTCCTGGCTCCGTTGTATGCTGGCGACTTCGTCGAGGTCGAGGGCGAGATCGTCAGTCTGGGCAAGACCTCGCGCAAGATGAAATTCGAGGCGCGCAAGGTCATCGCCCCGCGGGCAGACCTCAGCAACTCGGCCGCCGACGTGCTCGAGACACCCGTGGTGGTCTGCCGCGCAATCGGTACCTGCGTCACCCCGGCCGCCAAACAACGCCGCTAATCTGGGGACACCATACGCATTTCCGGTCCCTGCCCAAATATGGGGACTGCCCAAATATGGGGACACCATACGCATTTTCAGGTCCCCGCCCGGTCGATGTCAGCCCCCCGTGCGAGGCTCCCGCGCCATGGCACGCATCCCACGCGCAGTGATCCCCGGGGTTCCCCACCACCTCACCCAGCGAGGAAACCGCAGGCAGCAAACCTTCTTCGCGGTCGAGGATTACGTCCGCTACCTGGAGTTGATGTCCGAGTGGTGCGCTCGCTGCTCTGTCGAAGTCTGGGCGTGGTGCCTGATGCCAAACCATGTCCATCTCGTCGTTGTCCCCGAGAGTGCCGAGGGCCTCCGTCGTGCCATCGGCGAGGCACACCGCCGATATACCCTTATGGTGAACCGGCGCCACGGCTGGCAGGGTCATCTATGGCAGGGCAGGTTCAGGTCCTTCGTCATGGACGACAGGCACGCTCTCGCGGCGTCTCGCTACGTGGAATTGAACCCCGTGCGCGGCGGGCTGGTGGCTAGCGCCGACGACTATCCATGGAGCAGCGCGCGCGCGCACCTGCTGCGCCGGGACGGAGCGCTTGGACGAGTGCAGCCGTTGCTCGATCGGGTGCCGGATTGGGGCGCATTCCTGGGTGTCGGACGTGAATGTGATCTCGAGGCAGAGTTGCGCAAGCACCAGTCGACAGGACGGCCTCTCGGGAGTGACGAGTTTGTCGAGGAGATGGAGCGCCGCAGCGGGCGGTCGCTCCGGCCCGGAAAGGCGGGGCGGCCCCGGCGACAAGCAGCCGGCGGCGTCGTGAGGCCGGGTGCTGAAATGAGTATGGTGTCCCTAGATTAGGCCGGGTGCCGAAATGGGTATGGTGTCCCCAGATTAAGCCCCAGATTAAGGCTTCTCTTGGTGAGGGGGACCGCCGACGACCATCTTCGCGGTCTGGCCGGCCTTTAGCATTCCGCCGCTTTCGATGCTGTTGATCAGCGCGACCTTTTCCAGCGGCGCATTGGACGGATGGCGCTTGTTGAATTCCTCCACCGTCATATCCTGCTCGACCTTGACCAGCTTGAGGCGCGCCGGCTGGACGGAAAGCTTCGATGAATCGGTCAGCGGCCCGAAGCTGGCCATCGCCTTCTCGAAGTCCGGGCCATATTGCTGCATCCCCTGCGCCGAGCTGTAGCCGACGAAGGCCCAGGTCTGACCGCCATAGGCAAAGAAGCTGACCAATCCCGCAATTTGTCCTTGCTGGGTCTGCGCCGCGAAAGACGAAACAGTGGTCGCGAGCCCATGCGAAGTTCCCTGCTTCGTCTCGCCGCGCTGGATGCCTTTCTGCGCGAAGAATTGCTGCCCCGCCTGCTCCGGGCTCATGCCGGGCGCGCCCTCGAGCTGCAGCATGCCGTCCTGCTTGGGGCTCATGGCCACCACCGCCTGCGGCTGGTTCTGGGTCTGCCATCCGGACGGGAAGGCGACCTCGAACTTGAGGCCCGGGTGATAGAAGACGCCATTCTCGAAAAACCCCTGCCGCGGGTCTTCGCCAAAGACGATGTTGTCAATCAGCGCGAGATATTGATCGCGATTGACGGTGGCCTTGCTGAAGTCGGTGGTGGCGGTCTTGATCCGCTCCTGCACATGCGTGAGCCTCTCGGCCGGGTCGGGGTGCGTCTGCAGATAGCCGGGGATCTTGCCGGGGTGCTCGGCAGTCAGGCCCGCGAGCATGTTCATCAGATTGACCATCTTGGTGGCGTCGTAACCGATGTTCGCGGCATAGCCGAAGCCCAGCCAGTCGGCTTGCCGCTCGTCGTCGCGGCTGTATTTGAGAAAGAGCAGCTGTAAGCCCGCCCCCGCTGCCTGGCCCAGCTGCGCGACTGTTGGAGAAAGGATTGAGCCGAGCCCCAGTCCGGCCTGCGCCACCTCCTGCTTGCTGATCTGGTTCGCCGAGTGGTGCGCGGCAATGTGGCCGCATTCGTGGCCCATGACGGTGGCGAGCTCCGCCTCGGAGTTGACGTGCGTGAGCAGTCCGCGCGTGACGAAGACCGGGCCGCCGGGCAGGGCGAACGCATTCACCGTCGAGTCATCGACGATGTGGAACTGCCAGGGCAGCCCCTTGCGCGGCGTCGCCTGTGAGAGGCGATTGCCCAGGTCAGTGACGTAGGCCTCCAGCTTCGGGTCCTTGTAGAGACCGAGCGACTGCTCCACCTGCAGCTCGGCTTGCTTGCCCATCTCGACCTCCTGGCTCTCGGGGATGAGATCGAGCTCGAGCTTGCCGGTGGCGGGATTGCGGACGCAGGCGCAGCAGAGGAGGGCGACCAGGGCGATTCTCATGGCGCTTGGCCTAGCAGCCCCGCGCGCGTCGCGCTACCGCCCGTTCAACTGCGTGTTAGAAGGCGAGCCTTATGACTCCAGCGATCATTACAGCGGCGATCTGCGGCGCCGAAACCACGCGCGAGATGACGCCTCATTTGCCCATTACCGCTGACGAGCTGGCCGAGGAGGCTTTTCGCTGCCACGCTGCCGGCGCGGCCGTGGTGCATCTGCACGTCCGCCGCGAGGACGGGTCGCCCTCGCAGGACCGCGCGCTGTTTCAAAAAGCCATCGATGCGATTCGCGCCCGCTGCGACATCATCGTGCAGACTTCCACCGGCGGCGCGGTAGGGATGACCGCCGATGAGCGCGCACAGCCATTGGAATGCGGACCCGAGATGGCGTCGCTGAATGCAGGGTCGTTGAACTTCGGTGACGATGTCTTTCTTAATCCCTTCCCGCTGGTGCGCGAGTTCGCGCGGCGCATGCGCGAGAAGAAGATCGTTCCCGAACTCGAATGCTATGACGCGGGGCACGTCGATAGTTGTCTCTGGCTTCAATCGCTGGGCGTGATTGACGGGCCCGGCCACTTCGACTTCGTGCTCGGCGTGCGCGGCGGGATGGCCGCGAGCGAGGCGAACCTGCGCTTCCTCATCTCCAAGCTGCCCGCGGGCGCGACCTTCAATGTGGCTGGTATCGGCCGCCATCAGATGGCGATGGCGGAACTATCCTTGCAGCTCGGCGGCCACGCGCGCTGCGGGCTGGAGGACAATATCTATCTGTCCAAAGGGGTGCTTGCCAAGGGCAGCTATGAATTGGTCGCGCGCGTCGCCGAACTGGCACGCTCCGCCGGCCGCGCTGTCGCCAGTCCGTCGCAAGCGCGCGCGCTGCTTGGCATCAACTGAGCAGCTCCCGCTGATGGTGCGGCGGGCGTATTGGCCGAGCACCATCCCCCGTTCCAGCTGGACTAGACCGGGTCTCTCATGATCCTACACATCCGATCAGTGTCAGACCCCTCTGATTTGTAGTGGGAAATGAGACGAGCGACAGGTGTGCTACGGCTGCGGCCGTTGGCGGCGGAGTTCGTCGGGGCGCAGCTCGGCGACGAGCGGCTGA
>JANYKT010000095.1 GCA_025358085.1 Deltaproteobacteria bacterium | reverse complement strand
TCAGCCGCTCGTCGCCGAGCTGCGCCCCGACGAACTCCGCCGCCAACGGCCGCAGCCGTAGCACACCTGTCGCTCGTCTCATTTCCCACTACAAATCAGAGGGGTCTGACACTGATCGGATGTGTAGGATCATGAGAGACCGGGCTAGACCGGGGGATCTCCGGCGGCGTTCCTTGCGGAGAGGAAAGGCGCTGCGAACTGACCGGCATCGGCGTTGCGGACGTTCACTCGCGCAAGTCGGCGGCGTCCAGCTTGCGCAGCCGCGCAAGGACGTACTTGCGGTCGATGGACACCCTCTCGCCACTGCGCTCGGGCGCCTCGAAGAGCACGTCGGCGAGCACTTCTTCCAGGATGCTGCGCAGCCCGCGGGCGCCGAGCTTCTTCTCCACTGCGTAGCCGACCAGCTCGCGCAAGGCGCTCTCTTCGAGGTCAAGCTCGACGCCATCCAGCAGCAGCGCCTCGCGGTACTCGCGCACCAGCGAGTCGGGCGGCGCGGTCAGCACCAGCAGCAGTTCGTCTGCCGTCAGCTCCCCGAGTTGCACGTGGACCGGGACGCGGCCCAGCAGCTCGGCCAGCATGCCGTACTCGATCAGGTCCTTGACCCGCAGCCGCTTGTCACCGGGCCGCGCCGCCGCTGCGCCAAAGCCGGCCTTCTTGTCCACCTGCGCCTGGTGCAGGTCGGTGAAAGTCCCCGCGCAGATGAAGAGGATGTCCGTGGTGTTGACCTGGACGAAATCGTGCTTGTTCCAGTGCTGCGTGACGTTCAACGGCACGAAGATCTCGCGGCCCTCGAGCAGCTTGAGCATGGCCTGCTGAACGCCCTCGCCGCCGATGTCACGCGAACCCGCGCCGGTGCGCGCGCCGCTGCCGCGCCGGGCGATCTTGTCGATCTCGTCGATGAAGATGATCCCGCGCTGCGTCTTGTCGATGGAGTGGCCGGCCTTGAAGAGCAACTCGGCGACCATCACCTCGACATCCTTTCCATAGTAGCCGGCCTCGGTATATTCAGTGGCGTCTACCACGACGAAAGGGACCTCGAGCAGCTCGGCCAGGTTGCGTGCGAGGTGAGTCTTGCCCGACCCGGTGGGACCCATCAGCAGCACATTCGACTTGCGCAGCAACGTTGGGCGGCCGAGCCTTCGCTGCTCGCAGCGCTTGAGGTGCTGGTGCGCTGCGGTGGCGACCGCGCGCTTTGCCGCGTCCTGTCCGATTACGAATTTGTCGAGGTGGTCGAAGATCTGGCGCGGCGTGAAGACACGAATCTCCTCCGGCCGCTGCGCGGGTGCCCGGCGCGGGCCTCCGCTTGCAGATAAACCGCGCGGCTTGTCTCCCGGCTCTTTCGGCATCGGTTACAATGATAGCTTCGGGAGGCGAACGTGGCGAAGCAGGACAATCTCCGGGTTTCGTACAATACATTCGCGGCCGCTCTGGGGCTGGAGGACAAGCTTGCGGCGCTCTTCAAGCGCGTGCAGCCCGTCATGTTCGCAGCCGAGACGGCGCGCGAGGTCGAGGCGGCGCTTTTGCAGCTGACGCCCGGCCAGCGCGCAGTGTGGGCGGTCGAGCAACTGCAGCTCGAGATGGGCAATGGCGGGATCGAGCAGTACTTCTACAATTCGCCGGGGGACACCGCGCCGGAAGCGCTGGACGGTCTGCGGAAGATCGACGCGCCCAAGTTCGCGCGGCCGCTGGAGCGCGCCATCGCACTCTTCCCGGGCGGGCGGGTCCCCCGCGACCGCGACGCGCGCGAGCTGCTCCTCGATGAGCAAGGCCTGTCCGAAGTGCTGATCGACTCGGGCGTGGACGACGCCTGGGAGGAGGCCTACGCCGTCGAGGAGGAGCTATCGAAGCTTGGCCTCGATTACGTCGAACGTCACCGCGCCGATTTTTTCTTCGACGCGTCCTAGTCCACCTCCTGCCGCGACGAGCGTGGGCTCCTCGCGAGCGCCCAAGGCGGAACGCATCAACTGCACGCAAATGCCGGAGCGTCATTGAGATGAGGCGGGCCGGGCGTTGGCTGCGCGGTTGTCCGGATGCGCGCGCAGCGTGCGCGACCGATACTTGATGTCGGAGGCACCACGAAATGAAGATCTGGATCAGCGCGGGCGCGCTTGCGCTCGCCTTGGTGGGCTGCAAGGAACAGGCGAATCCTGCAGATACGGCCAAGAACAACCCGCAGCTCGGTACGCCCAGCGCAGGGGGCGGGCCTCCTGGAGCAGTGACGGGCGGCGGCAAAGCCAACCTGCAACGGCAGACGGCGGCGGGAACACCCGGCGGTCCGACCGACGACCTCGGCCCACCGCGCCCCGACGCGGGCCCCCTCGACGGCGGCAGCGACTAAGGGTTTGAAATAGGCGGCCGCGACGACGGTCAGTTGCGTCACCTCTGCTGCGGCTGATCTATCCGACGGCCTTGCGGAGCGCGGCTTCGACGCGCGGCAGCGCCTCCTGGATCTCCTGCAGCGAAACCGCGCCCACGCTCAGACGGAACCAGCCGTTTTCGCCCTTCAGTCCGAACGCCTGGAACGGCACCACCGCGAAGCCAGCCTCCTCGAGCAGGTACCTGCGAACCTCGTCGTTGCTTTTCAAGCCTCGCTTGCCGACCAGATCGAACTGCACCGAGAGATAGATGGCGCCTTGCGGTGCGATGTCCCGCACTGGCAATCCAGCCTTGGCCATGCGCGCGAAACCTGCATGCAGCGCATCGAGCCGCGCCTGCAAGCCGGCCTTGTGCACCGCCAGGAATTCGTCGGTAGCTTGCGGGTCGCGCAGGAGTTCGGCCGTCGCCACCTGTTCAGCGCGCGGTGCCCATGCGCCCACGTGCCCGAGCAGGTCGCGCATGGCGCCGATCACCGCGGGCGGTCCCACGCCCCAGCCCACGCGCACTCCGGTGGCCGCGAAGGCTTTCGAGATGCCGTCGACGAACACGGTGTAGCGCGCCACCTCGGGCACCAGATGCACCGGCGTCTCGTGGCGAGCATTGCCGAAGGTCAGCATCCAATAGACCTGGTCGTAGAGCAGGTAGAGCGGCTTCTCGCCGGTGCCTTCGCGGCAAAGGTTCTCAGCGACGATGGCCTGCGCGATTCGGCGGACCTCGTCCACTGCCAGCACGGTGCCCGCCGGGTTGAGCGGTGTGCAGAGCGCCACCATCCGGGCCCCGGGCAGGTGGGGCTGCAGCGATGCGGCGGTGGGCTGGAAGCCGTGCTCGGGGTCGGTCTCTACCGTCACGCCGCGCGCGCCCACCAGATGGCAATAGTGGTTGTTGTTCCAGGAAGGCACCGGGTAGACGACCACGTCGCCGGGCTCCACCAGAGCGCGGAAGGCGGCGTAGATGATCGGTCGCGAGCCGCCGGCGACGACGACGGACTCGAGCGGCACGTCGAGCTCCAGGCGCTTCTTCCAGAATTCGCGCACCGCCTCGCGCAGCCGCAGCACGCCGTCGGAAGGCGGATAGTTGGTCTCGCCCGCGTTGAGCGCGGCAACGATCCCCGCGCGCATCCGCTCAGGAATGGGGAATTCCTTCGAGGAGAAGTCGCCGACGGTGAAGTTCGCGATCTTCTTTCCGGCCAGCATCAAGGTGCGGATCTGGCCCGAGATGCGAAGGATCTCTGAACCGACCAGCCCCATTGCCATGGAGGAGAGGCCGCGCCTGGGGTCGGGGCCAGACAGATCGAGCTCGAGCTTCTGCATCGGATTCTCCTGCGAAGATTCTGGGCGCGCGCCGATCTACCACAGGGCGCTCGTGCGCTAACATGAGGAAGTGAACCGAAGATTGAAGGCGCTGGTCTGGATACTGCGGCCAACAGCACGCGGGCCCGAAGTCCTGCTGCTGCGACGGCCGCAGCGCCGGGGCGGCGGCTGGCACCCGGTGACCGGCAAAGGCGACACGGGAGAGGGAGTCTCGGAGACCGCGTCGCGCGAGGCCTTCGAGGAGACCGGACTGCGCGGCGAGCTGGAAGAGCTTGG
Organism: Deltaproteobacteria bacterium; assembly: GCA_025358085.1. Lineage (GTDB taxonomy): Bacteria > Myxococcota > Myxococcia > Myxococcales > 40CM-4-68-19 > JANYKT01. The sequence continues at coordinate 5,015 of JANYKT010000095.1, read as the reverse complement.
CTTGCGGCACCAGTTCGCCGGAAACAAGCGGGACTTCGAGGAGCATGCGTTCTCGATGCGCGTACTTGCTTTTGCGGAGCCGCGGCTCTCCGATGAGCACGTCGCGCACCGCTGGGCCGGGCCCGACGATGCGCTCGCGACGGTGATTTGGCCGAACCATCGCGAGGCGCTGATATTGGCGCTCGGTCGATGGAGGTGAGCTTGACGGAGGTGAGCCTGACCTCAGCTGCCGGTCTTGCGCGGCAAACCCAGCGGAATTGGCTGGCTGGCCGGCGTCGGATGCGCAAGCTCCGCCAGTTTGGTGGCGCGGTAGACCTCGAGCATGCGCTCCTGGCCCGACTTCCAGACGTGATACATGGTGCAGCTAGCGCTGACGTCGCAGCGGTCCTTGTCGTCGAGACAGACATTGAGTTGAACCGGGCCCTCGGTTGCTTCAATGACTTCCAGGAACGAAATCTCCGTGGCAGGCCGCGCAAGCTGGTAACCACCGTGCGCGCCGCGAGCCGACCGGACCAGCCCTCGCGCGGCCAGGAGCTTGAGGATTTTTGCCAAAAACTCGCGTGGCAGATGCAAGGTGCTGGAGAGATCCTGCAAGGAGGCGATGCGGGTGTCCGGGAGCGTGGCGAGATGGATCATCGCCCGCAGGGCATAATCGATCTTGCGGCTGATCTGGAGGACGTGTTGCATCGCAGGGAAGACTTAATCAGCGGCCCACCGAGGCGTCAACCGGCGTGATCGATCTCCACTCCCATACCCTGCACAGCGACGGCGAGCGGTCGCCCCCTGAACTCCTGGCCTTGGCGAAGGCCGCGGGCATCGCAGTGCTTTCCGTGACCGACCATGACACCGTCTCGGGCATCCCCGCGTGCCTGGCCGCCGCGGAGGTGGTCGGCATCCGCCTCATCCCCGGCATCGAGCTGTCGTGTGAGCTGCACGGGCGCGAGGTGCACATTCTCGGTCACTTTCTCAATCCGGCGGCGCCGGGCCTGTTGCGGCTCGGCGGCGAGATGATGGCCGAGCGGCGCGAGCGGATGGTCCAGATGATCGATCGCGCCCGGCTGGCCGGGTTTGCAGGCATCACTCTCGAGAAGGTGGCGGCGTACAGCGGCGGCGAGAACTTCGGCCGCCCGCACCTCGCGCGGGCTCTGGTCGCGGAGGGGCACGCCAAGAGCGTGAAGGACGCGTTCGATCGCTTTCTGTCCTCACGCGGGCCGCTCTACGTGGACCGGCGCCGGCTCCCGGTACGGGAGGCGGCCGACTTGATTCACTCGGCCGGGGGCACCGCCAGCGTGGCGCATCCGGGGGCGAACAAGGTCTCGCAGGTGGAGCTCAAGGTGATGGCCGACGCCGGCCTCGACGCGGTCGAGGCGCTGCATCCCGAGCATGTGCCCTCGCAGGCCGAGGCCTACGAGCGCTGGGGCGCTTTGCTGGGCCTGCTGGTCACTGCGGGCAGCGACTATCACGGCCCGCGCGTACAGCCTGGACGCAAGCTGGGCGACCGTAGCCTCTCGCAGAATCAGTTGCTGGCGTTGGAGGAGCGCGCCACATCGCACCGCGTTTAAAGGAGCGGGGACACCATACGCAACTCACGCCAACGTCGGGTTGGCATGGGGAGTTGCGTATGGTGTCCCCTTAGACTGTCATCAGGTCGCGGTGGTGCCGCCGAAGGCCGCGGAGGCCCAGCGGAGGAGGGGCGCCCAATAGATTCCGAGCACCATGACCATCGCGCCCAGACTGACCAGGATGCCAGTGTAGAGACCGGGCACAGGCATTGGGGTGTCGTCGCGCGATTCCTCGAAGTACATCGCCTTGATTAACTTTGCGTAATAGAAGAGCGACACGGCGCTGTTGAGGACGCCGATGACGGCGAGGATGACGTTCCACATCCCGCCCTTCTGCACCAGCGCGGCAAAGATGAGGTATTTGCCGGTGAAGCCCGCGAACGGCGGAATACCGGTGAGGCTGAAGAGGAAGATGCTCAGTGTCAGTGCGGCGATGGGCGCGCGGGTTCCCAGGCCATTCAGGTCGGCGATGTGTTCCCCGCCGGTGGCGCGCGAGACCGAAATGACCACCAGGAACGCGCCGACGTTCATCAGCACGTAGATCATCAAGTAGACAAGTATCGATTGGACTCCCGCGGCGCTGGCGGCGGCGAGGCCCATCAATAGATATCCTGCGTGCGCGATGGAGCTATAGGCAAAGAGCCGCTTCAGGTTCGTCTGGACCAGCGCGGTGAAATTGCCCAGCGTCATTGTAATGGCGCTGATGATGCCGATGATGGCGGGCCAGGGGACGTCGCTCACCGCCACCCAGCCAACGCCGGGGACATTCTTTTCGAAGATGGCGAAGAAGAAGCGAATGGCGACCGCGAACCCCGCGGCCTTGGGGCCGACGCTGAGGAAGGCGGTGAACGGCGTGGGCGCGCCCTCGTAAACATCGGGGCACCACATATGAAATGGGACGCTGGCGATCTTGTAGCCGATGCCCGCGAGCACGAAGACGACCGCGACGACCAGCGCGAGCTGCGCAGCCGGCTGGCCGCCGAAGGCATGCGCCATGAAAAGCCGCGAGCTGACGTCGGCGAGCTGCGCGCCGATGCCGCCATCGCCGACCACGCGCGTGGTGCCGAACAAGCCATAAAGGATTGAAATGCCGTAGAGCATGACGCCCGAGGCAACGCCACCATAGATGACGTATTTCAATGCTGCTTCATTGGCCTTGCGATCGGCCCGGCGGAAGCCGGTCAGGACGTAGCTGACCAGCGATACCATCTCGATGGCGAGATAAACCATCAGGAGATCGGTCGCGCTGGCCATCAGATAGAGGCCCAGCATCAGCGCGAAGAGCAACCCGAAGAATTCACCCACGCGCGCGTCCGAGACCTGCTTGCTCTTGGGCACGATCAGGATCGTCAGCAAAGCCGCGGCCAGGAAGATCCAGGCGAAGAAGACGCGCAGTGGGTCGTGGACGATGAGGCCGCCGAAGAGCGGCGTGGTGCCCGACGGATACAGGTAGGTCGCCAGGGCGGTCAGGGTCAGCCAGAAGAGCGCGCCGATGGTGAGCGACTGCACGCGGTGCTCGCGGCGGCGCACGACCAGATCCTGCACGAACATGGCCATCACCGCGACGGTGAGGATGCTTTCCGGCCAGAAGTAACGCAGTGAGGGAAGGTTGCCCATGTCGTTACTGGAGCGGCAGGATGAGGTTGCGCAGCGAGCCCTCGATCAAGTCGATGATCGCTTTTGGATAGAAGCCGAAGACGATGATCAGAGCGGCCAGCGGATAGAGCGTCAGACGCTCGCGCCAGTTGACGTCGGGCATATCGGCATATTTGGGATTGAGCTTGCCCAGCATCATGCGCTGCATGGCCCATAGATAATATGCGGCGGTGAGGATGACGCTCGTGGCTGAGATGATCGTGAGTGTTTGCCACTGGGGGAAGGCGCCGAGGAAGACGGTGAATTCGCTGATGAAGCCGCACAGGCCCGGGAGGCCGAGCGATGCGAAGAACGCGAGTCCGAGCAGGCCGGCGTACTCGGGGACCTGCTGCGCGAGCCCGCCGAAGCCTTCGATGTTGCGGTGGTGGGCGCGGTCATAAATAACGCCGACGATGAGGAAGAGCATCGGGCTGATCAGGCCGTGGGTCCACATGTTCAGCACCGCGCCGTCGATGCCCTGCTGGGTAAAAGCACTCATGCCCAACAGGCAGAAGCCCATATGGCTCACGGACGAATACGCGATCATCCGTTTGAGATCCTTTTGTGCCAGGCAGACGAAGGCCGCGTAGACGATATTGATGGTGCCAAAGACAGCCATTGCCCCCGCCGCCCATTTAGTGGCCTCCGGGAGGATGGCAAAGTTGATGCGCAGGATTCCGTAGATACCCATCTTCAGCAGCACGCCAGCGAGGATGACCGAGATGGGAGTGGGCGCCTCGACGTGCGCGTCGGGAAGCCAGGTGTGAAATGGGAACATCGGGATCTTGATGGCAAAGCCGATGAAGAGTGCGACCCAGGCGACGCGGATGAAGCTGAGGCCCATGACCAGCGGCGCGGCGCCATAGCCACCGGCGCGGCCCCACTGCGCCATCTTGAGGATATTGAAGGTGTGCACCAGGCGGCCGTCGAGGATCTCCTGGGGGCCGTTGTAATAGAGGCCGATGATGGCGAGCAGCATCAGCACCGAACCCGCCAGCGTATAAAGGAAAAATTTGATTGCGGCGTACTCCTTGCGCGCGCCGCCCCAGATGCCGATGAGGAAGTACATCGGCAGCAGCATCACTTCCCAGAAGACGTAGAAGAGGAACATGTCCAGCGAACAGAAGACGCCGGTCATGCCGGTCTGGAGAATCAAGAGCATGGCCATGTATCCGGCCACTCCGTGCTGTGTGAAGTGGTGCCCGTCGAGGTGCGTATTGCCCGGCCACCACGGCATCGAGGCGATGGTGGCGATGAAGCTCACCAGTGCGGTCAGCATCACGAGCGTGATGGAGAGTCCGTCGACGCCGAGGAAATATTGAATGTTGTAGGCGGGGATCCAGTTGCCGTGGTGCACGAACTGAACATTCGGATTTTGTGGATCGAAGGCGCGCCAGAGGAAGAACGCCAGCACCAGCACCACAAAGCTGGCGACGAGCGCAATGACGCGCGCGGCCTGGTCGGCGGCTTCGCGCGTGAGAACGCCCATGGCCTTGAGGCCGACGACGCCCAGAACTGCCACCGCCCCGAACAGCGGCAAGAATGTCATCCAGGTGAGCAGCATCGAAGTCGTCGGGTGATCGATCTGAAGGTTCATAAATCCTTACCGGATTACGTACTGGATGATGACAAAGGCGATAGCGCCGCCGAGGGCGCCGAAGAGATACGACTGGATATGTCCGGTCTGCAGGCGCCGCAGGGAGCGGCCGGAGCTCATGGCCAGATTGGCGACGCCGTTGACCGCGCCGTCGACCAGATACTTGTCGATGGCGGAATCGACATAGGCGACTGACTTGCCCAGCACCGCCATGAAGTTCA
>JANYKT010000172.1 GCA_025358085.1 Deltaproteobacteria bacterium | reverse complement strand
CATGGCTCGATTCCGATTACCCGATTGCGCTGGATGGCGAGCCCTGGCACCGCAAGTATCGTTGGCTTGGCGCTCAGTCCGAACCGCGTTTTGACAACAGCGGGCGATGCCAATGCCCACAGCTCCGCGCGAGATACAGGCGCATCAACCACTTTGAATCTGGGCCGGGCGGCGATTGGCGATCTGCTCACGGACGGCACCAGCATTATCTCGACGCGCGTCGATAACCTGATTTGCAAAGTTGCGCTCGATGGCTCCGCGCCCGCGTGCTGCGACCCGCTGGCCACGCTGCGCGCCGGCCCCGCGCTACTCGGCACCAACATTGTCTTCGCTTCAAGCGGGACGAGCGGCGGCGGCGGCCGACTCTATGCGCTCGCTGATTTTCAGAATTGCAATTACCACCCAACAGGCGCCCCGCAGGTTGATTACGACTTCTCCGCGCCGGCGATTGGCATTGACGGCAACATCTATATCGGCGGCTACAACTCGGTCGTGGTCGCTCACTTCGACGGCATCGCCTGGGACACGCCAAATCCCACCGCCGCGCCCGCGCGCTACCGCGGCTCCCCCGCGCTGCGCCCCCCGCTGCCGAGCGGCGAGCAGCCCGCGATCTTCTCCCGCACCGGCGGCGCGCTCGACAGCTTCCTCTTCCCAAAGGATCCGCTGCACAACGCCCCGCCCGCCCCGCAGACCTTCACCGTCGCGACGCCGTCAGCGGCGCTCACGGCCCCCACGCTCTCGGAGGACGGCACGCTCGTCGTCGGCACGCAGGACCACACCGTCGTCGCGCTCAACCCCGACGGCTCGCAGCGCTGGAGCGCGCGCACCTTAGCCCTCCCCTCCTCCGCCCCGACGCACGGCGCGGGCGGCGTCGTCTACGTCGGCGAGGACGACGGCACGCTGCTCGCGCTCTCCATCCTCGACGGCTCGACGCTCTGGACCTTCTCGGCCGGCGCGGCCATCCGCACGCCGCCCGCGCCGGGCTGCGACCGCACGCTCTACTTCGGCACCGACGCGGGGACGGTCTTCGCGCTGGCCCTGGACGAGAGCCAGAACGGCCTCGCCAACTCCAGCTGGCCCCGCACCGGCCACGACGTGCGCGGCACCGGCGACGCGCGCCGCCCGCTGCGCTCAGCGACCGGCGCCTGCCTCGAGTGACGGTGGCGGACGCCCCGGCCAGGTCAGGGACGTCGTGATCCGTTGCACCAGCTTCGCCGCGCCCGGCGGCGTCTGCAGCACTACCAGCGCTACCGGGGCCGTGTCGCGGAGCAGGCACAGCGCGCTCACCTGCACTTCTCCGTCGACCCCGATCAGCTTGCCCTCGAGCGCGATGCCGCCTCGCGAGACGTGCTCCTCGCCGAGGCGCAGCTCGCGGAAAGCGCCCGCGTCGGCGAGCCGCCAGACGTCGTCTTCGATCACACCGCGCACGATCTTCGCGCAGGCGCACGCCACCTTGGGGTGACACGGAGTCCCCGCATAAAGAGTTGCCGAGCTCCGCCACGACGAGGCCAGGCCGTTGGTGTACGAAATGCGGTCCGGGCCGGTGCCCGCTTTGCGCCAGCCCAGCGGCATCCGCACCTCCATATTCAGCGGGCCTTCTCGCAGGCTGCCGAGAGCGGGCAGGCCGGGTGAAGCCAGGATACCCAGCGCCACTATGCCCAGCACCGCGCCGGTGGCGGCGGCTAGACGGCGAGCCGCGCCTTCGCCGGGCCAGCTGCGCGGCGTGAGGAACAAGCCCAGCGCGACCCCGGTAATCAGGCCGCCTGCGTGTCCCCAATTGTCCACGCCCTGCGAGCCGAGGCCGGCCGCGAACAGCGCCAGAAGCCACGGGACGATGCGCAGCCCGAAGTGCGCCCGCAGCGAGCCCCGCACGCCGCGCCGCCAGCCGAAAGCCGCTGAAGCGCCCAGCACGCCGAAAGCGATTCCCGACGCTCCGAGCGAGATCGAGTCCGACCCCAAGGCCGAGAAGACGGTGGTGCCGAGCGCCGTGACGATGATGAGCGCCAGATAGTCGGCAGGCCGCACCGCGCGCTCGAGCGCGCCGCCGACATTCCAGATGGCGAAGGCATTGAATGCCAGGTGCAACACATCCTTATGGAGCAGATTGGCTGTGATCAGGCGCCAGGTCTCGCCGCGGTCAAGGATGAGCGGGGTTGCCTTCGCTCCATAGAGAAGGAGCGCCGGCAGCGAGAGTCCGGTCCTGACCCCGTCGGCGGCAACCAGCACGGCGGCGCAGACCAGCAGTAGCAAGATGGTCACCCAGGGAACACCTGAGACCGTGACCGCGCCAGCCTGCAATGAGGCGGCCGGGGCATCGAGGAGAGCCTCAGCAGGAGGCGTCGGGAAATTCGCTTCTTCCGTCCGAGCAGGCATTCGTCCTAGGATGCGCACTCCGGGCCAAGGCGGCAGGCCCTTCACTACTCGCCGGAGGGGCGGCAGCGTCCTTCGGCAGAGGAGCCCATGAAGCTCATCATCGAGGACGACGAGGGTAGAAAGACCGTCGTCCCCATCGTTCGGGAAGAGATCACCATCGGCCGTCAGGATGGGAACACCATCCGCCTGACCGAGCGCAATGTCTCGCGCCGCCATGCCCGTCTGGTGAAGGACAACGGGGCGCTGCTCATCGAGGATCTCGGTTCGTACAACGGCGTCCGCGTCAATGGCGACCGCATCGCGGGTCCGACCAAGATCAAGGAAGGCGATCTGATCGAGATCGGCGACTACGATCTCGGCATCCAGGGCAAGCTCGACATGCC
>JANYKT010000159.1 GCA_025358085.1 Deltaproteobacteria bacterium | reverse complement strand
CGAGCAGTGCGCCGACTTCGATGGGCTCCTTGATCAACAGCGAGAGGCCGCCCGCGCCCACCGTGGTGGTCACCAGGCTCGCGATCTCCTCGGGCGCGATCAGGTCCACCGTCAGCTCGGCAAAAGCGCGCAGGTCGCGGCGGTCCGCGTGGCCATCGGCCTGGTTGATGCTGCCCAGCAGTTGTTCGACCAGCTGGCGCCAGCGCGGCCGGTGCTGGTCGCGCAGGCCTGCGGTGGTGGCCTGTGCGGCGAGTCGGACGAGCTCATCGATTCGGGGGTCGTTCGGAAGAAACATGCGCGCACTCTATCGCCTTCATGTCAGACCCGTCTGTTAGTGTCCCCCGCCATGCTGGAGCTGTTGAAGATCAATTCTTTTGCAATCATCGCCGAGCTCGAGGTGCACTTCGCCGCGGGTCTCAACGTCCTCACCGGCGAGACGGGGGCGGGCAAGAGTATCCTGGTCGATGCGCTGCACCTGGTGCTGGGTGGCCGCGCCCAGGCTGACTCGGTGCGAACCGGGGCGGAAGAGGCGGAGGTGCAGGCCCTCTTCCGCCCGCGCGACACCGCCGGCCGGGACGCGCTTTTGGCCTCGCTGGGGTTGCCGGCCGCAGGAGAAGAACTCCTGGTGCGGCGCACCGTCCAGCGCGAGGGTCGCAGCCGCGCCTGGGTCAACGGCGCGCTCGCGACCGCGGCCCAGCTGCAGCAGGCCACGCGCGGCCTGCTCGACATCTCCGGGCAGCACGAACACGTGGGACTGCTCGACGCCTCGCTGCATCTGGATCTCCTCGACGCGCACGCGGCGCTCCTGCTTCTGCGCGCGGCGTACGAGCGCGCCTATGCCGCGCTGGCCGAATCGGAGCGGGCCCGGGCGCGGCTCGACTCGGACGAGAGCGCCCGCAGCGAGCGCGTGGAGTGGCTGCGCTTCCAGCTGGACGAGTTGGACAAAGCGCAGGCCCAGCCCGGCGAAGACGAGAAGCTGGCGCAGGAGCGGCGCGTGCTTTTGGCAGCCGAGAAGCTCAGGGCCGGGGCGCTGGAGGCGGAAGGACTGCTCTCGACAGAGGACGGCGCCGCATCCATCTCGGCGGCGCGGGCGGCGCGCCGGCTGGAAGAGCTGGGCGCAATCGACCCGTCTTTGATGCCGGTCGCGCTCGCGGTGCGGGGAGCCGCGGCCGAGCTGGACGAGGCGGCGCGGACCCTGTCGAAATACTTCTCGCGCACCGGCGGAGATCCGCAGCGGCTGGAAGACATCGACGAGCGGCTCGAGCTGTTGCGCAAGCTCGCGCGCAAGCACGGGGGGTCCCTCGCGGCGGCGGTTGTGCGGGCGGAGGTGATGCGGGCGGAACTGTTGTCGCTGGAGAATCACGACCAGGAGCTCGCGGGCGCGGCGGCCGCGGTGGCCAGGCTGTTTGCCGAGGCGGCGGTGCTGGCGCGGACCCTCTCCGACAAGCGGCGCGCGGCGGCGGCGGGGTTCTCCAAAGCAGTCGCCGGCGAGCTGTCGTCGCTGGGAATGAAGAGCCAGCTCTCGGTGCGATTCTCCGGCTGCACAGAAGGAGTGAGCGCGGCCGGCGTCGTGCTCGGCGTCCGCGGGCTCGAGACGGCCGAGCTCCTGCTCTCGCCGAACCCCGGCGAAGAGCTGCGGCCGCTCGCTCGCATCGCCTCGGGCGGCGAACTCTCCCGAGTGCTGTTGGCGGTCAAGCGCGTCCTCGTCGAGACTGACCCGGTCGATAGCTACCTCTTCGACGAGGTGGACTCAGGGATCGGCGGCGGCACCGCGGACTCGGTGGGACGCGCGCTTTTGGCGGTGGCGCGGCGGCGGCAGGTCATCTGCATCACGCACCTGCCGCAAATCGCGGTGTTCGCCGTGCGGCATCAAGTTGTCGAAAAGGAGATCGCGAAGGGCCGCACTCACAGCCGCGTGGCGCCGGTGGACGGCGACGCGCGGGTGCGCGAGCTGGCGCGGCTGCTCTCTGGAAAAGACACACCGGTAGCGCTCGAGCACGCGCGCGAGCTGCTGGCGCAGGCAGCGGCTGAGCCTCGCAAGAGCCGGAAGGCGGTATAACGGTATAGAGAATGGAGCCACCTCTGGAGTCACTTCTCCCAGGAGACGCCCGCTTGGCCAGATATCGCAGCGCTGCCCGCACCGACGTGGGCCTCAAGCGTGAGCACAACGAGGACAGCTTCCTCGTCAATGAGGACCTCGGACTCTACGTGGTCTGTGACGGCATGGGCGGCCACGCCGGCGGCGAGACGGCCAGCCGGCTCGCGGTCCAGACCATCGAGCGCGAACTGCTCGGGGCCCGGCTGCGGCCCGACGACCCGCTGGGCTCCACCGCGCCGCTCGCCGAGTCCCCGCTCGCGGCGGTGCTGCGCGAGGCGGTCGAAGGCGCCTGCGCGGCCGTCTTTCACACCAGCCGCGCCAATCCGGAGCTGGCAGGCATGGGCACCACCTGCATCTCGCTGCTCATCCGCGACGACAAGGCCATCATCGGCCATGTCGGGGACAGCCGCGCTTACCTGGTGCGCGAGGGCCAGGTGCACCAGCTCAGCGAGGACCATTCGCTGGTCAACGAGCAGGTCCGCGCCGGTCTGCTGTCGGAAGAAGAAGCGAAACACAGCCGGCTGAAAAACATCATCACCCGCTCGGTGGGCTTCGAGGAGGACGTGCTGGTCGACGTGCTCGGCGTCGAGACCAAAGCGGGGGACAAGTTTTTGCTCTGCTCGGACGGGCTCGCAAACCTCATCGCCAACGACGAGATTCGCGATCATCTGCTGCTGAACGATCTGGACGACGTTCCAGCCAAGCTGATCGAGCTTGCCAACGATCGCGGAGGTGATGACAACATTACAGTCGTGGCAGTCCAGCGCACCGAATAGGCACTCCGCTACCCACCTTGCGGCATTGACGCGCCGCCCACTGTTCCGATAATTGACGCTCGCTTGCCCGCGCTCAGTGCAGGCGGATGCAGCAAGCTAAATTGACTCGTTGGCCCGCGGATCGCATTGAATGCGGGAAGCGTGGCGCCGGGCGGTCGGTTGAGGAGAGAGCGGCCACGTCGGCACGCTCTGGAGGAAGCACCCTTGGACAAATCGTACACGATCCTCCTCGTCCCGGATCGCGACGCCAAGGTGAAGAAGATCCGCGTCGAGCACCGCGTCCTGGTGCGGGTCGCGATCTGCGCCTCGGTGGTCATGCTCGGCTTTGTCGGGATGATGGCTCACTACTTTTCGGTGGTCGGCAAGGTGGCCGAGAACGGTCTCATCCGCGCCGAGAATCTCGAGCTGCAGAACCGCTGGAACGAAGCCGAGAAAAAGTTCGCGCACATCAATGACGAGCTCGACCGCGTCAAGCGGCTCAACTCCAATTTGCGCCACATCACGGCGCTGAACGACCCTGACCGCGCGCTGAGCGTGGACAAGCCCGAGGCATTCACCGCCTCGGCGCGACCGCCACAATTCGTCGGCGGTGGACCCGCGCCCGAGCAGGTGCAGTCCGGCGTGGGCGCGGTGGGGATCAGCAAGGTCCCAGGCGAAGGCCGCATGGTCGCCGACGGAGACATCAAGCGCGCAAGCGTCGCGCCCGAGGTCGAAGGCGACCTGCTCAAGTCGCTCGACGATCTCGACAAGAAGGTGAAGGTGCAAGAGCAGGAAGCGCGCTCCCTCAAGAGCTACTTCGAGGACCAGCAGGCGCTGCTCGCCAGCGCGCCGTCCATCTGGCCGGTGCGCGGCTGGGTCACGAGCGACTTTTCGGTCCGGCTCGATCCGATCACCGGCGAGAAGGTCATGCACGAGGGGCTCGACGTCGCCGCGGGGGTGGGGACGCCGGTTCGCGCCCCTGCCGACGCGACCGTGGTCTTCAACGGCATCGAGGGCGGCTACGGCCACGTGCTGGTGCTGGACCACGGCTATGGCCTCAAGACTCGCTACGGCCACCTCAGCCGCATCGACGTGAAAGTCGGCGAAAAGGTCCGGCGCGGCCAGCTGGTGGCGGCGGTCGGCAATTCGGGGCGCTCGACCGGGCCGCATTTGCACTACGAAGTTCGCGTCAATGGCGTGGCCGACAACCCGCGCAAGTTCATCCTCGAAGAGTAGGCGCCGCGGCCTCTGTGCTTGACAAGGCCCGGCCCGCCCTTACCCTGTCTGTCTGTCAAGCATAGGCGCAATGGACCAGGGAGCACGTTTGCGCGGATGGATCGTAGCTGTGAGCGCGGCAGTCCTGATGGCCTTGGCGCCAGCGGGAGCGCTCGCTTGCGCGCAGCTCGCGTCGCGGCACGCGCCGGTTCCGGTGGCGTGCGAATTCGTCGCCAGTCTCGCCCGGTCGAGGGCTCGCGCGGGCACGGGCGAGAAGGCCAGCGCGCGGCAGCGCGTAGCAGTCCGGTCATTCATTCGCGCCGCCGCTCCCGATGCGCCCGCGCCCTGGAGCGCGCCATCCAGCCCCGCGCCCAGCCAGGCCCCGCCCCGCGCCTGATCGTCGCGGCGCCGTCTCTTTCTTTTTTAATCCATTCAAGTTCAATTCATGATTGAGGGTCCCTCATGTTCAATTACGTTGCGCAGAAGCTCGTCGGCACCAAGAACCAGCGCGAACTCAAGAAGCTGCAGCCGCTGGTCGCCCGCATCAACGAACGCGAGCCGTGGGCGAAAAAACTCAGCGACGACCAGATACGCGAACAGCTGCAGAGCTGGAAGAAGGAAGTCCGGGCCGCCGCTTCCAAAGACAAGTCCGCGGTGCTCGAGCGCATCCTCCCCGACTGCTTCGCGATGACCCGCGAGGCGAGCATGCGCTCGCTCGGCATGCGCCACTTCGATGTGCAGCTGATCGGCGGCATGGCGCTGCACAGAGGCACCATCGCCGAGATGAAGACCGGCGAGGGCAAGACGCTTGTCGCCACCTTGCCGTGCGTGCTCAACGCGCTCGAGGGCAAGGGCGTCCACCTTGTCACCGTCAACGATTACCTGGCCCGGCGCGACGCCGAATGGATGGGCAGGCTCTATCGCTTCATGGGCCTCTCGACCGGCTGCGTGGTGCACGGCCTCACCGATCGCCAGCGGCAAAAGGAGTACGGCTGCGACATCACCTACGGCCAGAACAACGAGTTCGGCTTTGATTACCTGCGCGACAACATGAAGTTCCGGCTCTCCGATTACGTCCAGAGGGAGCTGAATTACGCAATCGTCGACGAGGTGGACTCAATCCTCATCGACGAAGCGCGTACGCCACTCATCATCTCGGGTCCGTCCGAGGAATCGACCGACAAGTATTACAAAATCAACAAGGTGATTCCGCAGCTCATCCGCGACCGCGACTTCACTGTCGATGAGAAGGCACGCTCGGTGGTGCTCAGCGACGAAGGTGTCGAGAAAGTGGAGTCGAAGCTCAGCGTCGCGAATCTCTATGATCCAGAGCAGATTGAGACTCTGCATCATGTCGAGCAGGGCCTGCGGGCGCACACGCTGTATCGAAAGGATCACGAATACGTGGTCAAGGACGGCGAGGTCATCATCGTCGATGACTTCACCGGCCGACTGATGCCGGGACGCCGCTGGAGCGATGGCTTGCACCAGGCGGTAGAAGCGAAAGAGAACGTCAAGATCGAGAACGAGAACCAGACCCTCGCCACCGTCTCCTTCCAGAACTACTTCCGCTTGTATTCGAAGTTGTGCGGAATGACCGGAACCGCCGATACCGAAGCGGGCGAGTTCGCCGATATCTACAAGCTCGACGTACTGGTGATTCCGACCAACCAGGCGAACGTTCGCAAGGACGAGCAGGACACCGTCTACAAGACCGAGCGCGAGAAGTTCACCGCGGTCTGCAACGAGATCGAGGAGCTGCACAAGCAGGGTCGGCCGGTGCTGGTGGGCACCGTCAGCATCGCCAAGAGCGAGGTGGTCTCGCAGCTTTTGAAAAAGCGCGGCGTGCCGCACGACGTGCTCAATGCCAAGCAGCACGAGCGCGAGGCCGAGCTGGTGGCGCAAGCGGGCCGCCGGGCGCGCATTACCATCTCCACCAACATGGCCGGTCGCGGGACTGACATCCTCCTGGGCGGCAATCCGGAATTCCTGGCCAAGCGTGAGGTCGGCCCGGAACCAACACCGAATCTGATTGAAGGAGCGCTCGTCCAGGCGCGCATGGCGGCCGCGGGGCCCGACGGGAAATTCACCCCTGTCACTGCGGCCGAGGTGGACGCCGCGCTGCACCTGGCTTTCACCGAGTGGAAAACCCGTCACGATGCGGCGGTGGCAAAATACAAGGATGAGTGCAAGGCCGAGCACGACGAGGTGGTTCGCGTCGGCGGCCTGCACATCCTCGGTACCGAGCGTCACGAATCGCGGCGCATCGACAATCAATTGCGCGGCCGCTCGGGCCGGCAGGGAGATCCCGGCTCGTCCAAGTTCTATCTGTCCCTGGAAGACGATTTGATGCGCATCTTCGCGTCGGACCGGATCAGCAAGCTGATGGAAACGTTCGGCGTCCAGGAGAACGAGCCCATCGAGCACCCCTGGCTGACCAAGGCCATCCAGGGCGCGCAGGAGCGGGTGGAAGGCCAGAACTTCGATATCCGGAAGAACCTGCTCGAATACGACGACGTGATGAACCAGCAGCGCAGGACCATTTATGGAATGCGCAAAGAGGTGCTGGCCGCGGGCGCGCCGGTTCCGCTGGTGTGGTTCGTGGAAGACCCCAAGACGAAGAAGAAGGCGCGCCACGAGAAGGTGGTCACCTGGCAGGACCAGCAGGAGCACCTTTACGATCTGATCGAGGACCTGATCATCGAGGTGGTCGAGGAGGCCGTACCGCGCGGAAAGAAGGATGCGTGGGACCCGGCGGCGCTCACCCTCCGCGTGAAAGAGCAATTCAATGTCGATATCAACCTGAAAGATTCGGAGCCGGACAAGCAGAAGCTGCAACTCGACATCTTCAATGTGGTCGAGAAGAAGCTGAAGCTGAAGTTCGACGCGCTGGGGGAGGATTACCGCGCCTATTCACAGTGGCTGTATCTGAATGCGATTGACCAGCTGTGGAAGGACCATCTGCTGCAGATGGACCACCTGCGCACCGGCATTCACCTGCGCGGCTACGGGCAGAAGGACCCCAAGATCGAATACAAGAAAGAGGGATTCGAACTCTTCCAGATCATGAAGGGGCGCATCGCCGCCTCAACGGTCTCGATGATCATGCGCGTCGAGCCGATGCCAACGCAGCCTTCGCAGCAGCAGCCCGCGGCCCCCGCGCTGGGCCAGGGGGCCACGCGCGCGCCTTTGGCGGGGTCGCAGTCCGGTACATTGCCACCGCTGCCGCAGCGGCAGCGGGCGCGCACCATCGAGACCCATGGCGAGGCGCCCAGCGCTTCGGGCGGCGACGGCGGGGCGGCCTCGAGCAGCACGCCGCTCGTGCGCGCCGGGCCGCGCGTGGGCCGCAACGACCCGTGCCCGTGCGGGAGCGGCAAGAAGTACAAGAAGTGCCACCTGCCGGTGGAGGAAGGCGCGGCGCCGGGAGCTTCCGATTAGCGCGAGAGGCGCTTCAGCAGAAGGTACCCCCCATAGAGCAGTGGGGCGCTCTTCAGCTGTTCGAAGGCGCGCACGGCCAGCGAAGTCCGCAGCTGGTCGTGACAGGCGCGCAGGCTCGCCTCGGCGATACGGAGCCGGCCGAGTTCTGCCTCCGCGGAACGGAGCTGCGTGAGCGCGCTCGACTGCGCCATTTCAAGAGCCGCGATGCGCTCGGCCTCGGGCGACACCTTCGCTGCCTGCGCAAGCGCCCGCTCCACCGCCGCCTGCCGCCGTGCGACTTGCTCCGGCATGAGCTCCGGATCTTCAGACTTCCCCTGCGGCGTCCCGATGTCGATGGCGCGGTGCTTGCGCGGGACCGCCAGGCTGAAGGAGATATCGTCCTCGACCTCGTCGGGCGGCAGCTCACCCAGCGCCGCGAACGCGCGCGGAAGCAGGCTGCGGTGGAACATCATGCTCTGGCCTAGCACCACGTCGACGTCGCCATAAGCGTCCTCGGGGATATAGCTGCCGTCGCGCAGGTTGCGGCCGCGGCAGCCATAAATGTGCCCGCGGTCCTGGCGGTATTCGCCGACCAATTGCTCGAACTGCGCGGGCTCGAGCAGAAGGTCGGCATCCTGGAACCATAGGTTCTCGTGGCGCGCGAGAGGACCCAGGCAAAAGCGGGGAAGGCTGCGGAAGTCGCGCGGCGCATCAAAGACAGTCACGCCGGGCAGCGCGGGCAGCCGCGCCCCGCCGTTATTCCAGAGCAGGATCTCCCGGATATAGGGGATGCGCTCGAGCGACGCGACGACCGCGGGCAGGTCCTGCCGCCCATTTCCGGAGGCGAGCACCGCGGTAAAAGCCGCGCGGTCGGGCTGCGATTGGCCGCCCAGCCAATCGTCGAGATGGACGACCGAGTGATAGCGAAGATCGTCGGAGCAGCGCCAGAGTGTGAACGGCTTGTGGAAATGCGCATAAGCCGACGCCATCGGTCCGCCGACTACGGGGCCGCGGAAGGCAAGGTCTATGTGACGCAGCGCGTACGTAAGCTTGGCGCGCGAGAGGACCAGCAGCGCCGAGTGGGGATTCAACGCCGTGCGCAGCTGGTGTCCCGCGAAGCGTCGCTCCTGCAGCGTCCAGCCCGGCAGCGCGCGCAGGTCCACGCATTCGTCGTGCAAAGCGAGTAGAGCCCGTGCCGCTGGCCGACTGGACGATAGCTCGCGCGGACGAGCTGCAAGCGCTCGAGGGCTGACGCTTCTCACTGCCGCGACCGCCTGGGCGGCGCTGGTTTGCGCCCCGCCCCCGTTTCTGCTAGACCGCCGCTCCCTTTGACGGGCAACTCCATCGAAGGTCCAGCAGTCCAATCACGCACACCTCCTGAGGAGGCAGGGTTCCCCGGAAATCCCCGGGGCCTGTCGTCCGCCGACGGGGGTGGAGGAGAAAAACAATGTCAGAGAACGTCCAGGTAGAAGCTCCCTCGGCAGCAGAAATCATGCCCCCTCCGGTGGCGCCCGAGATGAAGGCCGCCATGGCCCCCGCACAGGGCATCACCATGCGCCAGCTGCTCGAGGCCGGCGTGCACTTCGGTCACCAGACCAAGCGCTGGAACCCGAAGATGAAGCCGTTCATCTTCGGTGCCCGCAACGGCATCTACATCGTCGACCTGCAGAAGACCGTTCGGCTCGCGCGCGAGGCGTTCAAGTTCGTCTCCGACGTGTGCTCGCGCGGCGCCTCGGTGCTCTTCGTTGGCACCAAGAAGCAGGCACAGGACGCGGTCATCGAGGAGGCCACGCGCTCGGGCCAGTTCCACGTCACGAACCGGTGGCTCGGTGGCACGCTGACCAACTTCAAGACCATCAAGACGGGCATCGACCGCCTCAAGGCGCTGGAGAAGATGTCGACCGACGGCACCTTCGAGAAGCTGCCCAAGAAGGAAGTCGCCATCCTCACCAACGAGATGGACAAGCTGAAGAAGAACCTGGGCGGCATCCAGGATATGACCCGCCTGCCGGGCTGCCTCTTCGTCATCGATCCGAAGAAGGAGCACATCGCGATTCATGAGGCCACGCGCCTCGGCATCCCGATCGTCGGCCTGGTAGACACCAACTGCGATCCCGAAGGCATCGATTATGTGATCCCGGGCAACGACGACGCCATCCGCTCCATCCGGCTCTTCTGCGGCAAGATCTCCGACGCGGCCATCGAAGGCCGCTCGCGCTACCAGGCGCATGTCAGTGAAGGCGGCGCCCAGATGTCGGAGGACAACGGCGGCGAAGATCGCGACGCTGCTTCCGAGCGCCGTCCAGGCCGTCGTGACGGCGGCCGCGGTGGACGCAGCGGCCCGGGTGGCCGTGGTGGACGCATGGGCGGCGGTACCAGCGGCGTGCGCGCCCCGCGCCCCGAGATGTCGGCCAGCGAGTCTGGCCCCGGACCCATTGTCGAGCGCAAGCCGACGCTGGGCGGCGAAGCGCCGGAAGCTGCCGCGACGGAAGCCGCCGCGCCGGAAGCTGGCGAGAAGCCCGCGGAGTAGGTTTTCACTTGCTCGGCAAAGTTTCGGTACTCCGGGAGCGCGCCGTTGCTGGGCGCGCTTTCGCATTTGTTACCAATTTATTATCGAATCGAAACAGGAGCGGCACATGGCGGAAGTGACGAGCGCATTGGTGAAGGAACTCCGCGAGAAGTCGGGCGCGGGAATGATGGATTGCAAGAAGGCGCTGGTTGAGAACGGCGGCGACGTCGAGAAGGCCGGCACCTGGCTGCGCGAAAAGGGTCTCGCATCCGCGGGCAAGAAGGCCGGTCGTTCCGCTACCGAGGGCATCGTCGGCAGCTATATCCACATGGGCGGCAAGATTGGCGTCCTGGTGGAGATCAACTGCGAGACCGACTTCACCGCTCGCAACGAGAAGTTCCAGCAGCTGGTCAAGGACGTCGCCATGCACATCGCGGCGATGAATCCGGTGTATCTGCGCCGCGAAGATGTTCCGCCGGCCGAGCTGGAGAAGGAGAAGAGCATTCACCGTGCGCAGCTGCTCGAGCAGGGCAAGCCAGAAGCGATGCTGGAGAAGATCCTGCCCGGCAAGATCGAGAAATTCTACAAGGAGAACTGCCTCCTCGAGATGGCCTTCTTCAAAGACCCCGAGGGCAAGCGCTCGGTGCAGGAAGAGGTCAACTCGGTGATCGCTCTCATTGGCGAGAACATGCAGGTCCGCCGCTTCGTCCGCTACGCGCTGGGCGAGGGCCTCAAGAAGGAGCAGAAGGACTTCGCGGCAGAAGTCTCGGCAGCGGTGGGCGCCGTCAAGTCCTGACGCTGGTCAGCGCCGGCGATGACGGACTTTCGAGCAGAGGTGCAGGAGCACTTTCGCGGCTTGCGCGATCGGATCGTCGCGCGCCTCGAGGAGCTGGAAGGGGGCACGCGTTTCCGGCGGACGACCTGGGAGCGGCCCGGCGGCGGCGGCGGAGAGATGTCGGAGCTTCGCGGAGAACTCTTCGAGAAGGGTGGCTGCAACTTCTCGGCGGTCGCGGGCGAGCGATATCCCTTTGTCCCTTCCGAGGGTGCAAAAGTACTCGCGCCAGAGGACGAGGCGCTGGGTGTCCGGCTGCCGCGCGCCGAAGACCTGGCGGGAAAGCCATTCTTCGCCACTGGCGTCTCGCTCGTGCTGCACCCCCGCAATCCCTACGTGCCTGTGGTCCATTTGAATGTGCGTTATCTGCAGGTCGGGGAGCTGGAATGGTTCGGTGGCGGGACCGACCTGACGCCCTGCCGCCCCTATGACGAGGATACGGCGCACTTCCATCAAGTCTTGCGAGATGCTTGTGATAGCCACGACCCGCGCGCTTATCCGCGCCTGTCGCAGTGGGCGCGCGAGTATTTCTATATCCAGCACCGCAAGAGCGAGCGCGGCGTCGGCGGCATCTTCTTCGATTACCTGAGCGGCCGCGCGCACTGGCCCTTCGTGCGGGCGATCGGCGATGCATTCCTGCCTGCGTATGCTCCATTGGTCGAGAAGCGGCGGGGCCAGGTCTTTTCGGACGAGGATCGCGCGCAACAGCTCAAATGGCGCGGCCGTTATGTCGAGTTCAATCTCGTCCATGACCGCGGCACGCTCTTCGGGCTCAAGACGGGCGGCAACATCGAAGCCATCTTCATGAGCCTTCCCCCCCTGGTGGCGTGGTAGCGGGCAAAGCGGCGGAACGAGGAACCTGGAAGCCTTCGCCGAAGTGAGGGTTTCCGGTGCAGCGCCCAGGAGATGAACTCGGACGCGGGAACGGGCCGGGGAACGCAGCGCCGGGCGGCGGGGCATACTCGGCCTTCTACAACGGATTGACAGCTCTTCGCGCGGCGCCCTACAACCGCGCGCCCGCGAGCAGCCGCGGAGGGAGGCCTTTTGGCGGAGCTCGACGATCTGGCAGCGATGATCGCGGACAAGGCGCTTGCGCGGCTTCGCGCCGAGAGTGGCGGCGCCTGGGGCAAGAATGGCGCGCAGCCGGTGCGACCAGAGGCGCAGCCGGCGTGGCCCGCACCCCAGGTCGAGGCTCCGCGCGGTCCGCCGCCTCGAGATGAGATTCCCAAGGAATGCAACCGCGACGGCTGCGAGCCCTGCGAGGACCGCTCGACGTGTGGCGCCCGCGAGATGTTCAAGGTCGGCACGGCGCGCCTGACGCCGCTCGCCATTCGCACTTCCCGGGATATCGCGGGCTATATCGATCACACAATGCTCAAGCCCGACGCCACCCGCGACGACATCATCAAAGTCTGCGACGAGGCCCGCAAGTGGGGCTTTGCCACCGTCTGCCTGAACTCGTCGAACATCGCGCTGGCGAAGCGGCTGCTCGATGGTTCCAGCGTGAAGCCCATCGCGGTGGTCGGCTTTCCGCTGGGCGCCGGGACCACCACGGCCAAGGTCTTCGAGACCCGCGAGGCAGTCCGCAATGGCGCCGCCGAGATCGACATGGTGATCAACATCGGCGCGCTCAAGTCGCACGACTACCGCCTGGTCCAGTGCGACATCCGCTCGGTGGTCGACGCGGCGCGGCCGCGGCCGGTCAAGGTCATCCTCGAGACGGGCGGGCTGACGCGCGACGAGAAAGTCATCGGCTGCGCGCTGGCGAAAGCCGCCGGCGCGGCGTTCGTCAAGACCAGCACCGGCTTCGGGCAGGGCGGCGCCACGGCTGAAGACATCGCGCTGATGCGCTCGGTGGTCGGCGACGACGTCGGCGTCAAGGCTTCCGGTGGCGTGCGGACCACGCAAGACGCGCAGAAGATGATTGAGGCGGGAGCGAACCGCATCGGCGCCAGCGCCAGCATCGCAATCGTGACCGGAGCGGGCGGAACCGCGGCCCCCGGAGCTTCGGGCGGAGGAAAATATTGATGGGACGGTTCTGCGTCATCGTGATTGATTCCTGCGGCGCGGGCGAGCAGGCGGACGCGGCGGCTTATGGCGACACGGGCGCCAATACGCTCGGCAATACCGCGCGCAAAGTGGGCGGCCTTTCGCTGCCGACGTTGCAGTCATGGGGCCTTGGCAACCTCACCGAAATCGCGGGCTGTCCGCGCACCTCGGCGCCGCGCGCGAGCGTGGGTCTGATGCAGGAGCGGTCGCAGGGCAAGGACACCACCACCGGCCATTGGGAGATGATGGGCGTGGTGCTGGAGGAGGGATTCACCACCTTCCCGCACGGATTTCCTGCTGAGCTGATGCACGAATGGCAGCGGCTTTCGGGGGTGCCGGGATATCTCGGCAATACCACCGCCTCGGGCACGACCATCCTCGACGAGCTGGGCGAAGAGCACGTCCGGACCGGCAAACCCATTGTCTATACCAGCGCTGATTCCGTGTTCCAGATCGCCGCGCACGAGGAGAGGGTGCCGCTCGCGACGCTCTATGACTGGTGCGAAGCGGCCCGGAAGATTGGCAAGCAGTACGGCATCGCGCGGGTGATCGCGCGACCGTTCGTGGGCAGCGGGAAGGGGCATTACCAGCGGACGTACAACAGGCGCGATTTCTCGCAGCCGCCGCCTGCCGGCATGGTGCTGGATCTGCTGGCGAGCAAAGGTGTGCGCACCACCGGCGTCGGGAAGATCCCGGATATCTATGACGGCCACGGCATCGCCGTGTCGGTGCACACCGAGGGAAACGCCGACGGCCTGCGCAAGACGGCGGAGCTTTTGCGTTCAATGGAGGCGGGCTTTCTCTTCGTCAATCTGGTCGATACCGATATGCTGTATGGCCACCGTCGCGATTACCGGGGATATGCGCGGGCGCTGGCTGAGATCGACGCGGCTTTGCCTTCAATCGCGGCGGCACTGCGACCCGGAGATCTCTTGTTGCTCACTGCCGATCACGGGAACGATCCCACCATGCCCGGCACCGACCACACGCGCGAGCTTGTTCCTCTGGTGGTCTATGCGCCGGGCCGCGAGCGCGGCAGCGAACTGGGGCTGCGCGCGTCCTTTTGCGATCTGGGCGCAACGGTGGCCGAGTATTTCGGTGTCGCCGCGCCGCACGGGAAGAGCTTTTTGCAGGCAGTCGTTTGATGCAGGAGCAGCCGGACCCGCCGCCGGATCTGCCTGCCGTTGCTGCGAGTGAGCCTGCCGGGCCCGCTGCGCAAGAAGATGTCGAGCTCGCGCGCGGCGAAGAGCCGCCCAATTCCGAGGACGCGTTCAGCTTCACGCAGGAACACCGCGTTCGCTACGACGAGGTCGACGCGCAGGGCATCGTTGGCCACGGCTCGTGGATGCAGATCCTGCAGCTGGGCCGCGTCGAATATCTGCGCTACCTGGGTCTGATGATGGAGGGAGGCCGCGGCTCGCCTGTGCAGGCAGTGGTGCGGAGGTCGCTGGTGGACTTCCTCTCGCCCGCGCGCTTCGACGACCCTCTCCTGGTGCGGGTGCGCTGCGCGCAGATGGGCGAGCGCAGCGCGCGCATCGAGTATGTGGTGGACAACATCGATACGGGCCTGCGGCAGCTCATCGGCGAGACGACCGTGGTCTGCATCGATCTGGCGAACTTCCGCAGCATCCCCTGGCCGCAGGTGTGGCGCGAGCGGGTGGCGGAGCTGGAGCAGGGAAACCTCCAGGTCGGCCTCTCGGAAATCGAGTCCTAGCGGCCCTCGGGCTCGTAGGGGATCCCGTCGGCGGCGGGGGCGCGGGTGCGGCCGAGGCCGAGCGCCAGCACCAGCAGGGTCAGCGCATAAGGCAGCGCGAGGAATACGCCCTCGAGGCGCATGTCGGCGGCGTGCAGCGAGAAGCTCAGCTGGCGCTGGAGCGCGTCGGCAGCGGCGAAGAAGAGCGCGGCGCCGGCTGCGCCCAGCGGCGTCCACTTGCCGAAGACCACCGCGGCGAGCGCCATGAAGCCCTGGCCCGCGGGCATGCGCGAGTCGAATTGTCCGAGGATGCCGACCGACAAGCCGGCGCCGCCGAGGCCCGCGAGCGCACCGCTGCCCAGCACGCAGATGGCGCGCAGGCGGAGCACGCGGACTCCCAGCGTGGCGGCGGCGTGCGGGTGCTCGCCGACCGCGCGGATGCGCAGGCCGAAGGCGGTGCGCGAGAAAATAAAGTGCAGGACCAGCGGCGCCGCGAGCGAGAAATAAACCAGGCCGTTGTGGCCGAACCGATCGCGCGGCAGCGCGGGGACCGGCGGGCTGACGCCGCTGGAGCCAAAGAAAGCCTCGAGAAGGAAAGTGATCAGGCCAAGCGCGACCAGGTTCAGGGCGATGCCGCTGACCACCTGGTCGGCGCGGTAGCGCAGGCAGAGCAGCGCGTGCACGCCGGCGGCGGCCGCGCCCGCGAGAGCTCCGCAGAGCAGGCCGATGAGTGGCGAGCCGGTCCAGATCGATCCGGCGGCGGCGAAGAAAGCGCCGAAGCGCATCATGCCTTCGAGGCCGATGTTGACGACGCCGGCCCGTTCGCTGAGCACTCCGCCGAGCGCGGCCAGGAGCAGCGGCGGAGCGAAGTCGAGAATGGCGTTCATGGCTTCGCTGACTCCAGGGCTTCGGGAGCGAGCGCGCGCGGCCGGCCTCGCAGCTTCGCCAGCAGCGGCGCGAACAGGCGGGGCGCGGCCACCAGCAATACTGCGACTCCCTGGATCAGCTCGGCGAAGCTCGGGTGGATCCCCACCAGCTGCAGCCGCGTGGCGCCGGCGCGCAGCGCTCCGAAGAAGAGTCCGGCCACCGCGGTCCCGGCCGCGGTGCCGCCGCCGATGAGTGCGACCGCGATGCCGTCAAAGCCGTAGCCGGTGCGAAAGACGCCGGGATATTTGTGCTCGGTTCCCAGCACCAGCAGGCCACCGGCGAGGCCAGCGAGTGCGCCCGAGAGAAACATCGCCTCGCAGATGCGGCGGGCCGCTGGAATGCCGCTCGCGTACGCGGCCTCGGCGCCGCTGCCGACCGCGCGCCATTCGAAGCCGCGGCGCGTGCGCGTGAGCAGGAACCAGACCGCGGCGGCCACGGCCAGCGCGAGCGGGAAGCCAAGGTCCAGCCGGCTGCCGGTGAGAAGGCGCGGCAGGAAAGCGGAGGCGCGGATGTTCGCGGTGCCGGCCACGCTGATGGAGGAGCTGCTCGATCCGGCCGCGAGCGGGCCCGCCACCAGCCAGCCGTGCACCAGGTGGATGGCGATCCAGTTGAGGAGGATGGTGCTGATCACCTCGTGCACGCCGCGGCGCACCTTGAGCAGGGCGGGGACGAGGCCCCAGAGCCCGCCGGCGAGACAGGCTGCAAGAACGCAGCAGGGGAGTTGCAGGAAGGCGGGAAGGTCGAGCGCGCGGCCGGCCACCGCGGCGGCGAGCGCGCCCCAGATGAGCTGGCCTTCGGCGCCTATGTTGAAGAGGCCGACCACGAACGCGACCGCGACGCTGAGGCCGGTGAGAATCAGCACCGCGCCTTTGATGGCTGTCTCGCCGATCGGCCCGGGACCGCCGAGCGCGCCCGAGACGAGGTAGCCGTAGCCCGCGACGGGATCCTTGCCGGTGGCGAGGATGGCGAAGAACGAGAAGGTCAGCGACGCCGTGACCGCCAGCAGCGCGGCCCAGAGCGGCTCGCGCGCGGCGGAGAAGAGGCGCGCGCGCAGGGACCTTGGCTGCAGCTCAAGCCCAGGCTGGGGGAGGACCTCACTCACTCGGGCAGCTCCGCGCGGGGCTGCATCCCGGCTGGTTTGGAAGCCATCGGTGTGCCTGCCGGGGGTTGTCCGAGCATGAGCCGGCCGAGCGCGTCGTCGCTGGCGGTGGGCGGCGCCTCGCCAGTGACGCGGCCGTCGTAGAGGACGACGATGCGGCTGGCGAGCGCGCGCAGCTCGTCGAGGTCGAGAGAGAGAACGATGACCGCCGCACCCGCGTCCCGCGCGGTCCGGAGCGCGTCATGAACTTTCGCGGCGGCGCCCAGGTCGAGCCCGCGCGTGGGCTGTACCGCGACCACCAGGAGGGGAGGTGCGCCGCCGGCAAGCTCGCGCGCCGCGACCAGCTTCTGCTGGTTGCCGCCCGAAAGGCTGCCTGCGCGCGCGAGCGGATCGGGCGGGCGGACGTCGAAGGCGTGCACCAGCTCGAGCGCTTTCTTGCGGCGGCCAGCGCGGTCGATGAGCGCGCCGTGGGCGTACGGTGGGTCACCCTGGCGGCCGAGCGAGAGGTTCTCTTCGACGTTGAGCGGCAGGCAGAGCGCGCGCCGGTGCCGGTCTTCCGGGAGGTGGACGACGCCTGCCGCGCGCGCGGCCCCGGGTGAGCGTGCCCAGCCCTCGCGGCCATCGAGCTCGAGCGTTCCCTGGAAAGCGCGCAGGCCGGTGAGCACTTCGGCGAGCTCGCTCTGGCCGTTTCCGTCCACGCCGGCGAGGCCGACGATTTCGCCCGCGAAGATCGCGAGTGAGAGGCCGCGCAGGGCAGGGCGGCCACGGCTTCCCTCGCAGCACAGATCGCGCGCGACCAGCCGGGGCGCTGGGTACGTTGCACCGGGCGCAGTCTTCGCGGCGGCTTCTTCAAGGTCCAGGCTCTCCTGGGCGGGCAGCAGCCCCGCCGCAGTGGCCTCGCGCGCGAGCGCGGGCAACACCGTCCCCATCACCGCCTCCGCCAGCTGCTGCGCGCTCGTCTGCGCGCGCGCGACGGTCTGCACCAGCTTCCCGCGCCGCAGCACGGCGACACGGTCCGCGACCGCCAGCACCTCGCGCAGCTTGTGCGAAATGAAGACGACGCTGCGGCCATCCTTCGCCAGCGCCCGCACCGTCTGCGTGAGCTCGTCCGCCTCGCGCGGCGAGAGAACCGCGGTGGGCTCGTCGAGGATGAGCACGCGCGCACCGCGCCAAAGCTGCTTGACGATCTCCACCCGCTGCTGCGCGCCGACGCCGAGCGACTCGATGCGCGCGTCCACGTCGACCGTCAGTCCAAAGCGCTGCGCCGCTTCCGCCACTTCGCGCCGCGCCCGCTCGCGGTCGACCACGATGCCGAAGCGCAGCGGCTCGCGGCCCAGCACCACGTTTTCCCAGACGGTCAGCGGTCCGACCAGCATGAAGTGCTGGTAGACGACGCCCACTCCAGCCTCGATGGCGGCGCGCGGATCGCCCGGTGGCAGCGCCGCGCCGAACGCCCGCACTTCGCCCTCGTCGGCGCGATAGAGCCCGCAGGCGACGCTGATCATCGTGGACTTGCCCGCGCCGTTCTCGCCCACCAGCGCGAGCACCTCGCCGGGATTCACTGACAGTGAAACTCCATCCACCGCCGCCACGCCGGCAAAGCGCTTGACGATGCCCCGCAGCTCGAGAGCCGGTGCCGCGCTCACTTGCTCGCGGCCACCGCGTGCGCGAGGCCCAGGGTCGCGGGCGAAGGCGCCTGGAACTTTGCCAACTCGTCGAGCGTGGCGGGGACCAGGATCTTCCCCGCGATGATGGCGTCCTTCAGCTTCTCGACGTCCGCCAGCGCGCCCGGGTCCGCTCCCGCGCCCAGCGGCGCGAGCCCCACGCCGCCTTCCTTGAGGCCCAGCACCAGATCTCCGCCCGTGAAATGTCCCTCGAGCAGATCCTTCGCCGCGCCGTACACCGCCGCGTCTACGTGCTTGACCATGGAGGTGAGGACGTTCTTCGGCGCGACCTGCGCCTGGTCGCTGTCCACCCCGATCACCAGCTGATTGGCCTGCTGCGCCGCCTTGATCACGCCCAGCCCGTCGAGGCCTGCGGCGTGGAAGACGATGTCGCAGCCGCGCCCGTACAGGTCCTGCCCGATCTCGACGCCCTTTTTCTCGTCGTCGAAGGTCCCGGTGTACGCGACCAGCACCTCGACGTGGGGTGCCACCGAGCGCGCGCCAGCGCGATAGCCCACCTCGAACTTGCGGATCAGCGGGAGCTGCATGCCGCCGACGAAGCCGATCTTGCCGGTCCTGGAAAGCTCGGCCGCAAGCGCACCCGCGAGGAAGCTTCCCTCGTGCTCCTTGAACACCACTGATCGCACGTTGGGCGCCACCACCGGCTTGCCCGAGGCATCAAGCACGGGGCTGTCGAGAAGCAAAAACTTCGCTGCCGGATTGCGCGCCGCGACCGCGCGAGTGGCGGGTTCCATCATGAAGCCGACTGCGATCACGAGCTCCGATCCCTGATCGACCAGCAGCTGCAGGTTCGGCTCATAGTCTTCCTGGGCCTTGCCGCTCAGCACCAGGGGCTTCGGCAGCGCCAGATGTGGCGGGTGCAGCTCGAGCTGCTGGTAGGCGGCGTCCGGCACCGGCTCGTACCCGCGCGCGGTGTAGCGCACGCCGGCCGCCATGGTCTCGAGCCCACGCAGCGCGCCGTCATTGAAGGACTGATCGCCGCGGCCGCCGACGTCGAGCGCGAGTCCGATGGTGTGCTGCGCCTTCTGGGTTTTGCAGCCGGGCAGTATCCCGGGGCCGAGCAAGGCGGGCAGCGCGAGACCAAAAAAAAGCGCGAGCGGCGAGTATCGCTTCATAGGCGGCGCACTTTGGCCGCACGCCCCCTCGGCGTCAATCGGCCAACGAGGTAACCGCACATCCAGGTTCGCCGTACCAAGCGGCGCCGCGGTTTGACGGGCGGGGGGGCGGGTGTCCTTCGGCGAGGCTCGTACGAAACGTACGAAACGTACAGAAGCGAGTGAACGAAACGTCGAGGGCGCGCGTACGAAACGTACGTTTCGTACGACTGCCCCCCAGACCCCCTCGGTCCCCCTCCCCAGGTTAACTAGGGTTCCGCCTTGAAGATCTTGCCGTCCTTCATCACGAATCGCACGTGCTCGATGGCCGCTATGTCGGTGAGCGGGTTGCCGGGTACCGCGACGATGTCCGCGAGCTTTCCCGGCGCGAGCGTTCCCAGCCGGTCGGCGACGCCCAACAGCTCCGCGTCCACGCTGGTCGCGGCCTTCAGCGCCGCGAGCGGCGAGAGGCCCGCCTTGGTCAGGAGCACCAGTTCGTGCCCGTTGTGGCCGTGCTCGCTCACCGCCGAATCGGTGCCGCATCCGATAATCACGCCCAGCTTCACCGCCTCGCCCACCATCTTCGCCAGCGACCCCCCCGCGGCCAGCGCCTTGTCGGCAATGACCTGCGGGAACTTGCCCTCATTTGCCTTCCGCACCACCGTCTCGACGGCCATCAGGGTTGGAATGAGAACCGTGCCGCGCTTCTTCATTTCGAACAGCGTGTCGGCCTTCAGGAATGAACCATGCTCGATAGAATCGACCCCCGCCGCGATGGCCATTTTCGCTGCCGCGTCGCCGTGGCAATGGGCAGCCGCCTTGCGGTGCCAGGCGTGCGCCTAGTCGATGATGGCCCAGGTCTCGTCGGGCGTGAGTTGCGGCACGTCTACCGGATCGCTCAGTGAAAGCACCCCCCCGGACGGCATCAGCTTGATCACGTCGGCGCCGTATTTGAGCTGCCAGCGCACCGCCTCGCGGCATTGGTCTGCGCCAGCGCAGACGCCTGTCTCAGGTGTGCTCGGCGGCGCGCGATCGGTGGGGATGGGGGGGCTGTCCGCGTGTCCGCCGCGAGTGCCGATTCCATAGTTCGCAACCAGCATGCGCGGCCCATCGGCGAGGCCTTTGTCGATGGCATTGCGCAGGGCCGGGGCGAGGTGATCGTGCGACCCCACGTCGCGAACGGTGGTGAAGCCGGCCTCGAGCGTGCGGCGCGCGGACGTGCGCGCCCGCAGCGATTTCTCGGGAGCCGTGCGGAGGAGCTCGTCGACGAGGTCATGCGCGAAGTCCTCGCTGGACTCGAAGGTCAGGTGAACGTGGGCGTCCATCAGGCCGGGCAGCAGCGTCGAGTCCCCGAGGTCGATGCGCTGGGCATCGGCCGGAATCTGCAGATCCTTGCCAATCGCAACGATCTTGTTGCCCTCAATCAGGATGGTCGCGTGGTCGAGCAGCGCGTCTGACTTGCCATCGAAGAGGTGCGCCGCCGTCAGCACGATATGCTTCGGCGCGGGAGCCTTTTCTTTACCCGCCTGCTTGATGACTTTCCCTTCCTTCATGACAAAGGCGACGTGCTGGACCGCATTGTCAAAGCTCTGCAAAACATTGCCTGGCACCGCGATGACGTCGGCGAGCTTTCCCTTTTCGAGCGCGCCCAGCTTGTCAGACAAGCCCAGCAGCTCGGCATCGACGATGGTGGCCGCCTGCAGCGCTTGCGCGGGCGTCATGCCGTGCTCGACCAGCTCCGGCAGCTGCTCCGCGTTGTGGCCGTGCAGTCCCACGCCCGCGTCGGTGCCGAAGCCGACACGCAGCCCCAGGCGGATGGCGCTCTTCAACATGCCTGGATGCGCCAGCTGCGCCGCGTGCAGCTTCTCTTTGATGGCCTCCGGATAGTTCATCTTGCTCAAGTCCTCGGGCTGCACATGGCCGATCGGTCCCGGAATCAGAAAGGTGCCGCGCTTCTTCATCTCCGCGAGCGTGTCGTCTTTGAGAAAGGTCCCGTGCTCGATGGAATCCACGCCGGCTTTGACGGCCATCTTCGCCGCCAGATCGCCGTGGCAATGCGCGGCCACTTTGCGCTTCAATGCGTGTGCCTCTTGCACGATGGCATTCATTTCTTCCTGCGACAGCTGCGGCGCATCCACCGAATCACTCAATGAAAGCACGCCGCCCGAAGGCATGAACTTGATGACGTCGGCGCCCTGCTTGACCTGCCAGCGGACAGCGGCGCGGCATGCATCTGCGCCATTGCAGATGCCCTCCCGGACGCCGGGCGATACCAGGTTGTTGCCGGCATAGGGCGAGTCGGCGTGCCCGCCGGTAGCGCCGATGGCATTCACGGCCACCAGCATGCGCGGTCCCGGAACGTCGCCGTGCGCGATCGCATTGCGCAGCCCGACATCGATTGAGTCATTGGAGCCCAAATCGCGGACGGTGGTAAAGCCCGCTTCAATGGTGCGGCGCGCGTAGAGAGCCGCGTACTGCGCCTGCTCGGCCGGGGAGCGGAGCAGCCCGTCCACGAAATCTTTGTACCAGCTGTCGCTGGACTCGGAGGTCAGGTGCGTATGCGCGTCCATCAGGCCCGGCAGCAAGGTAGCGTCTCCGAGGTCGATGACCTCCGCGCCCACGGGCGCAACCCCGCCGACCTGGGAGATCTTGTTGCCGTCGACGACCACCACACCCGGACTCTGCAGCTTCCCGGTGTGAGCGTCGAAGAGGTGGGCCGCTTTCAATACCAGCAGTGCAGCGAGCAGGATTTGCATGCGCGCGCTTATAACAAAAGAATTCAAACGTGGCGTACCGTTCGGTCAGTGCTGGATCCGCACCTCTCCGCGTTGGCGTTCGAGCGCTTCGACGACGAGCTGGCCGCGCGCGGCGAGGCAGCTTCGAAAACCTATTGCTCGATGCGATAGCGCAGCCAGAGCGCGCCGCCTTCGAGGCGCTTGACGGATTTGAGCGCAAGCTTCGCCGCGGTTCGGCGCGTAGTTCCCGGCTCGACGTCGAAGACAGTCGGAGTCTGCAGTGAGCCATCGGCTACGGGCATCAGGACCAGACTCAGCTCGTCAATCAGGCCGGCCTTGAGGAAAGAGCCATTGTTGCCGCCGCCGCCGTCGAGCCGGACGCGCTCAATGCCGAAAAGCTTCCGGAGCTTTTCGAGCACCAGCTTCAAGTTGAGTTCGCTCTTTCCGCCAAAGATATAGGAGACACCGTTTTCCTGCAGATGGTGCAGATAGCTGGACGAGACCTTTTCAGTCAGCACCTCAATGACGTGATCGCCGTCGACTTCGTTCGAGTCCCAGCTGCACTTGCCCGACGGGTCGATTGCCACGGCGAAGGTCTTTGATCGAAACGATGCAATGAAGTCTGTTTTTGGAATGCGGGGCGCGGGTTTGGCCTTGCCTCGCGGCTTATGGCTGGAGAACTCCTGCATGGTTGTCCGGCCGACCATCCAGGCATCAACCTTGATCTTCGCTGCTTGCACCTCGAAGAAGCGGGCCGCACCCTCGAAAGCCCAGCGCTTGGACTGGATGCGTCCGTCCACCGAACTCATCATGTGGCAAATCACATAAGGCCGGGCACTCATGGTGTCTCCAGTGGTATCGGTCGGCTTCGGCTCACCGCAGCCAAACTACCGCGAATCAAATCGCCGAAGCCCGCCTTGAAAGATCTCCGCTTCAATCCGGTAGGATGCAGGAATGATGACCGTGCCGCGGAAGCTATTGCTCAAACCCGGACAGACCGCGGCGCTCGTCGCTGCCCCGCCCGGGCAGCAGGCGCTCTTCGACGGGACCTGGTCGGCACTACTGTTTCTGCGGCCCTGACCAGAGCAGCTCAGCGCAGCAGCGCGGCCAGCTGCGACGGCTCGGTGACGGGCAACTGGCAGGCGCCGCGACGACAGACATAAGCGGTCGGAACGCCGTCCTTTGCAGGCCGGTCGCGGGCGAGCGGCGTCGCGGGCGCGGCTCCGTCCTCGTGGCGGACCAGCACCTGGGACGGAGAGAACTGCGAGCGCACGGTCGTCAGGAGCGCGGAATCGTCGCCGCCGCGGGGCCGCACCAGCACCACTTCGCGCGGCTCGGACAGAAGGAAGTCCACCGCGAGCAACATCTCGCCGAGCGCCGCGGGGGCGCCCGCCAGCAGCGCGCCGAAGCATTTGAGCAACGCCTCGGCCTGCGCGCGATAGGCGGCGTCGGAGGTGATTGCTTCGAGCCGCAGCAGCGTGAGCGCCGCCACGGAGTTGCCGGTGGGCTCGGCGCCGTCATAAGCAGGCTTCTCGCGGGCGAGCAGCTCTTCGGCGTCGGTCGCGGTGCGGAAGAAGCCGCCCTGCGGGTCGGCGAATCGCGCGGACAGCTGCGCGTGCAACTCGATAGCAGCAGAAAGCCAGCGCTTCTCGCCGGTCGCCTCGAACAGATCCAGCAGACCGGCCGCGAAAAAGGAGTGGTCCTCGAGCAGCCCCTCGTGGCCCGCCGAGGTGCGCAGCAGCTTGCCGCCCGCGACGCGCTCGCGCAGGAGATAGTCCGCGGCCGCCGCGCCGCGCTGAACGAAGTCGGGCCGGTCGAGCGCGAGCCCCGCGCGCGCGAACGCCGAGATCATCAGTCCATTCCAGGAGGTCAAGATCTTGTGATCTGTCAACGGCGGTGGCCGCCCCGCGCGCGCCGCATAGAGCTTCGGCCGGACGCGATCAAGCAAGCTCCGCTCGTCGACCGTCGGCACACGCGCCAGCGACAGAACACTATTGCCTTCAAAGTTCCCCCCGGCAGTCACGCCAAACAGCTGCGCCACCTGCGCGCCATCCGCCTCGCCCAGCACCTGAACCAGCTGCGCGGGCGTCCAGACGAAGAAGGTGCCTTCCTCTCCTTCGCTGTCGGCGTCGGTGGCCGACCAGAATCCGCCCGCAGGGCCGGTCATTTCGCGCGCGACATAATCGAGCACCTCAATCGCGATATGACGCAGGAACGGCGCGCCCGTGACCTGGTATCCCTCGACATAAGCAGGAACGAGCAAGGCATTGTCATAAAGCATCTTCTCGAAATGAGGGACCAGCCAGCGCGCGTCGGTGGAATAGCGGTGAAAGCCGCCGCCCACCTGATCATAGATGCCTCCGAGCGCCATCTTCTCGAGGGTATGCACCGCCATCTGCAGGGCTTCCGGTTCGCCGGTGCGCTTGAAGTAGCGAAGCAGGAAGCGGGTATTCAATGAGGAAGGAAACTTGGGCGCGCGCCGGACGCCGCCTTCGAGAGCGTCATAGATTTCCCGTGCATGTGCAAACGCGCCATCGAGCGAGAGGGTGCCCGGCAGTCCAGTGGGCGCTTCGGCTGCGAGGCTGTCGCGCACCGCCGCCGCGATCTGCTCGGCCGATTGCACCGCCCGCTCCCGCTCGGTCCGATAGACGCGGTCGAGCTCAAGCAAAATCGTGCGAAAGCCCACCCGCGCGCCGCGCTCGCCGTCGCGCGGCGGGAAATAGGTGCCACCGAAGAAAGGCTTCTTGTCAGGCGTGAGAAAGACGGTCATCGGCCAGCCGCCGTGCTGGGTGAGCATCTGCACGGCCTGCATATAGACAGCATCGACGTCGGGCCGCTCCTCGCGGTCCACCTTGATTGGCACATACAGTTGATTGATCAGCTGCGCGATCTCCAGGTCTTCAAAAGACTCCTCCTCCATGACGTGACACCAATGGCAGGTGGAGTAACCAACGCTGAGGAAGACCGGCTTGTCCTCGACCCGCGCGCGGGCGAAAGCCTCTTCGCCCCAAGCATACCAGGCGACGGGATTGTGCGCGTGCTGCAAGAGATAGGGAGACGTCTGCAGCGCCAGCCGGTTGGTAAAAAGCGCGCTCCCGTCCGCGCGCAAGTGCTTCGTGCGTGGCGGGTCCTTGCGTGCCGCGACTGCCTGCCCGAGCCGTGCGGACAGCTCGTGGGGAAACTCCGCTGCGCCCGGCCCCGGCTCGATGATCGACATGCGGGCCTGATTAACCGTCCGAGGCCCGCCTGTCGACGGGAACGGGGAGTTCCGGCTGCGTTGACGCCTCCTCTGAAAACGGGCAGCTTGCGCCGCCCATGCGCGCGTACGACCTCATTCGCAAGAAGCGGGACGGCGGCCGTCTCGAAGAAGAAGAGCTGCGCTTCCTGATTCGCGGCGCCACCGACGGCAGCATCGGCGACGACCAGCTCGCCGCCTTCCTGATGGCCGTTTTCTTCCGCGGACTCGACGTCAAGACCGAGCTGCCCGCGTGGCTCGATGCCATGCTGCACTCGGGCCAGGTGCTGGACCTCTCCGGAATTCCCGGCCGCAAGGTGGACAAGCACTCTACCGGCGGCGTCGGCGACAAGATCTCGCTGCCGCTCGCGCCGCTGGTCGCCGTCTGCGGGGTCCGCGTGCCCATGGTGAGCGGGCGGGGGCTCGGCCATACCGGCGGTACCCTCGACAAACTCGAGAGCATTCCGGGCTTCGCGGTCCAGCTTCCCATCGCGCGCTTTATCGAGCTGGTGAATACCCTGGGCGTTTGTTTGATTGGCCAGACCACCGAGATCGCGCCCGCTGATCGCAAGCTGTATGCGCTGCGCGACGCGACGGCGACGGTGGAATCGGTGCCGCTGATTGCCTCGAGCATCCTTTCCAAGAAGCTGGCGGAGGGCATCGACGCGCTGGTGCTGGACGTGAAAGTCGGGCGTGGAGCATTCATGAAGTCATTGGACGACGCGCGGCTGCTGGCGCGCACCATGGTCGACCTCTGCCGCGCGGTGGGCCGCGGCTGCACTGCGCTCTTGACGAATATGGACGCGCCGCTTGGTTTCGCCGTCGGCAACGCGGTCGAAGTGCAGGAGTCGATTGATATCCTGCGCGACGACGGGCCTGCCGACGTGCGCGAGCTGACGCTGCGGCTGGGCGTCGAAATGCTGCTCGCGGGGGACGCGCCGGGAGTGGGCCGCGACCCGCTCCTGGCCCGCCGGCGGCTCGAGACCGCGCTCAAGGACGGCACCGCGCTCCGGCGCTTCGCGCAGCTCATCGAAGCGCAGGGCGGCGATGCGGCCTGCATCGAGGATCCATCGCGACTGCCGCAGCCCAAGCTGAGGCGCGAAGTCAAGGCGACCCGCTCGGGCGTGCTGTCTTCGCTGGACGCGGAGCTGGTCGGGCTTGCGGCGGTGGAGCTGGGCGCGGGGCGCGCGCGCAAGGAGGACCTGGTCGATCACGCGGCCGGGTTACTGTTGCGCAAGCGCGTCGGCGACGAGGTGCACGCAGGAGAGACGTTGGCCGAGCTGCACGCGGCAACGGCGGAGCGGCTCGATCGCGGAGAGGCGCGCCTGCTCGTGGCGGCGCAGATCGGCACCGAACCGGCGGAACAGAAGCCGCTGGTGCTCGAGCGCATCAGCTAGAATTTTCAGGCTTTTGCCGAGGGCAGCTGGACGCGCATGGTCGTGCCGCTCGGGGCGTTGTCGAGCGCTGCGATGCTGCCGCCGTGGCCCTGCACGATGCTGAAGACCGTGGCCAGCCCGAGCCCGGTGCCGACGCCGGTGCGGGTGGTGAAGTAGGGCTCGAAGATGCGCTGCCGCAGTTCGGGCGCGATGCCGCTGCCGGTGTCCGCCACCTCGAGCACCACCTCGGCGGGCTCGTCGCGCGTGCGCAAGACCAGCGCGCCGCCCTCCGCCATGGCATCGCGCGCATTGAGCACCAGGTTCATGACCACCTGCTCCAGCTGTGAGCGCTCGCCCATTACCTCGGCGCGGCTCGCCAGCGATAGCTCGACGGAGATGTGCGAGCCCAGCGTGCGCCGGACGATCTGCTCGACGCCTGCGACTACCTCGTTCAACTGCACGCGCGCGAGCAGCGGGCGGCCGCTGCTGCTGCGGGCAAGGCCGAGCAAGGCGCGGGTCAGCTGCGCGCCGCTGTCGGCGGCCTGCTGGATGTTCTGGAGCGCTTCGAGCTTCGCCGGGTCCTGCTCGCGCGAGGAGAGCGACGACGAGACCAGCTGCACCACCGCGAGCAGGTTGTTGAAGTCGTGCGCGATACCGCCGGCAAGCGTGCCGATGGACTCCATCCTCTGCGCCATCCGCAGCCGCGACTCGGCCTCCACTTCGCGGGTGATATCGATAAAGACAATCACGACGTGCGAAACAAGGCCCTCATGCGAGACCGGGCGGGCCTGCGCGCGGATGTGGACGCGGCCGCCGTCGCTGCGGTGAATGACGATGTCGTCAACGACCACCGTGGTTCCGGCTTCGAGCGCGCGTATGAACGGCATCCGGTTCTCCGGATAGAGTTCGCCGGCGCGCGTGCAGATGCCGTAGGGCGCGACGTACTCGCCGGCGGCGACGTCGCTGCGCGCCTCCATTCCCATGATTTCGCGGAAGGCCCGGTTCGCGTAGACGAAGTCGCCGCCAGGGGCGCGCGCAACCCAGATACCGACCGGTAGATCGTCGCCGAGTGAGCGCGTAATCACTTCGTCGCTGAGCCGCATCGCGGCGAATCGTACACCCGCGCTCGAGCAGCGGTAAAAGAGTCGCATGCGAATCCTCTACGGCGTTGTCGGCGAAGGCATGGGGCACGCCATCCGGTCGCGCGTCGTCCTCGACGAGCTGGTCAAGCACCACGACGTGCAGGTGGTGGTTTCGGGCCGTGCGCACGATTACCTCGCCAAGCGGGCAGGCGAGCACCTGGCGGTGAAGAAGATCTGGGGCTTCACCATC
Organism: Deltaproteobacteria bacterium; assembly: GCA_025358085.1. GTDB lineage: Bacteria > Myxococcota > Myxococcia > Myxococcales > 40CM-4-68-19 > JANYKT01. The sequence goes on along the minus strand of JANYKT010000159.1, from coordinate 124,883 downwards.
GTCACCGAGAACAATCAGGTCTCGAATAGCAAGACGCTGCTCGAGAACCTGAAGGGCGCGGTGGCCGGCGGCTGGCCTCGCAACCTGCGCGCATACTTCGACCTTGCCAATGAGTTCAAGCCCGACGTGGTGGTCTCGGACTTCGAGAGCTGGAGCTATCTCTACGCCGTCAATCACAGGCTCCCTGTCATCTCGGTCGATAACATGCAGATCATCAATCGCTGCAAGCACGACCCCGCGCTGATCGAGGGCCACCAAGCCGATTTCCAGATTGCCAGGGCGCTCATCAAGACCAAGGTGCCGGGAGCCTGGCATTACCTGATCAGCACCTTCTTCTATCCGCCCGTGCGCAAGCGCAGGACCACGCTGCACCCGCCCATCCTGAGACCGGAGATCCTGGCGGCAAAGTCCGAGCGCGGCAATCACTTGCTCGTCTATCAGACCTATACGACCAACAAGGAGCTTCCCGGGATATTGAAAGCCTCGGGGATCGAGTGCCGCATCTATGGTCTGCGGCGCGAACTGAAAGAGGATCTGCGCGAGGGAAATTTACTCTATCGGCCATTCAGCGAGCAGGGCTTCATCGATGACCTGCGCACCGCTCGCGGAGTGGTGGCGAGCGGCGGCTTCACGCTGATGGGCGAGGCGGTCTATCTGCACAAACCCATGCTGGCGCAGCCGGTCGGCAAGCAATTTGAGCAGGTGCTGAATTGCCGGTATCTCGAGGCGGAAGGATACGGGCTCTACGCCGACGAGATCACCACTGCCCGGCTCGCCGGATTTCTCGAGCGCATTCCCGAATTCGAGCAGTCATTGGCGCGTTATCAGCAGGATGGAAACAAGGACCTTCTCGGCAAGCTCGAGGAGGTGCTGGAGAGCGCCCGTCGCCGCGAGCGGATCTCCGGCCCCGCTGAAGACGACGAGGACGCGAGCCTCGATTGAATCTCAAGGCACAGAAGCGTGGGCCGCGGGGAGCGGCAGGGTGTGGATCTCGAACTTCACCAGCAGCGCGGGTAATTCTCGGCCTTGAGGGCTTTGCGGAGATTGCTGTTCATCAGCCCGCTGCCACATTCGAGGGCTTCCACCGGGATCTGCAGCGCGAGACTGCGCGCAGGCTGCTCGGCGGTCACGTCGGCGGTGATGTTTGCTTTCAGTCTGGTCGCCTTGCAGGACCAGGGATGAATATTTGAATCACCCTCGATCCAGATCTTGCTCTCGGGCGCGAGTGCAAACGGCGCTCCTTGCGAAACGGCGACCTGCGCGATGAGGAAGAGGCTGCTCAGCATTGGCGTTCTCCTTTGCTTGCGAAGCTCTGCAGCGCCCGTGCCATGGCTTCAATTCGAATGACGGCCGACGGGCGCTTCTGCCAGGCAACGCGCATGGTTTGCGCGTTCGGTCACACCAGGTCCGCGCAACCGCTGCGTTTGCAGCGTGCCTCCCGTCGGAAAGGCCCCCGGCATGAATCGTGGATATCAGCGAATTGATTCCGTGTCCGTGCACGAAGCGTCTGGTCGCTTGTTGAAGCATCGGGAGGCATCAAATGTCCGCCTTGTTAAGTGTCCTCCTCGTGCTGACCGCCCTGGCGCAAGCCAGACCAATCAAACTCGCAAAGGAGAGCAAGCTCTGGATTGAAGGTGATACGAACTTTCACCCTTGGTCCTGCACGGCCAGGACCGTCGACGCCAGGGCGGGCGCCGAGGTCTCCGCGTCGGCCCAGCCCGCGCGCAGTCTGGCGCTGCGGGTCCCCGTGACCGACCTCGACTGCGGCAGCCGCTTCTTCAATGGAAAGCTGCGCGACGCCCTCAAGTCCGATGAACACCCGGCCATCGAATATCGGCTTCTCTCGACCGAGCGGGTGGCGGGTGAAGGCGTGGTCCTGCAGGCGACGGGCGCGCTCACCATCGCCGGCCGTACGCGCCGGGTGACATTCGTGGTCGAAGCGGCCACCAGTTCCGACGGCTCGATCTACGCGATTGGAGCGGTTCCGTTGCTGATGAGCGACTTCGGGGTCGAGCCGCCATCCGCCATGCTGGGCGCGCTCAAGGCGTACGATCCGCTCACGGTCCGATTCGAGCTCCACACGCTCCCGCAAGTTGCCATCGTCGCGCGTCCGTAATCGCTTCCTTTGCGGCTCCGCTCTACGGCGCCGCCTCGGTAGCAATGGCGAGCCGCTCGACCCCGACGGACTTCGCCACCTCCATGACTTCAACCACCTTGCCGTGGTGCACGCCGGTGTCGGCCTGGATGATCACCTGCGCGTCGGGCGACTCTTTCAACAGCTTCTGCAGCCGCTCTTTCAAAGCGCCCATATCGATGGTCTTGCCTTCCACCACTGTGGTGCCGTCGGCCAGGATGGCGACCGGAAAGTCGCGCGCCATCTGCTTGATCTCGCGCGCCTGGCCCTTGGGCAGGTCCACGCGAACGCCCGCGCCCGCGCCGCCCTGGCCCGATTCGACCAGCGCGGTGGAGGTGACCATGAAGATGATCAGCAGCACCAGAAAGATATCGGTGAGCGGCGTGATGTTGATATCGGCGAAGACCGCCGGTCCCTCTTCGTCGTCCTGGTGGTGCGACCCGCGGGGCCCGCTCATCGACATGGCATGCTCCTCATGAGTTGGCCACGGAGCGGGATTCACCGGCGCCAGCGCCGCGCGGGCCGGCCAACTCGGCTGCCTTGTCCTGGACGATCTCAGCGAGCTCGTCGCACTTGAGCGTCAGGTCGAACGATTCGCGGGACACGCGCGCCTGGAAATAATTGTAGAGCACGACCGCTTCGACGGCGACGGCGATGCCGCCGGCGGTGGTGATCAGCGCCTCGGAGATGCCCGAGGCCACCACCGCGAAGCCGCCGGTCCCGGCCGCGGCCATCTGACGGAACGATTTGAGGATGCCCCAGACGGTGCCAAAGAGGCCGACGAAGGGCATCACGGCGCCGAGCGTACCGAGGATCCAGAGAGGCGAGCGGAGGGCCTGCACCACCTCCCGGCGGGCGCGGTCCACCGCGTCGGGAACGCGTTCGGGCCTGGCGGCGCGGTCCACCGCGGCGCGATAGATGCCGGCAGTCGGGATGTGAGAGCGGTCGCACTCGTGCATGGCGTTCTGCGCGTCGCCCTTCAAGAGCGCCTTGACGACTGTTTCGTGCAGCTGCTGCGCCTTGACCGAAAAACCGCGCAGAAAAAGGATGCGCTCAATTCCAATGACCACCGCGGCAATCGAGCCGAGGACGATGATGACCATCGTCACGCCGCCGGTCTCGAGCAGCTCTTTCACTTCGTGGAAACTCATGTTGGGGTGCATAACACGCGCCGCGCCAAGCTTCCTCTCGCTTGTGGCGGCCGATTGTTTCGACTAGAGGAGCCCCCATGTCTTCATGGACCAGGTTGGCTATCGAGTGCGCAGCCGCAGTTCGAGCGGGACTGGGATTGCCTGCTGACGAATCGGCGCTTGCCGTCGTGCTCGGCTCTGGCCTGGGTAGCTTCGGGGATGAGCTGAACAACGCCCGGTCGATGCCTTTCTCCTCGCTGCCGGGCTTTCCGCGGGCGACCGTGCACGGACACAAAGGCCGGCTGGTAGCGGGAACGCTGGCTGGCGTTCCGGTGCTCGCGCTGCAGGGCCGGCTGCACGGCTATGAAGGCCACGACGCCGCGACCGTTGCGTTTCCGGCGCGGGTCTTCGGCGTGCTGGGGGCGCGCGCCCTGGTGGTCACCAATGCAGCGGGCGGGACCAATCCTGCTTTTGCCCCCGGCGATCTGATGCGCATCACCGACCATATCAATATGACCGGCCGCAATCCCTTAATCGGGCTCAATGAGGATGCACTCGGGCCGCGCTTTCCCGATATCTCGCGCGCTTATGATGCGCGGCTGGCCGAGGCACTGGAGGCAGCGGGGGCCGAGGCCGGGGTGCCGCTGCAGAAGGGAGTCTATCTGCAATGGAATGGACCCTCTTATGAATCGCCCGCGGAGATCCGCATGTCGCGCGCTTTGGGCGCTGACGCCGTCGGGATGAGCACCGTTCCCGAGGTGATTGCCGCTGCCCATATGGGCCTGCCGGTCTGCGGGATCTCCTGCATCACGAACCTCGCGGCGGGACTCGCCCAGCACCAGCTCACGCACGAAGAGGTGGTCGAGGTGGCGAAGCTGGCCTCGGGCCGCTTTCTCGCGCTCTTGCGGGCGCTGGTTCCCCGCGCTTATGCAGCCGTCCCTGCGCGCATCGCGCTCGGCTGACGGGCAGGCTGACCATTATACCTTCCCGGCTTTGTGCATTGTTTCGTAGGATCGCTCTACCTCCGCGTCTGATCTGAATGCCGGCACCCGCTGCACCGGGCCTGCACAGCCAGAGAGTGCTTTCACTCGTATCGACCGCGCGATTGACCTGGACCTGCTGCTGTCCATCCATCATCCACGGGTGGTCCGCAACGACAATACGGTCTTCTTCGAGACGCGAGCCCTGCAATTGCCTGACGGGTTGGAGCGGCGACACCACGCGTGCCGCGACGTCATCGTCCACCAATTCAGTGACCACGGATCTGGGTGTGAGCTACCAAGGCAATGTGCTGCTTCGAATCGCACCCGCCGGCTTGCTCACACGCGAGCGCAAGCCGCACGAGAAGTCGGGGCTCGCCGAGCGGCGTCTCGAGCGGCCGCGCAATGCCAAAAGGAAAGTGGCTGCCGCGCCGGGCAATGCTAGCTTGCGCCTCGTGCCTCGCAGCCCAAAGACCCGAATCCCCGCGCTGCTCCGTGCCGCTGCACTGGTTCGCGAGCGCGCTCATGCTCCGTATTCGAAGTATCCGGTCGGCGCGGCCGTGCTCGCGGGTGGCCGAATCTTTGCCGGCTGCAATGTGGAGAACAGCGCTTATCCACTCAGCGTCTGCGCCGAGCGCAACGCCATGGCCATGGCCGTGGCCGCCGGCTTCAAGCGCATCGACGCTGTGGCAGTGGTGGGCGGCAATCATCGCCCGTCCGCGCCGTGCGGTGGCTGCCGCCAGGTGCTGGCCGAGTTCGCGGCAGAAGCGACGCCGGTCGTCTATGCCAGCGCGGACGGCGAGACCATTGTCACCACCATTGGCGAGCTGTTGCCGTCGGCATTCAGCAGGAGCGACGTCATTGCGGCGGCGCCGGTATCCACGGGCACCCGGGTACCGGCCCCACCGACGCGCTCGAGAGCTGCGTCTGGCAAGGATCGAAGCGCAGCTCCCGTCCGCGGCACTCGAAGTAGCGGCCGATAAGATTCGCGAGATAGCTGTCCATATCGAACGCCTTGCCAGGGTGCGGCGTGAAGAAGCCGTGCTGGCCCTGGCGATTGAGATACGGAAGCAACAGCGCCGAGACGCCCGGCAAAGCGTTTCCCGCGCCATCGGTCATGCACGCCGACGCGCCGGACGAGTAGCAACCTCCCGCCGCGGCGAGCGGCGACTTCGGCGGGCACGCAGCCGCGGCGCTGGAAGTGCGCTGGAGCTGTTGGCGCAGGGGCGGATTGAGCCTGGGCGCCCCGAACCCGTCGGTGCAATTGCCGCCCGCGCCATCGCAGGAATATCCAGTCGTGTCCACCAATCCCGGGCTCGTGCAATCGCTGCCGGGATCGCAGCGCAAGTGGCTGCCGAGCGCCTGGCGCGGGCCATAGCTGGTCGAGGCATAGCGCGAGAGCTTGGCCACCCCTTCTACCGCCCCGCTCCCGATCAGCACCTGATCAACGGATATCCCGTAATCGGGATCAGGCTGATTCAGCTCCACCAGGCCGGCAGCGCGGGCGAGCGAGATTGCGGTGTTGATGGGCACGCCCGGATCTCCCGAGGTGCCGATGACCAGCACGTTCGCCGGCGCGCGCGCGACAGTACCGTCTGCGGGGTCGCCGACCAGCAGCGGATCCTTGAAGTAATGAGGTGCGTAGTTCACCGGATCGCCAGGCTCGAGGATGGTCTGCGATAACCCCATCAGCCGGCGGAACTCGGGCGTGTTGCGCGTGTAACCGAAGCCGCGCGCGACCGCCGTCAATGGAGTTCCGGTCTTGTAGTCGACCCCGAAGAAGTGCGCCGCGGCGAGCTGCGGCGTCCGGTCGGGCAGCTCGAAAGTCTGAATCAGTCGCGTACCCGCCGCGGAGATGATTGCCAGTTGGAGGAGATCGCCGGGCCGCGTGACTTGTACGGTGACGCGCGGGGCGATGGCGGGGTCGAGCGAGGCTCTCGTGGTGGAAGAAAGCAGCGGCCAGTCCGCGGCGATGGGCAGCCGCAGCAACCCCCGCGCATCGGCGAGGACAGTCGAGCAGCCGTCCACCCTGGTGACGCCATCGGAGCAGTCAGCGCCGGGCGCGAGCTCGGCGAGGTTCTTCACCACCACGCGGTCGCCGGGCTGCAGCGAGATCTTTGCCACAGGGACGTCGCGGCGCTTGTTCACGTCCTGCACCGTCATCACGAGCGTGTCCGGCGGGCCGTCAACGCATGCGCCAACATGGAAGAAGGTCTGAGGGTCTTGCGGGCCGGCGTTGGGATCGAAGTGGCAATTGACGAACATCGGGCCAAAGAGTTCGAGGAAGACCGCCTGCACCACATCGCCCAGCGTCGAGCGGAGGCCGACATCTCCGAGTCCGCCGGCAGCGGAGGTCGGCGCGGCGGCGATGATGGCGGGCTCGACCGCAGGTAGCACCGCGGCGAGGATGCCGCCGAGCGAAATGCCGAAGGCGAAGGTATCGCTGCCTGGATTGAAGCTGTCCGCCGGGAAGAGCACTTGAGTGGTCGCGGTGCCGACGTCGAGCGGCCAATGTACCGGCCCGCCCACGTCGGGGATGCCGTCGCCGTTGAAGTCGCCAGCGAGCTGGGTGTTTTTGCCGACTGCCATAGTGCCGTGGCCGTCAAAGCTGCGCAACACGCGGACGAGCTGCATCCAGTCCACGATGGACTGGCGCACCACATCGCGCGTGTGAAAGGTATCGGCGGTCCAGAAGTCGCCGCCCGACTCCTTGACGCCGTCGTAGTTGAGGTCGCGCGCGCGACCCTGAAAGACCGCGTCGGCGAAGTTGCTCAAGCCGTATTGCGCCGCCAGCGCGCGGGCGGTCTGCTCGAGCGCGGGGTCAAGGCCGAGCCCGTGGCCATAGGCGTCGATTGAGATCGAGGCGAGACCGAACTTCGCGAAGGTGCCGGCGAAGCCGAGGATGTGCTCGATGCGAGTGGACTTGTAGCCGTGGCCGGCAATGACCACCGGGAACGGCGCGACGTGGCCGGCCTCGGGCCGCGCTTTCGGTACCGAGAGCATGAAAGTCACGGTAGCGGGGACGGTCCGCGCGGTGCCGGTCTGGTAATCGATCTGAAAGCTTTGATCGGCAGGCGCGCTGCTTGGGGTGCAAGGAGTCGCCGGATCGGGACAAGGCAGGTCGAGAAAGCTGGGCGAGTTGTATTGACCCATGACGAAGTAATCGACGTATTGATAGGTATCGAGGAGCGCCTGCACATTCTGGTCGTCGATCCCGAGCAGGAGCTGCTTGACTTTCGGATTCTGCAGCAGCGGCAGCAGGTCCGCGACCTTCAAGATGAAGAGAGAGGAATCGGTCGCCAACCTGGTCGGGTCGGGCGCAGGACCCTTGAGCTGCAGCACGTTGATCAGCGTTTGATAGTTGGGCTGGGACTGCGTCCCTCCGGTGATGCCCTGCACCGGATACTGGCGTTGCAGCAGGCCGAGCGGGCCATAGCCGTGCAGGCCGCTGCGGATGAGCTCGAGATCGCGCGTGGTAGACTGCGTGGTGAAGGCCCAGGCATAGGACACTTCGCCGAGCGCGACAGGCAGCCATCGCAACAGCGGCTTCAATTCATTCGTCTGGGCCGCGTGATTGATGCCCGATGACCCGGGCGGGGCGCCGACGGGAGCGCCGTCGGTTCCGTGCAGCCGCGTCGTGAGCACCACGGCGTACTTGTGCTCCTGCTGCAGCGGAAGCACCGGGCGCATGACGAGCGTACGAGTGGCGCGCTCGTAAAAGGTGAGCAGGTCGTCGGACTGCTGCGCGATGCCGCCGTGCGTGTCCGGATACTTCGGGTCGAATAGGTGCAGAAAATTCGGCTGCGGGCCCGTGGTGGGAAAGAGCAGGTTGGTGACGGCTGCGAGCGGGTCATTGGAGAAGTATTGATTCGATTGGGAAAGCTCATAGGGGAAGTGTCCGCCATTGAAATCCAGCGGCTGGGTCTGACCGGTCTGCAAATCAACCAGATAGACGGCGTCGTCGAGCGGGTCTTTGTTGTTCTGCCGGTTGTAGAGATCAAGAACGTCGAGGTCTTTGTCGAAGGCCACGGTGATGGGTGCAAAGGTGCCAAAGCCATCGAGCGTGTCGAGCAGGCCGCGCACGGAACGCTCGAGCTGCGACGGCGCCACCACACTCGCATTGACCCTCAGGCCGGTCGGGCTTACCGAGTCCGGTCGGGTCGCCAGGTCGTTTGGGAAAGGGATTTCGGGGAGCGGCCGGCGCGTCAGATCGAATTGGACCCGCGGGCCGCTGGTGGGCTGCGCCGGGCCCAGGCCTTCGAACGGCTGCCCTGAATGGCAGCCCCCAAGCAACAGCGCGAGAGCGAGTGCTTTCCTCATCAGAAATCCTTTGCCAAGAGTCGCTCTTCAAAAGACCAGGGTACCGCGAAGCTTGCCGACCCAGACGCCCGGCATCCGGGTGCCGTCCGCGCGATCGAAGGCATCGCCCGGGAACAGAACCCCGGCCTGCACGCCAAGCTCGGCGCCCAGCTGGTCGCCAGCGATGCGGGTCCGATAGCCGAGCGCAAAGTCCATCTCGGTGCCGTAGCTGCGCTTGGCGGGAGCGCCAAAGCTGTTGCGCGGCGAGGAGGAGACGAATGCCTGGTAGAGGTCGATCACCGGCTCGGGAGCGCGCGCCAGCAGCACGCTCGCCACCGCGCGCACCTTGCCGCCGAGAAAGGCCGGGCGGTAGCGCAAGGTCGGTTTCAGATAGAGGGCATTCGTCACCGAGCCTTCGGTGGGGAGGAGGTCGAGCCCTGGCGGCGGCCGGCCCAGCAGGTGCGGATCCGAGAGCCTGCGCGCGGCGTTCTGCGTCTGGAACAGCATCACTTCGTCCCAGAGCACCAGGCCCACCTTGAAGTCACGGTTCATCTGGAAGGCGGTCACCTGATCGTCGAAGGGGTTCGCGCGGCCGCTGGCATAGCCGCCTTCCAGCTCAACCTCGAGCGGGCCTCTCGAGACGAGCGTGCGCAGCACGGCCGCCTGCTGGTTGACACGCGACGTCGCAGGCGCATTGAGGCTGGGAGCGTGGCTGGTGCCGCCGACCACCTGCGCTGCCTCGGCCTCGAGGCTGATGGTGACTGGAAGCAGCGCGGGCTGGAAAAGCGTGCGCGCGTGCAGGTCGAAGATCCAGGTGTGCAGGTCGCCGCTGTCGAGCGCGAAGCTCTGCACCCGGCGCGCCGTATAGAAACCCAGGCGGCTGGCCTCGCTGAAGTCGAGGATGGCCGCGCCCACCAGCTGGAACGCCTGGTCGCCGATGCGCAGGCTATTGCCCGGCGCCGACTGCACCAGCTCCGCGTAGCGATCGCGATAGACGATGTCGCCGGCGATAGCGGTGGCCAGATGCTGCGCGAGGAAGCTGCGTGGCCCGAGCAGGCCGACCAGCGGCCGGGTGACGAAGAGCAGGCGGTCGACGATGTCGCCGAAGCGCACGTCGCCGAAGTCGGTCTCCTCCTCGCCGTTGCCGCCATTTGCCACCATGCCCATGCCCCAGTGGCTGGCCATCTGGCCAAGCTGGAGGATGCCGACGTTCAGCTTCAGCTCGATAAAAAAGTGGCGGAAGGTGAAGCTGCTCGGGTGCAAGCCGCCGTGCGAGTCGCTGCGGCCGGTCCAGCCGAACCCGCGAAAATTGTTGGCCACGTCGCCCGCGAGCAGGCCAGACGCCACGTCGAACGACCCCTGGATCTCGATGAGGTTCGCTTCGATGAGCTTCGGCGTGATTCGCAGCCGGTGCTCGGCCCAGTGCGACTGGCCGACCGCGGTGCCGGTGTCGTCCAGCACCTGGTTCGTGTTCGAGGCCAGGCGCAGCCGGTAACTTCCGTCTACCCGCACATCGGCGGCGAGCGCGGGGGCTGTTCCTGCGGCTGTGAAGATGACCAGCAGAAGGACGATCGTGCGAATCGGCAGAGCGGCCTCCGTTTGACTTGGCGGGCAGCCTCCCTTATCAGGCGGCCGGATGCGCATCCACCCGGGAGTCGCTGATTCAGTCACCCGCCTGACCCGCGGGGCCATCGCGATTGGCAACTTCGACGGTCTGCACCTGGGACACCGCGCGCTCTTCGACGCAGCGCAAAAGCTCGCTCACGCAAGCTTTGGCCCTTGCTGCGCGCTGACCTTCGAGCCGCACCCGGCCCGGCTGCTCGCCCCCGACTACGCGCCCAAGCTCATCTGCTCGCTGGACCGCAAGCGTGAGTTGCTGGCGCAGGCCGGTGTCGAGGATTTGATTGAGCAGCCCTTCGATCGCGCCTTCATGGCCTTGTCGCCGGACGACTTCGTCGACCTCTTGATCGCGACCGGCGTCGCCGCCGTGGTGGTCGGCCACGACTTCACCTACGGCAAGGCGCGCGCCGGCTCGGTGGAGTCGCTGCGGCGCGCCCTGGAGGAGCGCGGCGTCCGTCTGCATGTGGTCGCACAGGTGACGGTCAATGGGCTGGTTGTCTCGTCCACCAAGATCCGCGAGTTCATCCTCGCCGGCCGCGTCGAGGCGGCGAACATGCTGCTCGGGCGTCCTTTTGATCTCGACGGCGAGGTGGTGCGCGGCGCGGGTCGCGGACGCAAGCTCGGCTGGCCCACCGCGAACCTGCGCACGCCGAACGAGCTGCATCCTTCGGTGGGAGTCTATGCGGTACGGGCACTGGTGCTCCCCGCCGGCGAGCCCGCGATGCTCTGGAAAGGTGCTGCCAACCTGGGCCTCAATCCGACCTTCAACAGCGACACCGTGCCCGGTGGGGAGGCCCACTTGAGCCTCGAGGTGCACCTCTTCGACGTGGACCTGGACCTCTATGGGAGGCGTTTGCGCGTGGAGTTCATCCACCGTCTGCGCGACGAGCGAAGATTTTCCGGCGTCGAGGCGTTGAAGGAGCAGATCGGCAAGGACGTCGAGACGGCGAAGAGGCTCCTTTAGCTGAATGGCTGCGGTCAAGCCTGGAATAACCGGCAGGCATCGGTCGGTTTCTCGCATGGCAGGCCGGCTTCCCCTATACTTCGGCCCTTCAACCTGAAGAGGTAACCCCCGCTATGGCTGGACGTCTCGGAGAACTGCTCGTCCGTGAGAACCTGATTTCGTTGCAGCAATTGCAGCGGGCCCAGGACGAGCAGAAGAAGGCCGGCGGGCGTATCGGTTACCACCTCACCAAGCTCGGCTTCATCGAAGAGAGCGAGCTGACCAACTTCCTCTCCAAGCAATATGGCGTTCCTTCAATCAACCTGAAGGAATTCGATATCGACCCTGAAGTGGTGAAGCTGGTGCCGAAGGACGTAGCCGAGAAGCACCAGTGCATCCCGGTCAATCGCGCCGGAGCCTCGCTGATCCTGGCGATGAGCGACCCGTCCAATATCTACGCCATCGACGACATCAAGTTCCTCACTGGCTACAACATCGAAGTCGTGGTCGCCTCCGAGCAGGCCATCAAGGAGGCGCTGGAAAAGTATTACGCCGAGAAAGGCCCCTCCTACGACGAGGTGATGGAGGGCTTCGACGAGAATGAGATCCAGGTCGATCATGACTCCAGCGAAGAGAACGTCGTTGATCTGGAGAAGGGCGCGCAGGAAGCGCCGGTCGTCAAACTGGTCAATCTGATCCTGCTCGATGCCATCAAGAAGGGCGCGAGCGATATCCACGTCGAGCCCTACGAGAAGGACTTCCGCGTCCGCTACCGCGTGGACGGCGTGCTCTACGAAGTGATGAAGCCGCCGATGAAGCTGAAGAACGCCATCATCTCGCGACTCAAGATCATGGCTGAACTCGATATCGCCGAGCGCCGCCTGCCGCAGGATGGACGCATCAAGTTGAAGCTCGGCAAAGGGCGCGAGATGGACTTCCGCGTCTCGGTCTGTCCCTGCTTGTTCGGCGAGAAAGTCGTGATGCGTCTGTTGGACAAGTCGACCTTGCAACTCGACATGACCAAGCTCGGCTTTGATATCGATCCGCTCAAGCTCTTCAAGGATGCGATCGACCGCCCCTACGGGATGGTGCTGGTCACCGGCCCCACCGGCTCGGGGAAGACGACCACGCTCTATTCGGCATTGAGCGAACTCAATAAGACGAGCGACAACATCAGCACCGCGGAGGATCCCGTCGAATTCAACTTCGCCGGTATCAACCAGGTGCAGATGCACGAGGACATCGGCCTCAACTTCGCCGCCGCGCTGCGCAGCTTCCTCCGCCAGGACCCGGACATCATCATGGTCGGCGAGATCCGGGACTTCGAGACCGCAGAGATCGGAATCAAGGCCGCGCTCACTGGCCACCTCGTGCTCTCCACGCTGCACACCAATGACGCCCCGGGCACCATCAGCCGTCTGCTGAACATGGGCATCGAGCCGTTTCTGGTGACCAGCTCGGTCAACCTCATCCTCGCCCAACGCCTCGCGCGCAAGCTGTGCCAGGAGTGCAAGAAGCCGGTTGACCTGCCGCCGCAGGCGCTCACCGATATCGGGGTCAAGCCCGAGGACATTGGCACCTTCCAGGTCTTCGAGCCGGGCGGCTGCCGCGCTTGCAATGACCGCGGCTACAAAGGCCGGGTGGCGCTCTATGAAGTCATGCCGATGTGGGATTCGCTGAAGGAGCTGGTCATCAATGGCGCCTCCACCGCGGAGCTCAAGCAGGAGGCCATCCGCCTCGGCATGCAGAGCCTGCGCATGGCGGCGATTGCCAAGCTCAAGTTAGGTATGACCAGCATTGAAGAAGTCGTCGGCAACACCGCCGCCGACTCGATGAGGTAATTCAAATTGCCGAACCTGCACCAGCTCCTGAAGGCGATGGTCGAGAAAGGGGCGTCCGATCTCCACATCACCACCGGCTCGCCGCCGCAGCTGCGCATCGACGGCTCGCTGGTGCCGTTGAAGACGCCGCCCCTGACGCCGGTCGAGACCAAGCAGCTCACGTATTCGATCCTGGCCGACGCGCAGAAGCACAAGTTCGAGGAAGAGAACGAGCTCGACCTGAGCTTCGGCGTGAAGGGGCTGTCGCGGTTTCGCGCCAATCTTTTCATGCAGCGCGGCGCGGTGGCGGCGGCTTTCCGCACCATCCCCTTCAAGATTCTTACTTTCCAGGAGCTGGGCCTGCCGCCCATCGTCTCCGAGCTATCCAAGAAGCCGCGCGGGCTGGTGCTGGTGACCGGGCCCACCGGCTCGGGCAAGAGCACTACGCTTGCGTCCATCATCGACAAGATCAACACCGAGCGGCACGAGCACATCATCACCATTGAAGATCCGATTGAGTACCTGCACCCGCACAAGAATTGCGTCGTCAATCAGCGCGAGGTCGGCGCCGACACGCACAACTTCAAGAAGGCGCTCAAGTACATCCTGCGGCAGGACCCGGACGTGGTGCTGGTCGGCGAGATGCGCGACCTCGAGACCATCGAGGCGGCGCTGGTCATCAGCGAGACGGGCCACCTCGCCTTCGGCACGCTCCACACCAACTCCTGCGTGCAGACCATCAATCGCATCCTCGACGTCTTCCCGCCTTACCAGCAGCCGCAGATCCGCGCGCAGATGAGCTTCGTGCTCGAGGGCGTGGTGACGCAGAACCTGATCTCCAAGGCCAACGGGCCCGGCCGCGTGCTGGCCATCGAGGTGATGGTGCCGAACGCCGCCATCCGGAACCTCATCCGCGAGGACAAGGTCCACCAGATCTACTCAGCCATGCAGGTGGGTCAGTCCAAGTTCGGCATGCAGACCTTCAACCAGTCCCTTGCGTCCCTGATTCAGCGTGGGATGGTGACGCTCGAAGAAGCGCTCGGCCGCAGCTCCGATGCAGAGGAACTCCGCAACATCCTCGCGTCCGGTGTCCGTCCGGGCGTCAATCGCCCCATCCAGGCTCCCGGTACGCGGTAGGAAGTTAGCGCAACTCAAGAGTCCTCACGAAGGAGAACAGCATGGCAACCGCAACCGCATCGAAGTCCTCAGCTCCGGCTGCCCAGAAACTCCCCGTCTGGCTCTGGGAGGGCAAGACCAAGAGCGGCGAAACCAGGTCCGGCGAGACCGAGGCTGCCGACGAGACGCAGGTCCAGCAGCGCCTGCGTGCCATGGCGCTGTCGAACGTCAAGATCAAGAAGAAGCCGATGTCGCTGAAGTTCAAGCTGCCCGGCGTCGGTGGCACCACGCAGAAAGACCTGGTCATCTTCACCCGGCAATTCGCCACCATGATCGACGCCGGCCTGCCGCTGGTGCAGTGCCTCGACATCCTCGCCACCCAGCTCGACAACCTCGCCTTCCGCGACGTGCTCTCCAAGGTGAAGACCAAGGTCGAGTCGGGCTCCACGCTGGCCGAGGCGCTGGGCGACCACCCGAAGGTCTTCGACACGCTCTACGTGCAGCTGGTCGCGGCCGGAGAGATCGGCGGCATCCTCGACACCATCTTGAACCGGCTCGCCGCTTACATCGAAAAGAACGAGAAGCTCAAGGGCAAGGTCAAGGCGGCCATGGTGTACCCGAGCGTGGTGCTCATCGTCGCGGTCGGCGTCACCGTGGTGCTGCTGCTCTTCGTCACGCCGACCTTCGAAAAGATGTTCAAGGACTTTGGCGGCGTGATGCCGGCGCCCACGCAGTTCGTGATCGATGTCTCCAAGTTCCTGCAGCACTACATCGTCTACATGGCCGTGGGAGCTTTCGCCGCGTCGGCCGCCTTCCGCGCCTACCTCAGATGGCCCAAGGGCAGGCAGCAGTGGGACGCCTTCGTCATCCGCACCCCCATCTTCGGGCCGCTCATCCGCAAGGTGGCGGTGGCGCGCTTCACCCGCACCCTCGGCACCATGATCTCGTCTGGCGTTCCTATCCTCGATGCCATGGAGGTCGTCGCCAAGACGGCCGGCAACAGCGTGATCGAGAAGGCCATCCGCTACACCAAGGAAAAGATCTCCGAGGGCAAGACGATCGTCCAGCCGCTCGCCGAGACCAAGGTGTTCCCGCCCATGGTGGTGCAGATGATCGGCGTTGGTGAAGCCACTGGCGCCATGGACCAGATGCTCACCAAGATCGCCGACTTCTACGACGACGAAGTGGACGACGCGGTCTCGGCGCTCACCAGCCTCATCGAACCGGTGATGATGGTCTTCCTGGGCGGTGTCGTGGGCGGCTTTCTCATCGCCATGTACCTGCCCATCTTCTCCATCGCAGGCTCGATCAAGTAGCCGCGGTGGAATCCCTGCCCGTCGCCAGCCGGCCTCCGTTCTTGCCTGAGCGGGCGCCGGGGCCGGGGACCGACCTCTTCCGCAAGCTGCTGCTGCTCACCGGCGTTCGCCTGCTGGTGGGCACCGCGCTGCTCATCGCTACCGCGACCCTCACGCTCAGTCCGGGCGGCGCCGAGAATTTCCCTCGACGCGTCGAAGCGCTGCTCTACGTCATCATCGGCAGCATTTATCTGGGCTCGCTGGTCTCGGTCTGGTTCCTGCGTTCGCGCAAGCACCTCTCTTTCGTCGCGCACGGACAGATCGCCGGCGACATCATCGCCGCGAGCGGGCTCGTCTACCTGACCGGCGGCGCCGAGAGCATCTTCACCATCCTCTATCCGCTGGCCATCGTGAACGCGGCCATTGGCCTCGGCCGCCGCGGGGCGCTCCTGGGCGCGCTGATGTCCGGGGTCGCCTTCTGCCTGCTGGGCCTCGGCATGGACCAATCGTGGATCGCGCTCCCCATGGCCTTCGGAGACCGTGCGCAGCTTACGACGCCGCGGCTGCTGCTCACGCTGGGCGCCAATCTTTCTGCTTTCCTGCTCACGGCCATGCTGGCGGCGCACCTCGCCGAAGCGCTGCAGGGCGCCCGCACCGAGTTGGCGCAGCGCGAGACGGAACTGAAGGGTCTCGAAGCGCTCCACGAGAGCATCCTGCAATCGGCGCTGTCGGGCATCCTCACCATCGATGGCGAGGGTGCCGTGCTGCACATCAACCGGTATGGCGCCGAGCTGACCGGCTTCCGCACGCGCGACTTGCAGGGCGAGCCGCTGGCAAACCGATTTTCTGCTCTCTCCGCCGCCATGGCCGAGGCGCCGCGCGGCGAGACCCTGCTGGTCAACAGCGCGGGCGAGACGCGGGTGGTCAACTACGCCGCGTCACCGCTGGCGGGCCGGCCGGGCCACGTGATCGTGCTGCACGATCTCACTGAGCTGCGGCGGATGGAAGAGGCGGTGCGCCGCGCCGATCGCCTCGCTGCCGTAGGGAAGCTGGCGGCCGGACTGGCGCACGAGATACGAAATCCCCTGGCCTCGATGTGCGGATCGATTGCGCTGCTCGGCAAGGCGAAGGCCTTCAGCGAGAAGGACCGGCGGCTGATGCAGATCGTCTCGCGCGAGGGCGAGCGGCTGGAGGCGCTGGTGACGGACTTCCTCGCCTTCGCGCGCCCGTCGCAGCCGCAGCTCGCAGTCGTTCTCCTCTCCCAGTTGATCGACGAGACGCTGACGATGTTTCAGGAGGATCCGTCGGCGCAGGACCTTCGCATCGTGTCCGAGCCGGGGGAGGCGCTCTGGGTGAATGCCGATTCAAGCCAGCTGCGGCAGGTGCTCTGGAACCTGCTCTCGAACGCGGCCGACGCGATGAAGCAAACCGGCGCGGTCCGGGTGCGGGTGCGCTCCGTTTCGGGGCACGCCATCATCGAGGTGGAAGACACCGGGCCCGGCATCGAGCAGGAGGATCTGAACCGCGTCTTCGACCCGTTCTTCACCACCAAGGAGAATGGCACCGGGCTGGGGCTCGCCATCGTGCACCGCATCGTCGAGGCGCACGGCGGAGAGATCGCGGTGGTCAGTGCTCCGGGCCGCGGTACCACGGTGCGTGTCGTGCTCCCGGCTTCGCCCGCGCTCGCTTCCGCCTGAAGGCGCAGCGGCGGCAGATCAGCTATGAGAAGGCGATGGGCGCGCAAGTAAGGCTCCTCGTCGTGGACGACAGCGCGTCGATGCGCGAGCTGCTCGACGTCCACTTCAAGGACAGCAATTTCCAGGTCGACGCGGCGGCCGATGTGCCCGCGGCCCTGAAGCTCTTCACCGAGCACCAGCACGACGTGGTGATCACCGACCTGCGTCTCGGGCGCGGCAGCGGTCTGGACGTGCTCCGCCATGTCAAGCAGGTGCGGCCGCAGTCGGAGGTCATCGTCATGACTGCGTTCGCCACCATGGAGGCCGGCCTGACGGCCACCCGGCTTGGCGCCTATGACTTCGTCACCAAGACCGCGCACCTCAACCCCGAGGAGTTGCTCAACCGGGTCCGGGGCGCGCTCGACAAGATCCGGCTGGCTCGCGACAACGCTTTGTTGCGGGAGCAGCTTGCAGGGCGCGGCCGCTTCGAGGGACTGATCGGGCGCAGCGTCGCCATGCAGGCGGTTTACCAGCTGGTGGACAAGGTCGCGCCCTCGCGCACCACGGTGCTGGTCACCGGCGAGAGCGGCGTGGGCAAGGAATTGGTGGCGCGCGCGCTACACCGGAAGAGCCCGCGCGCGCAGGCGCCGTTCATCGCGGTCAACTGCGGCGCCATCCCCGAGGGGTTGATCGAGAGCGAGCTGTTCGGCCATGTGCGCGGCGCGTTCACCGGCGCCGCGACGGCGAAGCAAGGCCTCTTCCAGGCCGCGAACGGCGGCACGCTCTTCCTCGACGAGATCGGCGAACTTTCGCTCGCGCTGCAAGTGAAGCTGTTGCGCGTGATCCAGGAGCGGCGCGTTCGGGCGGTGGGCGCTACCGACGACGAGGAGGTCGACGTCCGCCTGGTGGCCGCGACCAATCGGGTGCTGGTGAATGAGGTGCAGGCGGGGCGATTCCGCGAAGATCTCTACTATCGGCTGAACGTTATCCAGCTGCGCGTACCGCCGCTGCGCGAGCGCCGCGAGGACGTGTTGCTTTTGTCGGATCACTTCCTCCGACGCTTCGGCGCCGAGCACGCGCGAGGGGATCTGGAGCTCAGCCGCGAAGCGAAAAAGCGGCTGGACGGCTACGACTTTCCCGGCAACGTGCGCGAGTTAGAGAACCTGATCGAGCGCGCGGTGACTTTGTCGGATGGGCCGGAGGTGACTCTCGATGCGCTGCCGGCGCCGCTGCGGCCGCCGGGCGCCGCGGGGGGTTTGCTCCCCGAGGGTGCGTTGCCGCAGGGATTCTCTCTCGAGGCGCACCTGTCGGGCATCGAGCAGGGCCTGATCGAGCGCGCGCTCGCGCAGGCGGGTGGGGTGAAGAAGAATGCCGCGGCGCTGCTCGGGCTCACCTTCCGGCAGTTTCGGCACCGGCTGAAGAAATTGTCGGGAGTGACGGACGGCGACGACGACGAGACCGAGCCGGGCCCTGCGTGACAGGCTCGCCGGCATCCTCGGACGCGGAGGGCCAGGCGGATAACTCAGACACTGCCGACTCGTCTGTCACTCATCGTCGATCGGCCGGCCGTAGAGGCGTCTGATAGGGTCGCGGGATGCCAGACCTCGAGCGGCCTCGGCGTTGGCTCGATTTCGCAGGCATCTTCGCCGCGGCGCTGGCGGTGCGCCTCCTTTGCCTCTGGCAACTGTGGCCGATGCCTTTCCAAAGCCACCTGGTCGGTGACTCCAAGGTGTTTTGGGAGTGGGCGGGACGCATCGCCGCTGGCGATTGGCTGGGCCAGGAGGCCTTCTACCAAGCGCCGCTCTATCCTTATGTCCTGGCGCTGGCGCGCATTCTCCTTGGCCATCGCCTGCTTATGGTCTACCTGCTGCAGGTGGCGCTGGGCGCGGGCGGCTGCGCCTTGCTCACCATGGCCGCGCGTTCGTTGTATTCGCGCTCAGTTGCTCTATGCGCGGGGCTGATGCTCGCCTTCTATCCTCCGGCCATCTTCGCCGATCTGCAGGTGCAAAAAGAGAGCCTCGCGTTGTTTCTTGTAGCCTTGCTGCTGCTCCTTCTCGCTCGCGCTCAGCCGCGCTGGATGGCTGTGGGCGCCACCTTGGGACTTTTGGCATTAACGAGGGAGAATGCCCTCGTCTGGGTCCCCGTGGTCGCCCTCTGTTTGCAGCCACGGAGGCGTCTTATAAACGCCGCGCTCTATGGACTGGGGCTTTTGTTGACGCTCGGCCTGGTGGTGGCGCGCAACCATCACGTCTCGGGCGAATGGCTGCTGACCACCTCGAACCTGGGCACCAACCTCTATATCGGGAATGGCCCCGAGGCCGACGGCAGCTACGTGCCGCTGTTGCCCGGCCGTGGCAACGCACGCTTCGAACGGGAAGACGCGACGGCCCTGGCCGAGCACGCGGAGGGCCGCAAGCTGACCCCTGGCGAAGTCTCGACGCATTGGCGGAGTCTTGTTTTCAAGCAGATCGCCGCGCAGCCTGGTCGCTGGTTGTGGCTCATGCTGAAGAAAGTCGTCTACGTCGGGAACGCCTACGAGTTACCCGATACCGAAGACCTCTATTTCGGCGCACGCTGGTCTTGGCTCTTGCGCGCGCTGGATTCGATCTGGCACTTCGGTGTTCTTCTGCCGCTCGCAGCGGTAGGTTTGTTGGTCGTCAAAAAGCGCTGGTCGTGGATTTTGGCCGCGCTCGCGGTCAGTCTGGCTGCGTCGGTGACGGCGTTTTTCGTGCTGGCGCGCTACAGGTTGCCGTTGGTGCCCGTGCTGACGCTGCTTGCCGCGCCAGCATTGATTGAGGCTGCTCGTTTACGCGGTCGAAAGCTAGCTCTCGCCATTTGCATAGGTTTCGGCGTCGCGCTCTTCGCCAATCTACCCGGATATCCGCGCGCGCCCAAAGACGCGATGCTGCTCTTCAACTGGGGAGTGGTGCTTGACCAGGAAGGACAGCCGGCGGCGGCGGCGGACAGATATCGCGAGGCGCTTCAGCTCACGCCGTCGTTCTCGGAAGCGCACTACAACTTGGGCAATCTCTACCGCAAGGCAGGCCGGCTGCAGGAAGCACAAGCCTCGCTCGAAGAGGCGGTGCGGCTGCGTCCCGTCTATTCCGAGGCGTGGAACAACCTGGGCCTGGTCTTGCGCGACGAGGGCGATCTGCACGGCGCGGCCCAAGCGATCATCCGCAGCCTTGCGCAGTGGCCCGGCAACGTTCCGGCGAGGCGCAATCTCCAGCTCTTGCGGGCAGCGGCGCTGAAACGAGGAGATGCCGCGCTCGCGAACGACATCGCGGAGCACGAAGCAAAGCTGTTCTGAACACGACCCCCTCAAGTGGCGGAGCATGGCCAACCCTGGTCGAGCGCAGCAGCCGACGTGATGCTGGTGCAAACCTTCGCGTCATACTCCCGCTTACCGGCCGGTCGCGGCGGTTCGTCAAATTCGCTGAGTGCGCGCGGGCACGAGGCTGCTGCAACGCCGCCGCGCTCGACATGTTTGTCTACTTGAGGTCGCGCCGCCGGAAGATGAGAGTCGCCAGCACCAGCAGCACTGCCGCGTACGCGAGTCCGTAACCCGCCGAGCGCAGGACGAAGCCTGGGTCGACGGGCAACTGGCTGGCTGCCTGCGACTTGAGATTCAGCAGCTCGAGGTCAGGCAGAAGCCGGTAGGAAAAATGGGTCAGGGCGCGCGCGAGTCCACTCTTCGAGCGGTCGCCGAACGCGCGCAGGTCGCCCAGCAGATGGCCGATGAGGAAGAAGGAAATGGAAAACCCCGCCGCCAGGATCGGCGTCGAGAAGCTGGAGAAGAGGGTCGCGACCGACGCCACCAGCGCGAGTTCGACCCCGATGAGCAGGCCCGCCTCAAGCGCGGTCAAAGACAGCGCGTAGCCTGCGAGATGCAGCACGACTGCGAGCAGCGCGAGCATGACCGCGACGTTCACCACCAGCACCGCGAGCAGGCCGAAGTAGCGCCCGACGACGAAGACGCCGCGGGAGACGGGCTTCGCCAGGGTCGCGAAGATGGTCTTGCGTTCGATCTCGCCGGCGATGAGGTTCACGCCGATGAGGACAGCGACCAGCGCGCCCACCACTTCGATGGCCGCGAGTCCCTGGTCGAGGATGATGCGATCCCACTGTCCGATGGTGAGCTGGGCCACGAACATCGAGCTGGCGATGAGCAGGGCAGCGAAGAGGAAGAGATTGTAGAGGAGCTTGTTGCGCACGAGCTCGCGGACGGTATTCCAGGCGAGGACGGCGACGGTCGAGACCATAAGCGCCTTTCTTTACTGCGCGATGAGACCGGACTGCGTGCCGAAGCGACCGCGGATGCGCAGGCGGGGCGTGGCGGTCGAGCGGGCCTCGCCATCGGGCTGGAGCAGGTAATTGCCGCCGCGGGGCTCGTGGGGCAGGGCGGGAAGATCGTGCGACGCCACCAGCGTGGCAACGTCCCGGGCCGCGCCCCCGGTCCGGGCCTTGAACTGCGCTGCCGCGGTTTCGATTTTTCGCAGCTCCCGCTCGACCTGCAGATCGAGGATGCGCTGGTGCCAGGTGTCCCGCGTGGCCTCTTCGCTTGCCTGGGCCTCCATCTCGGAGGCCATCTGCTCGGCGGTTGCGAGATCTCCGGATTCGGCCTGGAGCCGCGTGGCGAGCAGGCCGATGTAGCGGGGCGCGCCCTCGAGCCTTGCCGCCCGTGCCATCGCGTCGCCGGCTTCACGAATCTTGCCGAGATAGAAGGATTCGATGAAACCGAGCTGGAAGGCTATCTGCCAGTCGTCGGGGCGCTCGCGGACACCGGTGCGCAGGATCTGCTCGGTGGCGAAAACGTTCGCGGCGTAGCCGTCGCTCGTGTGCCGCGGCAATGCGGCGGCCGTGAAGCGATAGGCGCCGCGGAACTTGGGGTCGAGGTCCACCGAGTATTGCAGCAGGCGGGAAAGGACGCGGTCATCGTTTCTCCCCTGGGCGAGCGAGGTGCTCTGTTTCCGCGCGCCGTTGACCTGGATGGCTTCGAGGAAAGTCAAGTCAGAGACCAGCGAGCTCAGGCCAAAGGAGAATGGCTTGGCCACCTCGATAGGGAACGCCGGGATGTCGAACTGGAGCTCCGGCTTTGACGGCTGCCTCGCGACCGCGCTGGAGCGAAGGGCCGCAGTGGCGCTGCCGAAGCCGAGCAAGAGACCCAAACTGAGCAAGGAGCGGGTCACGGCGGACATCCTAGCCTTCGGGCAACAACGGCTGCTTGAAAAAGTGAAGGGCGGACACCTCGCGGTGGCCGCCCTCCCTTTGCAAACACGGTGTGGCTGGAAAGACTAGCGGTTCACGTCGTTCTGGTCGTTCGCGGCCTCGCCGGAGGCGATGTTCAGGCCGACGGTGGGGTTCGAGTCGCAGGTTGCCACGCCGACGCGGGACTCAGTCGCGATGGTCCACTGATCCATGACCGCGTCCGTGTCGATGTTGCCGATGGCCTCGCCCTCGAAGACCGAAGTGCCGAGCAGGGTACCGACCTGCGCAGAAGGGGAGATCCCGAGAGTGCCGCCGCAAAAGGAGGCCACAGCCGCAGTGACCGCGTAGTTCTTGTACGCGTCGGCCGAGATACCGGTGTCCGTCGCCGGAACGGTCGTCGGAGCGATAGCAGAGCGATTTTCGGACGTGCCTGTCGTGCCGGAGAGGTAGTAATTGTAGCGGTTGTTGCGCTCCGGCGAGAAGCCGACTTCTCCGGTCAGGTTCGAGTAGCGATCCTTCTCCTGGAAGAAGGACTTCTCGGCGGTGAACATCGCCTTCAAATTGGACTTCGCTTCCGACTGCTTGGAGCGCGCCTGGAACTTGATGAAGTTCGGGATGGCGATTGCGGCGAGGATGCCGATGATCGCAACGACGATCATCAGCTCGATCAGGGTGAAGCCCTTCATCATCTTCTTCATGGTGTTGCTCCTTGAGCCGGCGGGGGGAGGCCAGCGGGTTGCCGAGCTTTATAGCAAGTTGTCTGCCAGCCTCCCGGAAACTGGTCGGCTCCTCTATGGATTCCCCCGCAGGCCAAAAAGCCCGGAGTGCGTAGCGGATTTGAGTGACAAATTATGTCCATCGGGGAGCAGGCCGTGTCAGCCCACCTTGACCCTTAGTGAGGACGCATTGGCTCCGGGTTGCCCACCGGTGTCTCTCTGCGATTGCCCATCGGACAGAGTGCGCGTTAGACAAGCAAGATGATTGACGGCCAGACCGCACGAAGCAGCCCGTCGCAGGCCGCGGTGCGCGCAGAGAGCCTCAGCAAGATTTTCCGCGTCGGATTCCTGGCGCGCCGGATGCCGGCGGTCGAGGACTTGTCGCTCGAGGTGAAGCGAGGAGAAATTTTCGGCCTGCTCGGGCCCAACGGAGCGGGCAAGACCACCACCATCAAAATGCTGCTCGGCTTCGTGCGTCCCACCACCGGGCAAGCGTGGATCGGCGACGCCCAGGCGGGCTCGCTCGCTGCGCGCCGCAAGCTCGGCTACCTGCCGGAGAACCCCGCCCTGTACGAGTTCCTGCGGGGTGACGAGTACCTCGTCTTCGCCGGCCGCCTCGCCGGGTTGTCGCGCGCCGATGCGACGAAGCAGGCGGCGGCGCTGCTCTCGCGGGTCGGCCTCGCCGGCCGGGCCGACCGCGCCATCCGCCGCTTTTCGAAAGGGATGGTGCAGCGGCTCGGCCTCGCGCAGGCGCTCATTGGCGATCCGGAGACAGTGATCCTCGACGAGCCGATGAGCGGGCTGGACCCCATTGGCCGGAAGGACATTCGAGATATTATACTCAAGATAAGAGAAGAGGGCCGCACGGTGCTCTTCTCGACGCACATCCTCTCCGACGTCGAAGCGCTCTGCGATCGCGTCGGCATTATGGTGGACGGCCGCCTCACCGACTGCGGCGCGCTCGCCGACCTGGTCGCGCCGGGCTCGCGCGCCATCGAACTCGTTGCCGAAGGTCTCCCGGACGCGCTGGCTTCGTCTCTCGGCGGCCAGGTCCGCAAGGGCGATCGCGCGACGGTGCTCACCTTCGCCGAGCCGTCTGCAGCGCAGGCCGCGGTTCGCGCCGTGGTCGCGGCCGGCGCGACCCTCATCTCGCTGACGCCGCACCGGCACTCGCTCGAGGAGCTGTTTGTCGCCCGCGCCCGAGGCAAGGCGAGCAGCTCCTGATGGAGATCGCGCTCCATCTCTATGTGTTCTTCGTCGGCGCGGTGGTGGGCAGCTTCCTCAACGTGGTCATCGCGCGGGTGCCGAAGGGCGAGAGCATCGTCCATCCGCGCTCGCGCTGCCCGCGCTGCCGGTTGGCCATCGCCTGGTATGACAACGTGCCCGTCTTGTCCTGGCTCGTGCTGCGGGGCAAGTGCCGCAGCTGCGGCCTGCCCATCAGTCCGCGTTATCCGCTGGTCGAGTTGCTCGTGGGCGTACTCGCGGTCGCGGTCGAGCGCAGCTACGGCTTGTCCTACGTCTCGCTCGGCTATTTCGTCTTTGCGGCGGCGCTGGTTTCGCTCGCTTATATCGACCTCGATACCTGGCTCCTTCCGCACCAGATCACCTGGCCTCTCCTCGCGTTGGGCCTTGTGTCGCCGCTGTGGAATAGGCCGCTCGGTTTCCTCGGCAGCGCGCTCGGGGCAGCCATCGGCTTTGCGCTCTTCGCGGCCATCGCGCTGTTCGGCGAGAAGGTGCTCAAGCGCGAGACCATGGGCTGGGGCGATGTCTGGCTGCTCTCGGGCATCGGCGCGTGGCTCGGCTGGAAGGCGTTGTTTCCGGTGGTGATGCTGTCGTCGCTGCAGGGCGCGGCCGCTGGGATCGCGATGCTGGCAAAGGCAAAGGGGAAGGCTGCCGCGGCCGCTGCAGAGGCTTTGATCCCGCCCACGGCAGAGTCTCTGATTCCGCCCCCGGCAGAGCGTGTGACCGAGCCTGCGATCGGGCCTTTGTCGCCAACCGATTCCGAGATCGACGACTGGGTTCCTCCGCCTCACGCGGTCCCCTTCGGCCCCTTTCTGGCGCTGGCCGCGCTCGAGTTCCTCCTTCTCGGCGACTGGATGCTGGCCCGCTGGGACGCGACGCTCGTCCGGCTCTTCTGGTCCTGAGCGTCCGGTGCAGCTATTTTAGTTCGCAGCCAAGCGCGGTCTGCCTCGCAAACGCCCTCTCCGCTCCACGCGGTCCGGCCAACCTCATGTAGCGCGCCCAAGAGCTGCATGCCGAGGCGCGGTCGCCCAGCCGCTCCTGGATGACAGCGAGGCTCGTCAGCGACAGAATCGAGCCCGGGTCGAGCGCGAGGGCCTTCTCGAATCGATCTCGCGCTGCCGGGTAATCGCCTCGAAGGGACGCAAGCTGCCCGAGAGTATGCTGGGCGGGAGCATAGTCGGGCCATCTGCGGGCGACCTGCGCGGCCTCCGATTCCGCCTCTTCAACATGCCCGCTCTCGAGATAAGCGATGGCCAGATTCGCGCCCAACGCGGGGCCCTCGGGCGCCATCGTCCTCAGCTCCTGGAGGACAGAGATCGCCTCGTCATACCTCTGCAACTCGACCAGCGCACCAGCCAGATTCATATGGCCGCGCACCTTGTCGGGCGACTTCGCGACCACATCGCTCCAGAGCGCGAGGCTCGTGGCCCAGACAGCTGCGCGCCGGTGGAGTGCTGTCCCGAGCACGGCGCAAATGGCGAGCGAGCCCACGGCGAGGGCGACCGTTCCTCGCCGGCCCGGTGCAAGCCGGCGCTGGGCGAGGACGGCAGCCGCAGCAGCGGGCAGGAAGAGCCCCCAGCTCGCAAGGTAGACGCGATGCTCCTCGATGACATCGGCGACGGGAACCACGCTCGACGACGGTGCAAGGACGAGTAAAAACCACAGGATGCCGAACGAGGCAATGCGAGCCAGCACGCGGAGTTCGTGGTCCCGCTCCTCCCGCGCCGACCAGGCCCATAGCCAGAAAGCTGCAAGCACCGAGGACGCGATCGCGACCACGGCGATGAGGGTGCGCGGCTCAAGAAGCGACGTGCCGGGCGCGAAGCTCCAATCCAGGTTCTGGCCGGCGGGCCAGGCGATGAGGCGCACGTAGGTGAGGATGACCCGGGATTCGGTGAGCAGGTATGTGCCCGCGCTCAGGGTCGGAATGCTGAAGCCCGCATGGGACGAGCCGCTGACTCCCGCGAGCAGCCGTGCGGAGCACACGAAGGTCAGTGCCCAGAACGGGAGCGAGGCGAGGAAGCGGGTCCGAAAGGCCAGAAGCGGTCGCGGGAAAGCCGCGCTGAGCAGAAGGAGCGCGGCAGGAAAGGTAGCCAGAGTTGGTTTGGCTCCCCAGCCAAGCATGACACAGAGGAAAGCCGCGCCGTAGGCGGCGAACGAAGAGCCGATGCGCTTGCGGTCTTCGGCCGCGAGCGCGAGGCGCAACCCGAGCAGGTAGAGCAGAGCCGCGAGCACCTCGGCGCGCTGGCAGAGGTAGGCGACGGCCTGGGTCTGGATCGGGTGCAAGCCGAACAACGCCGCCGCGAGCCACGCCGTTGCGAATGGAGCAGGCCACCGCGCCCGGCGCAGGACTTCCAGCGTCAGGCCCAGGATCGCGAGTACCGTCGCGAGGTGCAGCGCCAGGTTCACCAAGTGATAGGGACGGACCGAAAGCGCGCTCGCCTGGTAATTGAGCGCGAAGGTCAGATCCGTCAGCGCCCGGCCGGTGCCACCCAGAATATCGCCGAGGCCGAGCAGGGAGTAATGAGCGACGTCT
This sequence comes from Deltaproteobacteria bacterium, assembly GCA_025358085.1. GTDB lineage: Bacteria > Myxococcota > Myxococcia > Myxococcales > 40CM-4-68-19 > JANYKT01. Next base: position 98,168 of record JANYKT010000159.1, on the reverse strand, counting down.
TTGACCGCGGGATTGTCGACGATGCTGCGCAGGTCATCGTATTGCAGCTCGCCATCAAGCGCTGGCGAGTATCCGATGTAGATGGCGCCCAGGAGCGCGATGACCAGCAAGGCCCGCGAACCGCGCGGAGCAGGGCGGGAATCGCCCTCGACGGGTGGGCGAGCAGCGGCGCCGATCATCGAATCGACGTTTCCCGCAGCAGGGCGGCTTTGAGATCCAGCACCTGGTACACCGCGAGCTCGGCGCCGAGGTGCAACAGGTGCTCGGCGAGCGCCGCGTGCTCAAGCCCCCGCGCCCGGGCGCGAGCAATATTGAAACACTCCCAGGCCATGGCGCGATAGCGAGCGCCCGACTTGGACTCGCCATGCCGGCGAAAATTTGCCAGCGGCCGGGCGATGAAGACCGGCTCCGCGAGCCGGGCAAAGCGCAGCCAGAGATCGTAATCCATCGCTAGGTGAAGCTTGGGATCAATGGGCCCCGCCTGCTCGAGCAGCTCCCGGCTGAAGAAGGTCGCGGGCTGCGCGATGAAGTTGCGTCCAATCAACCGGCGCAGGCTGTAGCGGCCCGATACCCAGCGCTTGTAAAGCGAGATGGCGCGATGAATCTCGCGGTCCTTTGCGTCGATGATCCCGCATTCGCCGAAGCACCAGCGGGCGCTTTTGTCCCGCAGGGTCCGCACGACCGTGTCGAGGGCGCCCGGCTGGTAGGTGTCGTCCGAATTGAGCCAGGCGACAACCCCTCCCGAGGTCATGCGGAAGCCTTTGTTGATGGCATCCGATTGGCCCGCGTCTTCCTCGGAGACGAAGCGCAAGCGCCCCTGGTACCGCCGAAGGATGGAAAGGGTCTCGTCCGTCGAGCCGCCGTCCACCACCAGGTATTCGAGCTCGAAGTCGCCCTGCTGGGAAACAACGCTCTCGATGGTGCGTTCGATGAACGCGCCCTGGTTGAACGACGGCGTGATGACGCTGACCTTCAAAGTTGCTCCTGCTACACTGGGCTCACCCGTGCGCGCAAGTCCCGTCATTGAGCCCCATCTCCGGGCCGAGCCTTTGGCCGCTCCCGTGCGGCTACTTGTTCTGCTGCCCGCGTTCAACGAGGCCAGCCGCATCCGGCGCGTGCTGCAAGCGATTCGCCAGGAGATCCAGGGTGACCTCCTGGTGGTCGATGACGGCTCGGCGGATGACACCGCGGCCGAAGCCCGGCTGGGTGGCGCGCGAGTGGCGGTGCACCCCGTAAACCTGGGATATGGCGCGGCCTTGCAAACGGGATATCGCTACGCGCTCCGGCACGGCTACGACGCGGTGCTCCAGCTGGACGCGGACGGGCAGCACGACCCCACTTCCATTCCTGGCCTCCTTGCCGGGCTCTCTGCCGCGGACGTGGTGGTGGGCTCGCGATTTCTGGAGGCAGGCTCCTACCGCCCTCCCTTTGCCCGGCGGCTAGGCATGTGGCTGTTCGGCAAGCTCGCCTCGGTGCTCTGCGGGCAGCGCATCACTGACCCGACCAGCGGCTTCCAGGCGGTCTCGCGCGAGGCGCTGCACTTCTATGCACACGAACGCTATCCAGCCGATTACCCCGATGCCGACGTGCTGGCGATGGTGGCCCGATCCGGATTGCGGCTCACGGAAGTGCCGGTCCGGATGCTGGCGTCGGCCAGTGGCAAGAGCATGCATGGGGGCTTGATCAAGCCTTTCTATTACGTGTTCCGTATGTCGCTCGCGTTGATGCTGGTCCCGCTCAGGAGCCACCGAAGATGACCCAGAATCAGCGTATCTTCGCCATCATCGCGGCCCTCGGCACTTTGCTCTTCATCCTTGAGTTGGTGCGGCGCCGCCGTCTCAAGGAAGAGTATTCGTGGCTCTGGATCCTTACCTCGATGACCATGATCGTGCTCGTCTCCTGGTACGGGCTCATCGAGCACATCAGCAGCCTCATCGGCGCGGTCCTGCCGACCACGACGTTGTTCATCTTCGCGCTCCTCTTCCTGCTGCTGATCAGCGTGCATTTCTCCACGGTGATCTCCCGGCTGAGCCAGCAAATCCGGCGGCTGACGCAGGAACTCGCCATCCTCTCGGCCGAGCGGGATGGGCCAGCGCAGAAAGACCACCAGTCCGGCGATCCTCGACAGCGGAAAGACGTGGCCCCTTGATCCGGCCAAATATCTCGACGGTCCGGCGAACGTTGCAAAAGAGCGTCAGTTTCAAACCGTCGCCTTCCCTGACGCCAGGCGATTGCTCATGCGCGTAGCCTATGACCATCAGATTTTCGCTGCTCAGCAGTACGGCGGTATTTCACGATACTTCGTGGAGTTGGCAAGCCGGGTTTCGCGCGCGCCCGGCGTAACCGCCAAAGTGCTTGCGCTCGCCCACATGAATGAGCACCTCGCGCAGGCTCCGCCTGACCTGGTAGCGGGGAGACACGTGAACAGCCGTTTCAAACAATTCTTTGGCGTACTCGATACCCTGGTGGCGCCGGTCGGTCTCGCCTTGTTCCGCCCGGACGTGGTGCACGAGACCTATTACTCCGGGCGGCGGCTGGCACCGCGCGGCGCCGGCGTCGTCGTTACTGTTTACGACATGATCCACGAACTTTACACGGAAGCGTTTCCCTCTTCGGACCACACCGCGACCTTCAAGGCAGCCGCGGTGGCACGCGCCGATCACGTCATCTGCATTTCCGAAAACACGCGTCGGGATCTCTTGAAGTCGATCAAGGTGTCGCCCGAAAAGATTTCGGTGATCCACCTTGGATGGAATCTGGATACGAAGAGCCCCGAAATACCGCTGCCGGTACACGGACCCTATCTTCTCTACGTCGGCAGTCGCGTTGGCTACAAGAACTTCAGTCGGCTGCTCGAAGCCTTCGCGCGGTCGGTGCCTCTCCGTCGAGACTATAAGCTGGTCGCCTTCGGCGGAGGGCCTTTCACCACCGCCGAGTTGAATGAGATTGGCGGCCTGAATCTCGATTCATCACGAGTGTTACATTTCGGCGGCGGTGACCCGGTTCTCGCGGCGCTGTATCGAGGCGCGAGCGCATTCATTTACCCATCCCTTTATGAAGGCTTTGGTATCCCCCCGCTTGAGGCAATGTCGTACGGATGCCCGGTCATCTGCAGCAGCACAAGCTCTCTACCCGAAGTGGCGGGACCCGCCGCTGCGTACTTCGACCCGTTGGATGTCGAAAGCCTGCAAGCCACGATTGAACGAGTTCTCGGCTCGGTCGAACTTGGGGCCTCGCTCATTGCTCTTGGCCGCAAACGAGTCGAGCAGTTTTCCTGGGACCGCTGCGCGCAGGAGACGCTGGCGGTTTACCGTCAATTGTGACTTTACACCATCGATCGAGCGCGTTCACGGAGTGTCAGGACGCTGACTGGAGAAGAGCTTGACGAGCAGGAAAGGCCGGAGACCTTGAGCGCCGCGACCGCGGTCGAGCCTCTGCCGGAGCCGCCGGCGACGCGGATCATCCGTCCGACAAGCGGCTGGGCGCCGCTCGACTTAAGCCAGCTCTGGATTCACCGGGAGCTGGTTTTCTTCATGGCCTGGAGGGACATACAACTCCGCTACCGCCAGACTCTGCTCGGCGTGGGTTGGGCGGTGCTGCAGCCGCTCGCGACTACGGTGATCTTCGCGGTCTTCTTCGGCCGGTTGGCGAAGATCTCTTCAGACGGACTTCCTTATCCTGTGTTTGCTCTCACGGGCCTCGTTCCCTGGCAGCTCTTTGCCTATGCCCTGCTCCAGTCGAGCAATAGCCTGGTCGACAACCAGAACATCCTGCGCAAGGTCTATTTCCCCCGGATCATCGTCCCGCTTGCTTCGATGGGCGCCGGGGTCATCGACTTTGCCGTCTCCTTCGTCATCCTGCTTGGCTTCATGGCCTGGTATCAGATTGCGCCGTCGCCGCGCGTCCTTCTGCTGCCCTTTCTCCTCTTCCTCGCGCTCGTGACGGCCTTTGGAATCGGGCTATGGCTCGCTACACTGAACGTGCGCTATCGGGATATCCGGTACACGGTGCCATTCCTCAGCCAGCTTTGGCTCTTTGCAACTCCAGTCGCGTACCCGGCTAGTATCGTTCCCGAGCGTTACCGCATCTGGCTCGGTCTCAATCCCATGGCTGGCGTCATTGAAGGTTTCCGCTGGGCATTGCTCGGAAGCGGGACGGTCTCGTTGTCAGTCATCGCAACTTCCACCGCCGTCTCCGCAGCTTTGCTCGTGTCGGGCCTGTATTACTTCAAGCGCATGGAACGCGGCTTTGCGGACGTGATCTAGCCATGGCGCAAGTTGCGCTGCGAGTCCAAAACCTGGGCAAGCAATACCGCCTCGGCAGCGGAGGCCCAGGCTATGACACTCTTGCCGATGCGCTTCTGCGCCTCGCCCGGTTGCCATCGCGATGGATGGGGCGCGGCGCCCCGAGCACCGCGCCGAAGACTTTTTGGCCTCTTAGAAGCGTGTCATTCGAGGTGTCGGCGGGAGACGTGGTCGGTGTCGTGGGCCGCAATGGCGCGGGCAAAAGCACGTTGCTGAAAATTCTTTCGGGCGTCACCGATCCGACCGAGGGCTGGGCCGCTGTCTGGGGAACGATGGGTGCGCTCCTGGAGGTGGGAACCGGCTTCCACCCCGAGCTTACGGGTCGCGAAAACGTGTTTCTGAACGGCGCGATCCTCGGCATGAAGCGCGCCGAAGTGACCAGCAAGTTCGACGAGATCGTGTCCTTCTCGGGTATCGAGCGCTTTATCGACACGCCCGCGAAGCATTACTCGAGCGGAATGTACATGCGCCTTGCGTTCGCGGTCGCCGCCCACCTGGAGACCCGGATCCTGCTGGTGGACGAAGTGCTTGCCGTCGGCGATGCGGAATTTCAGCGGAAGTGCTTGCAGAAGATGGAGCAGGTCGGAACGCAGGGGCGAGCCGTTCTCTTCGTTTCACACGACATGGCGGCGGTGACGCGCCTTTGCTCGCGGGCGATCCTGCTCGATCAAGGACGCGTCGTCGCGGACGGTCCTGCTGCCGGGGTGGTTCATCAATACCTGCACGGAGGCTCCATGCACGGCGCTGCGGTGCGGGAGTGGCCGCGCATCGAGGAGGCTCCGGGCGATCGTGTCGCCAGGCTGCGCGCCGTGCGAGTCCTCGACGAGAGCGGGAGACCCGCGCCGGAGATCGACATCCGTCGTCCGGTCCGCATCGAGGTGGAGTTCTGGAATCTGGATCCGACCTTCAGACCGGCTGCGAATGTCCACCTCTACAATGACCAGGGGCAATGCCTGTTCGTGAGTTGTGATTTCACCAGCGCGGTCTGGAAGGCAGGCCCGCGGCCCCACGGAATCGTGCGCAGTGTCTGTCACATCCCCGGCAACTTTCTCTCCGAGGGCCTCGTCTCCGTTCTGGCGGCGGTGAGCAGCTTTCCGCGCACAACGGTTCATGCAATGGAGCGTGATGCCGTCGCCTTCGTCGTTGTTGATCACAGCGAGGGAGACGGTGCGCGCGGTTCGTTCTCCGGACCCATTCCCGGGGCGGTCCGTCCTATGCTCGAGTGGACGCTGCCGGACCCGGAACAAGGAGGCTGACGATGAAGGTTGTCATACTAGCCGGCGGGCTCGGCACCCGGCTCGCCGAGGAGACCGAGGTCAGGCCAAAGCCCATGGTTGAGATCGGAGGCAAGCCGATCCTCTGGCACATCATGAAGCAGTACGATTGCCACGGCTTCAACGAATTCTTTGTTGCGCTCGGATACAAGGGAGATGCCATCAAGCGGTACTTTCTCGAGTATCACGCGCTGAGCGGCAGCCTCTCGGTGCAGATCGCCACGGGGGGCCTCACCCCCTTCGAGAAGCACTGTGAAGACTGGACGGTCAATCTAATGGAAACCGGTCAGGATACTCATACCGGAGGGCGGCTGAAGCGGCTCGAGCCCTGGTTGAAGGACGGCACTTTCATGCTCACCTATGGCGACGGCGTCGCGGACATCGACCTCTCCGAGCTGCTTCGCTTCCACCGCAGCCATGGCCGGCTGGCGACCGTGACGGCAGTGCGGCCACCGGCACGATTCGGTGGGCTCACGTTTGACGGCGATGCAGTCAGCGCTTTCAGCGAAAAACCGCAGGCGGGCGAAGGCTGGATCAACGGCGGCTTTGCGGTCTTCGAGCCGGGCATCTTCAAATATCTCGATGGCGACCGGACCAGCCTCGAGGCCGAAGTCCTCGAGCGTCTCGCAAGAGACCGGCAGCTCGCCGCTTACCGGCATCCCGGCTTCTGGCAGTGTATGGACACGCTCCGCGACAAGAACCTGCTCGAGTCGCTCTGGCGAACAGGAAATGCGCCCTGGAAGGTCTGGACATGAGCGATTTCTGGCGCGACCGGCCAACGTTTGTGACCGGGGGCACGGGGCTTCTCGGCTCCTGGCTCGTTCAACGGCTGGTGGAGCAAGGGGCCGCGGTCGTGTGCTTGCTGCGGGATTGGGTGCCGCAATGCGAGCTCGTGCGGCAGAAGCTCCTGGAACGCGTGACCGTGGTGCGCGGCGACGTGCGCGATCAGGCGCTGCTCGAGCGCGCACTGGGCGAATACGAGATCGAAACGGCTTTCCATCTCGCTGCCCAGACGATCGTGCCCATCGCGAACCGGAATCCGGTCTCCACCTTCGAGACGAACATCGGCGGTACCTGGGCGCTGCTGGAGGCGGGCCGCCGCAGCCCCCTGCTGAAACAGATCGTACTTGCCTCCTCGGACAAGGCCTATGGGGACCACGAGAAGTTGCCCTACACCGAAGACGTGGCGCTGCAGGGCCGGCACCCCTACGACGTCTCGAAATCGTGCGCGGACCTCATCGCCCAGAGCTATGCGGCCTCGTTCGGCAGCACCGTCGCCATTACACGCTGCGGGAACTTTTACGGCGGCGGTGATCTGAACTGGAATCGGCTCGTGCCGGGAACCATCCGTTCCGTCCTGCGCGGGGAGCGGCCGGTCATCCGCTCCGACGGTGCTTATGTCCGCGACTACGTTTATGTGGAAGACGGAGCTGCGGCTTGCCTCCTCCTCGCAGAGCGGCTCGCCGCCGATCCCTCGCTGCGCGGAGAGGCATTCAACTTCTCCAACGAGCTGCAAATCACCGTGCGCGACATGGTCGACCGTATCCTCGCTCGCATGGGTTCGAAGCTGCAGCCGGAGGTTCGCAACGAGGCGCAGCGCGAGATCCGTCATCAATTCCTTTCCGCGGAAAAGGCACGACGCATGCTCGGGTGGAAGCCCGCTTTCACCCTCGAGCAGGGACTCGAGCGGACTGTTGCGTGGTACGCCGCGCATTTTCAGGAGCGCGCCTGAACCGCGCCCACTGCCGGTCTTGCGGCGCGCAAGGGCTTACGCTCGTGCTGTCTCTGGGCACCACCCCGCTCGCCAACGCGCTTCTGCGCGAGGAGGACCTGGATACGCCCGAGCCGCGCTATCCACTTGACCTGGTTTTCTGCACTGCCTGCAGCCTGGTGCAGATCATCGAGACAGTGGCGCCGGAAGCCCTCTTTCGCGACTACGCCTATTTCTCGTCGTTTTCGGATTCAATGCCACGCCATGCGCTTGAACTCGTGACGCGACTCGTGCGCGAGCGGGGGCTTGGGTCCCAGAGCCTCGCGCTCGAGGTCGCGAGCAACGACGGCTACCTCCTGCAATTCTATCGGCAGGCGGGCGTTCCGGTACTTGGGATCGAGCCGGCACGAAACATCGCGCGGGTCGCGATCGAGGAGCGCGGCATCCCGACGCTGACGGAGTTCTTCAACGAGGAACTCGCCCGGGACCTCGCGAGTTCGGGCCAGCGGGCGGACGTGGTGCACGCGAACAACGTGCTCGCCCACGTGGCGGACCTCAATGGATTCGTCCGCGGAATCCGGACCGTGCTGAAGGACGACGGCACGGCGCTCATCGAGGTGCCGTATCTTGGCGAGATGATTCCCGGACTCGCGTTCGACACCATTTATCACGAGCACCTTTGTTACTTCTCGTTGACGGCGCTTTCGAAACTGTTCGCCCGCAATGGGCTTGCACTCGTCGACGTCGAGCAAATTCCTCTTCATGGCGGGTCGCTGCTGCTCACGGCGCGGCGCGACGCAGCGCGCGGATCCATCGCGGCCAGCGTCGCCGCGCTATTGGACGATGAGGCCGCCCGGGGACTGACTTCCTTTTCGTACTATCGCGACTTCGCCCCACGGGTGCGCGCCTGGCGGGAACAATTCCGCGGCTTTCTTCACAAGCTCAAGGGCGATGGCGCGAGTCTCGCGGCCTATGGCGCTGCGGCAAAGGGAGCGACGCTGCTCGGCTATGCCGGCGTGGGCCGGGAGCTCCTCGACTTCGTCGTCGATCGTTCGACCTACAAGCAAGGCCGCTATATGCCGGGCGTGCGCCTGCCGATCCGCGCGCCGGAAGCGCTCCTCGAAAAAATGCCGACTGCTGTCGTGCTGCTGACCTGGAACTTCAAGGAGGAGATCCTGGCACAGCAGGCAGAGTATGTTCGCCGGGGCGGCAGGTTCATCGTGCCGGTCCCGGAGGTCGCGTTCGCATGACGTTTGTCGAGACGCCAATCCCAGGCGCTTATGTCGTCAGCCCCGAGCGATTCGAGGACGAGCGTGGCTTCTTCGCGCGAACGTTCAGCGCCGACGAGCTGCAGGCGCAAGGGCTCGACGGCAGGCTCGCGCATGCAAGCGTTTCCTGGAATCGCCGCAAGGGGACCTTGCGCGGAATGCATTACCAGGTCGCTCCTTTCGAGGAGGCGAAGCTCGTGTCCTGCCTGCGAGGAGCCATTCATGATGTCATCGTCGATCTGCGCGCGGGGCGGGCGTCGCTGCGACGCACGTTTGCCAAGCGTCTGGACTCGGCCGGTATGGAGAGCCTGTATATCCCGCCGGGCGTCGCCCATGGCTTTCTCACGCTCGAGGACGATACCCTCGTGCAGTATTGTATCTCGGAGCGATGGAGTCCCGAACATGCGCGCGGCGTGCGCTGGAATGATCCCGCGTTGCGCATTGAATGGCCGTTCACGCCGCTGGTGATTGCGCCCCGGGATGCGGGCTACGCCGACCTCGTCGAGGTCGCCCCGTGAAAGCAGTTCGACGGCAGAATCCCGGGAGACAGAGGCAATGAGCGCGGCCGACGAGTTTGCGGAGGAGAAGCGCGCGTCGATGGAACGAATGGCCGCCGATGCCTCTTTCCGTGAGACGTCGCGAAAGTGGTTCAACGAGAGCGCGCGGCTGCGCTACTCGTACAATTTCACCTGGCTGGGCCGGCCGATCATTCAGTATCCGCAGGACATCGTCGCTTTACAGGAGATCATCTGGGCGACGAAGCCAGACTTGATCGTCGAGACGGGCGTAGCCCACGGCGGCTCGCTGGTGCTGTCCGCCTCCCTCCTCGAACTTTTGGGCGGTGAGCGGACCGTGGTTGGAATCGATATCGATATCCGGGAGCACAATCGCGCTGCAATCGAGTCGCATCCTCTCGCCCATCGAATCACGCTCGTCGAGGGCTCATCAACCAGCGCGGCCGTCGTCGACAAGGTTCGCGCCCTGGCCCTCACCCGGAAGCGGACCCTGGTGATTCTCGACTCGAATCATACCCACGAGCACGTCCAGGCGGAGCTCGACCTGTACTCTCCGTTGGTCCCTGCCGGCAGTTATCTTATCGTCATGGATACCGTCATTGAAGACCTGCCCGAAGAGTCATTCCCCGACCGGCCCTGGGGTCGCGGCAACAACCCCAAGACGGCGGTTCGAGAATTTCTCGCGCGCAATCGCCGGTTCGTCGTCGATACCGGGCTGGAAAGCAAAATCGCAGTAACCGTCGCGCCCAGTGGATATCTCCGTTGCATCGAGGATCCATGAACGCGGACCGGGGCGATTGATGCGAGCGCTCGTAACCGGGGCAGCCGGATTTATCGGTGCTCACGTGGTGCGCGCCCTGAAGAGCAGGGGTGACGAGGTGATCGCGACTGCGCGACCGGGCGCCTCCTGGCACCGCCTTGCGCCCGATGGCCTCGTCATTGACGAGGTCGATCTGGGGGCTCCCGGTGCCGCTGCCGCATTGATCGCGCGGCGCCGGCCCGAGGTGCTCGTCCACCTCGCCTGGGAAGCCAGCCCCGATCGTTACCTCGTCTCCGCCCACAATCTGGACTCGCTGACCGCTACCGCCGGTCTATTCACCAACGCCCTTGATTTCGGTTGCCGGCGATTGATTGGAATCGGGACCTGCCTCGAATATGCCGCTTCGCAAAAGTCGAACGGAGAGGGCGATCCGGCCGGTCCCGACACCGTCTATGCCGCATGCAAGCACGCGGCGCGACTCATCGCCGAACAGCTGTGCGTAGCGAAGGAAGCCTCGATTGCGTGGCTTCGCGTTTTCCACCTTCACGGCCCCGGGGAAGACCTTCGCCGCGTCGTGCCAATGGTGGCCGCGCGCTTGCGCCGTGGGGAGCCGGTTGACCTTTCGCCGGGAGCCCAGGTGCGCGATTACCTGCGGGTCGAAGACGTTGCCAGCGCCATTGCTGCGGTCGTTCATTCGAATGCAAGCGGGTGTATCAATGTTTGCTCTGGAATGCCGATCACCTTGCTCGACCTGCTGGGGACGCTTGGGGACGTGCTGGGCCGTCGCGAATTGCTTCATTTCGGCGCGATTCCGTACCGGGAAGGCGAGCGGATGACGATCGCGGGAACCCCTGGGACGTTGCAGGCTTCCGGCTGGCGTCCGCGCTACCAGACCCTCGCGGCGGGCCTTGAATACCTGCGGGACGAGTCATTGTGACCACCTGTCCTGTCTGTGGTGGCACGAGGCGGTTCGTTTTCATGGAACGGGACCGGGTTCCAGTGTTTCAGAACGCGCCGGCAGTGAGCGTGGAAGCCGCCCGCGCAATGCCGGTCGGCCAGTTGCGGATGTCGGTCTGCGAGACGTGCTCGTTCATCGCGAACGACGCTTTTGAACCGGCGCTCGTCAACTATGGGGCAGATTATCAGAATGACCAGTCCTGTTCGCCCGCCTTCGACGCTCACATCGACTCCCTCATCGAAGGTTTGCTGAAGGGGGGCGTGGTCGGTAAACGAATTCTCGAGGTCGGCTGCGGAACCGGGAGTTTTCTAAAGCGCTTGTGCCGGGCCGGAAACAATTCCGGAGTCGGGTATGACCCAGCTTATGCCGGCGGCGAAACATCTGCTTTGACCGGGAGCGTGCGTTGCTTTCAGGAGTACTACCGTGGCCAGAGCGAAGGGCAAGACGCGGAAATCGTCATCTCCCGACACGTCATTGAGCACGTTCCGAACCCGCTCCAGTTCCTGAAAACCGCTGTCGGCGGGATTGGCCCCCGGCGTATCTTTATTGAGACTCCTGCTGTCGAGTGGATCCTGCGGCGTAACGTGGTCCAGGACGTTTTCTACGAGCACTGTTCCTATTTCAGCGAGCAAAGCCTGCGCTTCGTCGCGCAGTCGGCGGGTCTGCGCGTCGAACGCCTCGCTGTTGTCTTTGGTGGCCAATACCTCTGGATGGAGGCCGAGGCCGGGCAAGTGCTTCCGCAGCGCGGCGCCGGCCCTGACGGCTCAACCATCGCAGCCGATGCGCGCAGTTATGGGCGCACGTGTACTGAACGCCTCACCCATCTGCGGGATGAAGTGCGCGAAATGCAGGCGTCTGGCGAGGTGGGCTTGTGGGGTGCCGGTGCGAAGGGAGTGACTCTCGCGAACCTTCTCGACCCGGAACGAAAACTAATCAATTGCCTCATTGACGTGAATCCGGCGAAGCAGGGCCGCTTCGTGCCTGGCACGGGACACCCGATCGTGGCCCCACGAGAGATCGCTCGCCTGCAAATTCGCCATGCGGTGATCATGAATCCGAATTACGCGGCTGAGATCACCTCCGAGGCGCGGCGAATTGTTGCCGGCATCCACCTGCACGTCTGCGACGAGCTCTAAGTGGGACCAACGCTTGAACGGCCTTTCTTCAGCGTCATCATACCCACGAAAAACCGGAGCACTTTCGTAGGCGCAGCAATCGAAAGCGTGCTTGGCCAAACCTGCAAAGACTTTGAGTTGGTCCTCGTGGACAATGACGATTCGGAAGGCACCGCTCGCGTAGCTGCTGCGCATCCCGACACGCGAATGCGTTACGTGCGGAGCGGGGGCCTGACGATGCCCGACAATTGGGAGTTGGGGTACGCAAGAGCGGCCGGCCTCTATCTCTTGCTCCTGGAAGACAAGTCCCTCCTCAGATCGCACGCTCTCGACAAGATTCGCGATGCCATCAAGCGCGCTTCGCCGGGGGTGATCAGCTGGAAGCAGGATGTCTTCAATGACCTGGTCTCTCCGCCGTGCGTGATCGCAGCAGGAGGAAGCGGCAAAGCGGTGCGGTATAGCTCGGAAGAGGTCCTTCGCATGTTCCTCGACCTGCGGCGTTCCGAGAGCGATCTGGTGCTCCCGCGCGGGCTGAATTCCTGCATGAGCCGGCGCGTCTATGAGGAGATCGCCAGCGGTCCTGCAGGGCGACTTTGCCCTCCGAATTGCCCTGATTACACAATGGCCTTCCAGCAACTCGCGGTCTCGGAAAGCGTCCTGCATATAGACGAAGCGCTCACCGTGTATGGCAGTTGCTATCACAGCCAGGGACGCCGCATCCTCATCAAGGCAGACTCGCCAGCGGACTTGGCGAAGAACTTCTCGACTGACCTTGAGAACTTCGTTGACCTTGTTCCTGTCAAGGCAAAACTGGTGGGGAACCTCCTCTTCAACGACTATCTTCGCATTCGTGCGTTGATCGGGGGCCGACTGGAGAAGTACCCGTTGAATCCCATCAGCTACTTCGTGGAGTGCTATCTGGACTTGCAGGCGGGAAGGAACCTGGGCGCCGACATGGAGGCGGAGCAACAGCTTTGTGACACCGCGCTCGCGGGTGAAACAATGGCGGTCCGGCGCGCTGTCAAAGAGCAGCTCTTTCCGCGCGACCCCCACTGGAAGCGCGTCGCGAAGCGGCTTGGCCTGCAGCGCCTGCATCGAGCCTGGTTAGCTTGGCGCGAATCACGAAACAGGCTTCCGCACTTCGGCACCGCGGTCGAGTACGTGGCCTGGCTAGAGCATGGCCGCATTCCGCAGGGGGCCAGGACTCCGCCCCTTCGTTCATGAGTCCTATGCAATCCGTCACTGACCGCGGCCGTGGTAGCTGTTTCGTTTTCGTTACGAGGCGGTGTCCTTTGCCAAGCCGGCCGCAACCATCCGCCCCACTAACTCGTCCAGGCTGACCCGAGGCGACCATCCCAGCATCCGCGCAGCTTTTCCGGGATTGGCGTAGTTCGCCTCGATGTCGCTCGGTCGGTAGAGTGAGCGATCGATTTCGACATGCTCCCGCCAGTCGAGACCGACGGCGTCGAAGGCCAGCGTAACGAAGTCCTGCAGCGACCGCGTATTCCCCGTGGCGATGACGAAGTCTTCGGGATGTTCCTGTTGGAGCATGAGCCACATCGCCTCGACGTACTCGGGCGCCCACCCCCAGTCCCGGCTGATGTTCATGTTGCCCAGGCACAGCTTCTCCTTGCTGCCCTTGGAGATCCGGCAAGCAGCCGAGACGATCTTCCGCGTGACGAAGCGCTCTGGCCTGAGCGGTGACTCGTGATTGAACAGCATCCCGCTGCAGGCAAACAAGCCATAGGCTTCGCGGTAATTCGCGACCTGCCAGTGCGCTGTCGCCTTGGCTACTGCATAAGGGCTACGCGGACGGAAGGAGGTCTCTTCATTTGCGGGCTGGCCATGCGTATCCCCGAAACACTCCCCGGAGCCCGCATTGTAGTAGCGGATGGAACGCTTGGTGAAGCGGATCGCCTCCAGAAGGTTCAGCGTCGCGAGGCTGATGCTCTCCATAGTCTCCACCGGTTGTTCGAAGGAGAGACCTACCGAACTCTGGCCGGAGAGGTTGTAGACCTCGTCCGGGGCGACCTCGACGAGCGCCGTCAACGCGCTCCGAAAGTCCTTCGGCGCGACCGACAGGAGCCGCACTTGATCGCGACCGCCGACGATGCGGAGGTTTTCAAACGAGTTCAGATGGGAGTCGCGGGACGTGCCGAACACCTCGTAGCCCTTCCCGAGCAAGAGCTTGGAGAGATAGGCTCCGTCCTGGCCGGAGACTCCGATGATGAGCGCGCGCAAGCAGATCTCCTTCGGCAAAGTCTCCATGCTACTACGCGAACGCGACGGGTTGATCCTGCGGCAGCGTCTTCGAACAGGAACCTTTTTGGACCCGCCATGAAAAGTATCCGGGACATGAAAGCGGAGTGGGAGCTCTTTGACCGGGCGTGGCTTTCCTGGCGCGAACTCGGAAGCAGAGTCCGCCCGTTCGCAAATGCGGTTGAAAACGTGGCCTGGCTGGAACACAGCCGCGAGCCGCTAGGGCTAAGTGTGACGCGGAGAGACCATGTTTGAACTGCGCGATTTGCCGGCTCCCCCCGCTGGCTGCACGGGTTGGCCCTGGGACGTGGAGACGCCGCGGCCCGTCAGGGACGAGGGAGCGGACTGGCCGACCTTGACGGTGGTCACGCCTTCCTACAACCAGGCCCGATTCATTGAAGGGACGCTTCGATCGGTTCTCCTGCAGGGCTATCCAAAGCTGGAGTACCTCGTGCTCGATGGGGCCTCCACCGATGGCGCCGCGCAGATCATCGAAAAGTACGCTCCTTTCCTCACTCATTGGGTTTCGCAGGCGGACGGTGGTCAAGCCGACGCTATCAATCAAGGTTTCGCCCGCGCCAAGGGACAGGTCCTCGCCTGGCTGAACACGGATGATCGGTATCTGCCGGGAACGCTTCATTCGGTCGCGCGGCAGGTGCTCGCGCGGCCTGATGCCGTCGCCTGGATTGGCAGCTGCCGCTCCGTCGATCCAGGCGGACGCGCGCTGGGTGAACGCGAACCTCGAGGCCTGGAGTTGCCGGCGCTCGCCGATTGGATGGGGGCGGGCGCCTTCGCCCAGCCCGCAAGTTTTTACGCAGTGAAACCGGCACGCGCCGCGGGGATTCTGGACGTCAAGCTTCAATCATCCTTCGACGTGGACTTCTTCATCCGGCTGGCGCGCCAGGGCCCGCTCGCCGGCACCCGCGAGTTATGGGCCGAGGAGACAATCCACCCGGCGGCCAAGACCGCGGCCATGCCAGGCAGATCGATGGCCGAGCTCAGGCTGGTGCAGATTCGCCAGGGGTTCGAGGAAATCGCCGTCAAGCACCTGACGCAGGAACTACAGGCCCTGCACGTGCTCAAGCGCGGAACTTTGATCGAGCGCGCTCTCTATCAACTTTATCTGGGGAGACTCTTCCTCAAGTCGAAGATGCCCCGACCCAGATCATGACCTGACGCCCACAAGGAAATCCTTCCTACGACTGCCATGAAAGTTTCGTTCGTCATCCCCACGCGCAATCAAGCGGCCTTTCTCCAGCGCTGCATCGATAGCTGTCTCGCGCAGTCGCTTCCAGACGCCGAGATTTTCGTCGTCGACGGTGTTTCGACCGACGGGACCCAGGCAATCCTTGCGAACCAAGACGAGCGCGTACGGTGGACCAGCGAGCCTGACACGGGCCAGGCGCAGGCGGTCAACAAGGGCATCGCGCGCGCGACGGGTGAGATCATCGCCTGGATCAATTCGGACGACCGTTATGAGGATGCTGAATCGCTCCGTGCCGTGGTGGCGTTGTTCGAGGCGGATCCGGAGATCGACGTCGTCTACGGCGACGCGATAGTGGTGGATGCGCAGGACCAACCGATTCGCTCGTACCGGAATCGCGTCTTCGAGCGCCCCCAGGATCTGCTCGTCAGCCCCATCGGCCCGGCGCAACCAGCGACGTTCTTCCGCCGCGAGTTGTTCCAGCGCATCGGGGGACTGCGTGAGGATTTGCACTGGGCCCTCGACTACGATCTCTTCTTGCGCATGTTTGCTGCGGCTCGCAAGACGCGGCACCTGCCGAGAGTGGTGGCGCGGGCGACGTTCCACGCAGGAGCGAAATCGATTCGGGGGATGCTCCTGCAGATCCGCGAAAGCGCGGCCCTCAAGCGAGAGCACGGTCGGCGGATGCAACTCGACCTCGCCGACCGGCTCCGGCTGTGGCGGGGGGTTGGCGGGCTTTACCTGTATTGGGCGGTCGTTCGCCTGGGGCTGAGACGGGTGGGGTAGAGCGGCGCCCTCTGAAGCGAACTTAAACGCGTGCGCGGTGCTCAGCGCATCGGGTCAGAGACAAAGACGAAAGGCGTGAGCGCGCGCCAGCTCTCGCCGGAGGGCCGCGGAGGCGGCATCCCGAGGTCGCTGAAGACGAGGCACGGCCAGGCGTCGGGTGCGACGACGTGCCGGACCTCAACTCCGTCCTGCACCGCGCGCCACGCAAGCGGGTAGTCGTAGCTGTCGCCGCCGATGTACATCCCGAGCCTGCGGCACCCAGTCGCCCGAAGAGCCTTGACCGCTGAGGCATGCGCCTCCTCCACGCCTTTCGGCGCGTACATATAGTAAGCGGCTGACGACGCGTCGAAGGCGACAGCCCGCGGGTCAAGCGATGGCGGGCGGGACAAATTTCTCGAGACGGTGAGGGCACCGTATGCCACGAGGAGCATCAGGATTGGCGGGAGGCTGGCTGCGCTCAGAGCTCTTCGACCGCGCCGCGCGCCGAAAGCGACGAGCACCAGCACGCCCAAGCCAAAAAGGGGAAGCTGAAGGCGCGTCAGCCAGATGTTGTCGCGGAAGAGAGCGTGAAACAGGAGCCAGCCTGCGGGCAGGCTCGCGAGCGCGAGACGCGATCGCTGCGGCAACCCTCGCCAGCGAAACGCGCCCAGCAGCATCGAGCCCGTGGCGAAGAATGCATGACCGATGTTGCCAACGAAGTCTTCCTGGAACTCAAACATGAACTGGGAACAGAGACTGTTTGGCGACGGGCACCCGCGCGTCGTCGGCGGCGCAAGCCAGCCGGTCAGCCGGTCGGGAAGGGGCATCTGCCGGGCGAACCCGCGAAGCGCATTCACCAGCCGGTCGAGAGGCTCAGCGACGCCTGGATAAACAAAGCCTTCCGTGACCGACGAAGAATCGGGCACCGAAAGCCAGGTCAGCATGGCGGGCGCAGCGGCAGCAAGAAGAATCGCCAGCCCGGCGCCAGCCCCGCGGCCCAGCTCGATCCAGTCGCGACGCTCGCGCAAGGACCGACAGGCCGCGAAGAACGCCCAGACGACGACCGGTGCCGCCACCACCAGCGCTGTCGGTTTGACGAGCAACCCTCCCGCGCCCGTGGCGCCCAGAAGCAAAAGGTCGTGCCACTGCCAACTACGCCGGCCGTGCAAAAAGGGGAGGCATGCGAGGACGATCGCCACGCCCATCAGTGTGGCGACGAGATCGTTTTGGGTGCTCGAGGCTTCCAGCAAGCCCACCGGGATGGTGCCCATGAGAACGCCCGCCCAGCCGGCCACGCGACGGGGAGCACCAAAGGATCGAACCAGCGGGGGCGCCGCGAAGACAAGCATGGCCCAGGCGGTGAGTTGGACCATGTTGGCCAGGCGGTCGGATCGGGCAATGGCCTGGAGGCCAAGCAGAAGATATTCGGCGCCGGGCGGATGCACGACCTGACGGAGGATGTTCGTTGGGTACGGCTCGACCGAGCCATTCTGTAGCCAGTAGACGACCCGCGCCAGGTGGTAGGTCATGCTGTCAAAGTTGTTGGGAACGAACTCAATTGCGGACGACGCGGCCACCAAGCCAAGCGGGGCGATCCAGGCGAGGTGCATTCCGCGCGCGACGAAGCGGAGCGGGGGGGCGAGGCGGGCGCCGCGAGCGTGCCGGTGATGAACGAGCAGTCCTGCTCCCGCGATGGCCCAGTTTCCAATCAGGAGGCTAGCTCGACCCGCTCCACCCATCGGGGAAAGCAGATGCAGCAGAACCGCCTCCAACGAGATCAGAACGGCCGCTGATAGTGCCAGCGCCGCGCCAAACGGGCGACGCCGGACCGACTGGACCAAAGCGTAGCTGCCCACGCAGGCGGCGATGATCGTTGCGGCAGCCAGAGCAATCCACATCATTGGCGGCGGAACCTAGCCCACGCGCGCGGGACCAACAATGCGACTTTGCATTCAAGCACGCTGCGGTTCGCGCCGATCGCCGGCTTTTAGGCGCGTGGGGCAATGAGCCCGGCATATGCGTCTCGCAGCTGTGTTCCGACCGAGGCAGCCGAATACCGCTCGCGTACCAGGCGCCGGCCGGCCGCGCCCATCCGGGCCCTGCGCTCCGAATCGCGCAGCAAAGCGACGATGGCTTCCGCCAGCCTGCCGCTCTCGGTGGGCACTACCAGGCCCGCCCCTGCCGCGGAGATTTCCTCCGCGAGGTTGACCTTGTCCGAGACGATGACGGGCAAGCCAGCGGCCATCGCCTCAGCGACCGCCATCCCGAAGTTCTCCTGATAGGACGGCGCCACCAGCAGGGCCGCGCGCAAGAGGGCCGCGTCGCGCTCCTCCGGTCCGAGCAGCCCGGTGAACTGGACCGCGTCCGTGAGCCCATGCGCGGCGACCATCGCCTTCACACGCGCCTGGTAGCCGTTCTCGTCCGGGCCGGCGATGGTGAGTCGCGCCTCGGGTATCGCGTCCAGAACCTGTCGCAGCGCCGGCACCAGAAGGTCGAATCCCTTGATCAGGTGGATGCGGCCGAGGATGAGGATCTCGCGGCTGCTGGCCCGAACCAGCGGATTGGCGGGAGTCCCTGGCGCGTCGACCACATTGGAGATCACTACTGAAGGACGCCTGCGAACCCAGTCTGGCGCAGAGGTCCGCTCCGCTCCGGTTGCGAAGCAAATCAGCGCCGCACGCTCGAGGCTGCGCCGCTCGCCGGCGAGAAGGAAAAGCTTCTTTTCGAAGGCGCGCTGCCCCAAGGCGAACGGATCCAGCGCGCCATGCGGAGAGACCACGTACGGGACGCCCTGGCGACGGCAGGCCCGCGCCGCGAAGATGCCGACGAAGGTCCAGAGCATGTGAATATGGACCAGATCGAACTCGCGGACGCGTCGGCGGAGAGCACCGAGGATGTCCAGCGCAACGAAACCGCGTCCGCCCGCTGCGAGCGATTGAAACCAGCTCACGGGGATGCCGTCGAGCAGGCGGGTCCCGGGCTCGATGCGGGGCAAGGCCATCGAGGATCGCTGCGTGGTTGTAAAGATCTCGATTTCAATGCCGGCCAGTTGCTGCGCGCGCGCCATGCTGGCGACCGCGGCAACGACGCCGCCCCATTCCGTCGCCGGGAAATAGCAGCCAGAGACGTGCAGGACCCTCACGCGAAAGACCTAACACACGTCACTTTAGCCCGAGGCCGTACGCCGATAGCCCGGTGAGCGCGCGACCCACAGGGCCGTCCACCGCCTGTAGTGGAGTGCATAATTCTAGACCCAAGTGATGGCGAATTGATGCCGATTGCACCCACACTGACCCCGAAGTGACGGGTCAGTCCTGGTGAAAACTTCTTCGCCAGTTCCTTGATTCCTACCCGGGTCTCGATCCATCGTCCGCTTCGTCGAACGAGCTGGGAAGAGCTTGGAAGCCCGCAAGCTCGAGGGGAGAGGCCTTGAACCGAGTGCAGAAATTCCGGGAGTCGCAGCTGCTCGGCAAGGCCGAGCTGGCCCGCAGGTCCGGCGTCTCCGAGAGCACCATCGACCGCGTCGAGGCGGGGCACGGCTGCCGGATGGAGACCAAGCGGAAGATTCTTTTTGCGCTCGGCCTTTCGCTGCAGGAGAGCACCAAGTTGTTCCAGCGCCCGCGCAAGAATGGCTCGCAGACCAAGACCGGCGCGGAGGGGCATTCTTTGCCGGCGACGGGTAGAGCACGCGGGGCGCAGCCCCGATGATGGACGTTTTCTTGGGAGTTGGAATTTCGGGTGCTAGCGTCTTTTGCGCACGAAGGGGAGAAGACTGATCATGGCGAAAAGCAGGCTCGCACTCGGACTCGACATCGGCTCCTCTTCCGTCAAACTCGTGCAGCTGAGGGACGCGAAGCGCGGCTATATCCTGGAAGCCTTCGGGGTAGCGCCGCTGCCGCCCGAGGCCATCGTCGATGGCGCGCTGATGAACTCGACCGCCATCGTCGAGGCCATCCGGCAGCTGGTGAGCCAGTACAAGCTCAAGAACAAGGAAGTCGCCATCGGCGTCAGCGGGCACTCGGTCATCATCAAGAAGATTTCGATGCCCCGCATGACCCAGGAGGAACTGGAGGAGAGCATCCAGTGGGAAGCGGAGCAGTACATCCCCTTCGACGTGAAGGACGTGAACATCGACGTCCAGATCCTCACGCCGCCGGATGTCGATACCGGCACCGGCCAGATGGATGTCCTCCTGGTCGCGGCCAAGAAGGACATGATCAACGACTATACGAGCGTAGTCGCCGAAGCGGGCCTCGTGCCGGTGGTGGTCGATGTCGACGCCTTCGCGGTGCAGAACGCCTTCGAGGTCAACTACGAACTGCCCCGGAACGAGACCATCGTGCTCGTCAATGCCGGCGCCTCCGTGGTGAACATCAACGTGCTCGCGAACGGACTGACTACCTTCACGCGCGACGTGACCATGGGCGGCAACCAGTTCACCGAAGAGATCCAGAAGCAGCTCAATGTCTCGTACGACGAGGCTGAGAAGCTGAAGGTCGGCGGGGACGCCTCGCAGGATTCGGATTCGGTGGTCCCGCAGGAGGTGGAGCGGGTGATCCAGGGCGTGGCCGATCAGATGGCCGGCGAGATCCAGCGCTCGCTCGATTTCTACACCGCCACCGCCGCCGACAGCCACATCGCGCGGCTCTATCTGTCGGGCGGCACCGCAAAGATCCCCGCGCTCTTCAAGGTCATCGAGCAGCGCGTGGGCGTGCCGGTCGAGATCCTGAATCCGTTCAAGGGCGTCGAAATCGACAACCGGAAATTTGATCCCAATTACGTGATGGACATCGCGCCGTCGGCGGCGGTGGCCATCGGGCTGGCGCTGCGCCGGTCGAACGAGCGATAGGGGAAAGCGCAGATGATCAAGATCAACCTTCTACCCGTCCGCGCCGCGAAGAAGCGCGAGTTCGGCCGCCAGCAGTTGATGCTGTTCGGGCTGCTGCTCATCCTGGGCGGCATCGGAAACTACTTCTGGTACTCCTCGGTCGAAGGTCAGAAAGACCAGCTCGACCAGCAGATCGGCCGCACCCACACGGAGATCGCGCAGCTGGAGAAGACCATCGGCGAGGTGAAGTCCATCAAGGAAGACAAGAAGGCGCTTGAGGACAAGCTGAAGATTCTCGACTCGCTAAAAAAGGGCCGCACCGGGCCGGTCAAGGTGATGGACGAACTCGCCACCATCATTCCCCAGAAGGTCTGGCTGATCGATTACGTGGAGACCGCCGGCGGAGTGGCGATGAAGGGCCAGGCGACTTCGTACGAAGACCTGTCGACCTTCTCAAAGAAGCTGAAAGCGTCGAGACATTTTCACGACATCGTCATCAAGCGCGCAACGCAGAAGGCCGACGGAACCGTGGACTGGGAAATCACCTGCACCGCGGACTATTCCGCTTAAGGAGGACATATGGCGCTCAACGGTCAGGATGTCCTCAACTCGATCAACAAGGCTCCGCTTAGCCAGAAGGTGATTGGCCTGGCGATGATTGTCGGGCTGATGACGGCAGCGAACTGGTATTTCCTCATTGACCCGGACCAGACCCAGATCCAGCAGAAGCAGGGACAACTGCGGCAGCTCGAGGACGAGCTGATCCAGAAGCAGTCCATCGCCAACAACCTGGCGCAATTCAAGCACGAGAAGGAGATCCTGGAGCGCAAATTGGCGCAGGCTCTGACCGAGCTGCCCAACGAGTCGAACATTGACGACCTGATCCGGTCGCTCTCCGAGATCGGCACCAAGAGCGGGCTCGTGATCGACACCATTGAGCCGCAGGGCGAGCTGAAGCAGTCGTTCTACGCAGCGATTCCCATAGTGATGAGCGTGACTGGCACCTACAACGAAATCGGGGTGTTCCTCGACTCACTGTCGAAGCTCGCGCGCATCGTCAACGTCACCAATATTCACATGGGCAGCGCCAAGCCGCTCAACGATAAGCTGGTGGTCAAGGCCAGCTACGTCGCCACCACCTTCCGCTTCGTCTCGGAGGGCAAATGACGATTCGCAAGAGCAGGGTGTCAGGGGCGTCCCTGGTCGTCGTCGCGACCCTTCTGGCCTGCGGAAGTCCGCCGCCGCCACCGCGGCGAGCCGCGGCTGCGCCCGCGCCGATTCAGATCATCGACGACGACGCGAACAAGCCGAAGTCGCCAGCCACCATCTATATCTACTCGCCCATCGGCAAGCGTGACCCGTTCACCAACGTCTTCTCCAACAAGGACCTGACGCCAGTGAAGGCAGGCGGGCACAAGGCGGGGCCGCTCGAGAAGTATTCGCTCGACTCGCTGCGGCTCTCGCTCACCGTGACCGGCACCGCCAATCCGCTTGCCATGGTGGAGGACCCCGAAAACCGCGGCTGGCCGGTGCGGCTGGGTGACTTCATCGGGACGAACAGTGGGAAGGTCACCGGCATCCACCGCGACGAGATTGTGGTCACCGAAACCATCACCGATCACTCGACCGGCCGTGTGTATCCGCAGAATGTGAAGCTGACGGTTCCGGTGGATCCGTCGGAGAAGAAAGACCTGGGCATGCTGAAGGAAGGCGAAGAGCTGCGCGCGTCTGGTGGTCAGTAGCCGTGCGCATTGATGCTTTGAAGGAGAACCGGATGAAAAGTCTTTTGCCGTTCCACCGCCTCGCGCTCGTCTCAATGATGGTTGCCGGCACCGCGGTCGCTTCCGCGACCAGTCGCGTGACCTCGATCGAAGTCGCCAGAGACGGCGGCCGCATCGTCGTTCACGGCACGGCGCGGCCCGCATTCACAGTCTTCAAGCTGGCCGGACCGGCGCGCGTGGTCATCGATCTCGCCGGGACGGACGTCACGGCGCTCGGGGCGAAGCCGATCGCGGTTGCGGCCGGAGCCGCTTTCGCCATCGCCTCCGTCACGGCAGCACAATTCGACGAGGGGGCGACTCACGTCGGCCGCATCGTGATCGCGCTCGGAAGTGACGCGCGCTACGACGTAGCGGCGAACGGCAACGACCTGGTGGTCACGGTCGGCGCCGCTCCGAAGAGTGCGGCTTCGACCGCCGCTGCCCAGCCCGCCGACCCGAACCTTGTACTCAGCCGCGAGGACGTCCGCCAGGTGAAGAGACCGGCGCACAACCTCACGGCAGTCACGGTGGAGCGCGGCGCCGGCCAGGCCACCGTCCACGTCGTCACCGACGGTGAACTCGCACGATTCGGGATTGTTGAGCTGAAAAATCCCGGACGGCTCGCCATCGACCTGCACGGCATCACCGGCAAGGCGAGCAAGGCCGACGGCTTTGGTCCGTTGAAGGGAGTGCGCGTGGCCAGGCACGAGGACGGCCTTCGTGTGGTTCTGGACGGCGACGGCGACCAGATGCCGAAATATGAGATCGAGCGCCGCCCGGACGGCATCGGCGTGCGCGTCGGCGAGAAGACAATCGCGGCGGAGCCCCTGCCTGCGCCCCAAAGTGTCGCAGCTGCCGTGCCGGCGAAGCCGGCAGAGGTTCAGCGCATGGCGGTCGCGGCGAAGCTGGTGCTGATCCGCGCCGTCGACCTGCGAACCGACGAAGGCAGGACCGAGGTTCAGGTCGCGCTCGAGGAAGCCGTCCGCTTCGACGTGACCCGCCCCGACGCCACCACCGCCGTGCTCACGCTGCATGGCGCGGCGCTGCCCGACCGGCTCGAGCGCAACCTGGACGCGAGCAAGCTCTCCGGCCCCGTGGCGCAGCTTGCGAGCTACCGCGCGACCGACGTGGTCGGCGACGTCAGGATCATCGCGACCGTCGCCAAGGGCACCACCGACGACCTGACTGCGCAGAAGGGCCTGTTGCTCTGGAAATTCGGCGGCCCCCAAGCGCAAGCGCGCGAGGGTCAAGCCGCGCAAGCGACGCTGCGAGCGCCGCAGGCAGCCGCGATGGCATCGGAAACGAAGGGCGCCCAGCAGCAGGGCAACGTCTATGACGCCAGCCAGTACACGGGCCGCAAGGTGGACTTCAACGTCAAGGACATCGACATCAAGAACCTGCTCGGGGCCATTGCCGAGATCAGCAAGAAGAACATCATCCTCACCGACGACGTCAAAGGCAGCATCACTATCAAGCTGCGCAACGTGCCGTGGGACCAGGCGCTGGACATCATCCTCAAGTCCAAGGGTCTCGGCCGCGAAGACATTGGCAACATCATCCGCGTCGCCCCGGCCGTAACGCTGCGCCAGGAGAAGAAGGACGAGGCCGATGCCTTCAAGAATCGCCAGTCCACAGAGCCGCTCAAGGTCCGCCTGATCCCGGTCAACTACGCCAAGGCGTCCGAGCTGGTAGTGCAGCTGAAAGACGCGCTCACCGACCGCGGCACCATCAGCACCGACATCCGCACCAACACGCTGGTGGTCAAGGACGTACAGGAGGCGCTGCTCCGCGCCGAAGGCATTGTCCGCAACCTCGACACCCAGACGCCGGAAGTGCTCATTGAAGCTCGCATCGTGGAAGCGGCGACCAGCTTTCAGCGACAGGCCGGCATCCAGTGGGGCGGCAACGTGTCGCTCTCGCCGGCCTTCGGCAATCCGACCGGCCTGATCTTCCCGAACCTGCTCAACATCGCAGGCGCGGCGGACGATCCAGCGGCGCCGCTCAACGGCCTGAACGGCGTCTCCGTGCCGAACTTCGCGGTCAACATGCCGGCTCCCATTGGCCTCAACAGCGGCGCTGGCGTCGGCTTCGTCTTCGGCAGCGCAGGCGGCGCCGCCAACCTGAACCTGCGTCTCTCGGCCGCGGAAAACTCCGGCACCATCAAGACGATCAGCTCTCCGCGCGTGGTCACCGTCGACAACTCCGACGCCAGCATCAGCCAGGGCATCAGCATCCCGTTCTCGCAGACCAGCGCCGCCGGCGTCACCACCACCTTCATCGAAGCCCGCCTGGAGCTCCGCGTCACGCCGCATGTGACCCAGGAGGGCTCGGTACAGATGAAGATCAACGCCACCAACAATCAGCCGAACCCGCAGCTGACCGGCGCCAATGGCCAGCCTTCCATCAGCCGTCGCGAGGCGCGCACCGAAGTGATCGTCAAGGATGGCGAGACCACCGTCATCGGCGGCATTTATACCCGCCGGAACTCCGAGGCATGGAACGAGGTTCCGGTGCTCTCGAAGATCCCGATCCTCGGCTGGCTGTTCAAGAAGAAAGCGGTCACCGACGACCGCACCGAGTTGCTCATCTTCATCACTCCCCGCATCGTCAACCGCTCCCAGTCGGTGGTCGCGTCTGCTCCTGCCGCCGACGAAGGAAAACCGTAATGAGGCGAAACATGACTCCGACCAGGATCGCCATCTCGCTGGCCGTCGTGCTCGCGGGCTGCTCGACAAAGAACCAGAGCAGCTATCTCGAGATTCTCCGGGTCACCCCGGGAACCTTTACGGCGGGCACCGCCACGACACCAGCCACTTGCGTCCTGGCCCCGGGTAACCCAGAGACCACCTTTCTCAGCATCGATCTCTCCAAGCGTTTCGGCCTGATCGGGGTGATCGTTGCTAACAATCTTCCGGCCAACGCTTCGCCGGCAACCGGTCATTTGACCACCAACGATTTTATCGCGGGGCAGGCGGTGGTCAGCTACGAGATCATTGGCGGAGGCACCGCGCCAACCCAGCAAATCTCGCCCGCGCAAGGCGTCGCGGTGGTCGGCTCTACTTCGGCGATCTCCACCTTCCTCTTCCCGCAGGGCGCCAACCTGGCGCTTACCATTCCCGCGGAAAAGTATGTGCGGGTCACCTTCCATCTGGAAGGCAAGCTCACTGATGGCTCGTCGGTGCGAACCAATGAATACGAGTACGTCTTCCGGACCTGCGCAAGTTCAGGCGCGACGGACTGTTCATCGAACCCGTGCCTCTAGCCTCCGTTCCGACGCGCGACGCTTGACGGTGTTCGAACCCGCGTGACACCGTCCGCGACGATGGAGACCGAGACGCTGGCCGAGCTGTACGTCAAGCAGGGGCTGATCGGCCGCGCTCGCGATATCTACCGGCACCTCGCCGAAGAAGGTTCTGAACGAGCGAAGCGGCGGCTCGCGGAGCTGCCGTCGGCCGAGGGGCGAATCGCGATTCTGGAAGAGTTGCTTGGGAAGGTCGCAGCGAGGCGGAGGTAGGGCATGGGCTTCAAGGAAGACCTCGAGCAGATCTGCGGCAAGGTGGACGGCTCTTTCGCGGCCAGCCTGATGGGCTTCGACGGCATCGCCATCGACACGTATGAGCGTAAGCCGCCCGAAGGGCTGGACCTGGCCACGCTGCTGGTCGAGTACTCCGGCATCATCTCGCAGGTGAAGCAGGCTGCGGACCAGCTGGCGATGGGCAAGGCGTCCGAGGTCTCCATACGGACCGAGAAGATGGTGGCTGTCGCGCGCAATCTCACGCCCGATTACTTCGTCATGCTGACGCTATTGCCCGACGGCAACGTCGGCCGCGCACGCTATGAGCTGCGCATCGCCGGTCCGAAGCTCGCCGCGCAGCTGTAGCGCAGTTCCGTTCTGGACGGTCCGGCCGGTTTGCGATAAACCCGCGCGCCTCTTCGAGCAGGAGCGCCCCGCAATGGCCGACGTCATCGACACCAGCGAGTTCCGCAACGGCCTCAAGATCCTCGTCGACGGGGATCCCTACGAGATCGTCGACTTCCAGCACGTCAAGCCGGGCAAGGGCGCGGCCATCGTACGGACCCGCATCCGCAATCTCATCTCTGGCCGCACCCTCGAGCCGACCTTCCGCTCGGGCGACAAGGTCGGCCGCCCGGACATCGACGAGAAGGAGATGCAGTTCCTCTACAAGGAAGGCGATCACTTCGTCTTCATGGACGTCAAGAATTTCGAACAGACGCACGTCGACGTGAGCGGCCTCGGAGACGCGAAAAATTACCTGAAGGAGAACATGAACGCGCACGTTCTCTTCTGGAACGGGCGCGCCATCTCGGTGAGCATGGCCAACGCGGTCGAGCTACGGGTCACCCGGTGCGACCCGGGCGTGCGCGGCGACACCGTCTCGGGCGCACTCAAGCCCGCCACGCTGGAGACCGGCTTCACACTCAACGTTCCCCTCTTCATCAACGAGGGCGACGTGCTCAAGATCGACACCCGCAGCGGCGCGTATCTGACGCGCGTTGGTTGAAGAAGCCTTTCACGAAGACGCGCGCCGCGTAGCCGGCGACCGGAGCAACATGGACGTCGAGAAGCTGAAAGCGATCCTCGGGGCCCTGCAGGGTACCGATGTTACCCGGCTGGACTGGGCCGACGGGCAGGAGCACCTGGCGCTGCGGCTCGGCCATCCGCCTGTTTCGGCCGTCGCGCAAGCGGCGCCTGTCCCCGCGCAGTCCGCGCCCGCGCAGGCTGGCCCGCCGGCGTCCGCGCTGCACGCGCCACCGCCGAAGGCTGCGGAGAGCGAAAAGAAGACCTTCACCGTCAACTCTCCCTTCGTTGGCACCTTCTATCGGTCCGCCTCGCCGGACACGCCGTCCTTCGTCGAACTGGGTTCGGTCGTGAAAAAGGGGCAGGTGCTTTGCATCGTCGAGGCGATGAAGCTGATGAACGAGATCGAGGCCGAACAGCCCGGCCGCCTGCTGGAGCTGCTGATCCAGAATGGCAGCCCGGTCGAGTACGGCGAGCCGCTTTTCCGCTTCGAGCCGGTGTAGCCGTTGTTCCACCGCATCCTCATTGCCAACCGCGGCGAGATCGCGCTGCGCATCATCCGTGCGGCGCGCGAGCTCGGCATCGAGACGGTGGCCGTGCACTCCACCGCGGACGTGAACTCGTTGCATGTGAAGTTCGCTGATCAGTCCCTCTGCATCGGTCCGCCGCCCTCGAAGGAGAGCTACCTCAACATCCCGGCCATCCTCAGCGCAGCCGAGGTGAGCGGCGCCGACTCCATCCATCCCGGCTATGGCTTCCTCTCCGAGAACGCCGAATTTGCCGAGATGGTCCAGCACTCTGGCCTGGGCTGGATCGGACCGCGTCCGGAGATGATCCGGATGATGGGCAACAAGATACGCGCCAAGGAGGCGATGAAGGACGCGGGGCTTCCGCAGCTCCCGGGCAGCGAGGGGGTGGTGCGGGAGGAGCGCGAGCTCATCCGGCTGGCGGAGAAGATCGGGTTCCCGGTCATCCTCAAAGCGGCGTCGGGCGGCGGCGGGCGCGGAATGAAGATCGTCCATGAGAAGGAACAGCTCGGCAATGCCTTCCGCACCGCCAGCGCCGAGGCGCTCGCTGCGTTCGGCAACGGGGACATGTACGTCGAGCGCTACGTGCAGCAGCCGCGGCACATCGAGATTCAGATCGTCGCCGACGAGCACGGCAGCATCGTCCACTTCGGCGAGCGCGAGTGCTCGGTGCAGCGGCGCCACCAGAAGATGCTGGAGGAGTCGCCTTCGCCCGCGCTCAACGACAAGCTGCGCGAGCGAATGGGCCGCGTCGCAGTCGAGGCGATGAGAAAGATCAAATACAACAACGTCGGCACCATCGAGTTCCTGCTCGACGAGCGCTCTGACTTCTACTTCATGGAGATGAACACCCGCATCCAGGTCGAGCATCCGGTGACCGAGACGGTGACTGGCATTGACCTTCTAAAAGAACAAATCCGGCTGGCCTCCGGCGAGGAGTTGGGCCGCACGCAAAAGAGCATTCAGCTCAAGGGGCACTCGATCGAGTGCCGCATCAACGCCGAGGACCCCATCACCTTCGCGCCTTCGCCAGGGCTGATCACCGCGTATCACCAGCCTGGTGGCCTCGGCGTCCGCGTCGACTCGCTCGCGTATGAGCAGTACCGGGTGCTGCCGTATTACGACTCGATGGTGGCGAAGCTGATCGTGCAGGCTGACTCGCGACCGGCAGCCATCATGCGGATGCGGCGGGCCTTGCACGAATACATCGTGGAGGGAATCAAGACGAACATCCCCTTCCACAAAAAGCTGCTGACCTACGACGCCTTCGTGCAAGGGCGCTACGATACGCGGTTGGTGGAGCGGTTGCTGGCCGAGAACCCGACGCTCGCTTGAGCGACAGCCGGGCGAGCGCAGCGTATGCTTGCCTGACCAGCAGAACTGCGTGGCGGCAATCGGTCGCGGGGCGGCTGCCGGCTAGACAGCCAATCTCTTGACCAGACGGTAGAATCCCCGTTACGGTGCAGTCTGCCGCGACCCTGTAATCCCTTCCCGGTGACCTCTCTCACTCGATGGACAAAAACAAGGCCATAGAGTCGGCGACGAAGCTGATCTCCAAGGGCCAGTTCGACAAAGCCGTCAAGGAGTACCAGCGCGTCCTCGACGTCGACCCGGACGACGTCCGCGTGCTCCAGAAGCTGGCCGAGCTGTACCAGAAGATGAATCGGAAGGCGGAGGCGGCCGACTGCTTCGAGAAGGTCGCGCGCACCTACGCCACGCAAGGGTTCTACCTGAAAGCGGTCGCGCTCTATAAGCAGGTCCTCAAGGTCATCGACCGCGTCGAAGTGAACGTCCGTCTGGCGGAGCTGTACCAGCAGCTCGGACTGGTCGGCGACGCCACCAAGGAATGGCAGACGGTCGCCGCCTACTACGAGAAGATCGGTGACGCCAAGGCCTCGCTCGACACGCTGAAGAAGCTGGTGGATCTCGACCCCGACAACGTCGCGGCGCGCATCCGGCTGGGCGAGCAGTACGCTCGACAGGACCAGCTGGTGGAGGCGGTGGCGGAGCTTCGGCGCGCGGCCCAGTATCTCCAGCGCAACGGGCGGCAGGACGACTATCTGCGTGTCGCCGAGCGCATCAGCCACCTGGACCAGGCCGACGTCACGCTGGCTAAGGAGCTGGCCGAAAGTTACCTGAGCCGCGGCGACTCCAAGCGGGCGCTGGCCAAGCTGCAAATCTGCTTCAAGGCGAACCCACGCGACCTGGGGACCCTGCAGATGCTGGGGCGCGCTTTCCAGGAGCTGGGCCAAGTCTCGAAGACGGTCTCGGTCATGAAGGAGCTCGCGCGCGTGCATGCGGACGCGGGCCGCCCTGACGAGGCCCGCCGCGTGTACGGTCAAGCGCTCGAGTTGCAACCGGACGACGCCGAGCTGAAAACTTCGCTGCGCGCGCTCGACCAGGAACCCGCATCGCGGTCGGCGTCACGACCTGTCACGTCCCCGCTTTTGCCTGCCGCACGGCCCGCCACCGGACCGGTGGTTGCGGCGACGAAGCTCGCGACCGGGCCTCTGGTGCCGCCTGCTCGGGCTCCGACTGGACCCGTGGCGCGCCCTGCCACCGGCCCCGTCGCGCGGCCGGCAACGGGGCCCATCGCGCCCGCGGCGCCGCAGACTGAGGCAGTGCGGACCTCGCGGCCCATGCCTCCCGCGGCGCCGGTCGCTGCTCCTGCGGTGGGCGCCGCATCGGTAGGCAAGCTGCTCAAGGAGACCGAGGTCTACGTCAAGTACGGCCTCCACGAGAAAGCGTTCGAGCACCTGCGCCGCATCTTCGCGGTCGAGCCGGAGAACATCGAAGCCCACGAAAAGGCGAAGGCGGTTGCGCTCGCGAGCGGTCGCACGCCGGACGCCATCGCCTCGCTGCAGACGCTGGTTCGGCTCTACTCGGAGCGCGGCGATGTTCGAGCGGACGCCGCTCGCGCCGAGCTTCGGCAGCATGACCCGCGCAGTGCAGCGCTCGCCGCCCCCGAGCCTGATCCCTACACGCCCGGCGACGACGATGAAGACGCGACGGTCGTGGACGAGAGTCCGATGGAGGTCGAGCTCGCCGTCTCCGAGTCAACGGACGGTGCGGCGCCGCGGACCCGTGAGTCGCTTGATGACACAGCTATGGAGCTTGGCTCCGACGAGGTGACCGAGGACGAGGGAGTCGAAGTCGAGGAGATCGTTGAGGAGGAGCAGGAGACGGCAGCGCCGGAGTCGCGGCCCCCTGCAGCGCCGCCCCAAAGCGAGCCCCCGGCCCCGGACGAGTTTGCGAGCGACATTGCTGAGGCCGACTTCTACCTCCAGGCCGGCCTGGTGGAGGACGCGCGCGCAATTCTCGAAGCCATCACCATGGGCTCGCCGGACCACCCGGGCGCGACCCGCCGGCTGCGCGAGTTGGGGGACGGCCCGCGCCCCGCGTCGGTGCCTGCTCTCGCAAGTTTCGACGAGGAAGATCGCATCATCGTCGACGCGCAGCCCGACGATTCTGCGCAGGTCGCGCACGACCATTCGGCGCAGGGCGATCACGACGACCTCGCTGCCGAACTCGCAGCCGAGTTGGCGGCCGAAGCGGGGGATGCGGTCTACGAAGACGCACCGCTCGACGCAGATGTGCTCGATCCCTTCCAGGTGCCCGCGCACGAGGTGCTGGGCGAGTTCCGCGCCAGGGTCCAGGAAATGGTTCGGCCCGAGGACGTGCAGACGCACTACGACCTCGGCATCGCCTACAAGGAAATGGGATTGCTTGACGAGGCCGTCGCCGAGTTCGACCTGGCCCTGCGCTACGGCGGCGGGCTGCGGGCGGCGGACTGCCGCACCATGCTGGGTACCTGCGAACTCGACCGCGGCCGGGTAGAGCAAGCGCTCAAGCACTTCCGCGCCGGACTCACCCTGCCGAACCTCACCCCCGAAGCGCGCCGCTCGATCAGCTTCGATCTGGCTGCCGCGCTCGAGGCGCAAGGGCATCCGGCCGACGCGCTCTTGCAGTACGCCGCGGTGGACCTCGAAGACCCGCGCTTTCGCGACGTGCAGGCGCGCATCACCCGGCTCGGCGGCACGCCGTCGCATCCGCCGCCGCCCGCTTCTCGCCCTTCGTCGGCCCGATCCCGCCCGCCGCCGCCAGGTTCTCGCCCGCCGCCGCCAGGTTCCGGCCCGCCGCCGCCAGGTTCCCGCCCGCCGGCCGTGCCGGTCCAGCCAGCATCCACGCGTCCGCCCGTCGGTTCGCGGCCCGCGGCACCGCCCGCGCCGGAACAGCCAGCGGCAGCGTCGGGCAGCGAGCCAGACAAGTCAGACGCGGCCGAAGCCTCCGCGCGCAAGAATCGCAAGATCGGGTTTGTCTGATGCACTCGATTCAGGACGCGCTGACAGCACCTCGTAGCGGATCCACGGCGAGCGGAGCGACACCGTGAACTACCTCGACTACTACGAGCTCGCGCAGGAGCCGTTCTCCAATGCGCCAGTCTCACGCTTCTACTTCAACTCGCCACAACACTCGCAGGCGTTGGTCCGGCTCACGCATCTATGCGCGCAGATGAAGGGCCTCGGCATACTGGTGGGCGACATCGGCGCGGGCAAGACCACGCTCGCGCGCCGCTTGCTCGACTCGCTGCCAGAGACCGAATACGAGGCGGCGCTGCTGGTGATCATCCATTCTGGCGTGACCGCGTCGTGGCTGCTCAAGCGCATCGCGCTACAGCTCGGGGTCGAGGCGCCCAGCGAGGACAAGCTCACTTTGCTGGGCCAGCTCTACCAGCGCCTGATCAAGATCTACGAGTCCGGCAAGAAGGCGGTGGTCCTGATCGACGAAGCGCAAATGCTCGCCACTCGCGAGCTGATGGAGGAGTTCCGCGGGCTGCTGAACCTGGAGGTGCCGGATCGCAAGCTGCTCTCGCTGGTCTTCTTTGGCTTGCCCGAGATCGAGAGCAACCTCAAGCTCGACCCGCCGCTGGCGCAGCGCGTAGCCATCAAGTACCGGCTCGACCATCTGAATTTCGAGAGCACCGAGGCGTACATCAAGCACCGTCTGCGGCTGGCTGGCGCTTCGCGCATGCCCCTCACGCCCGAGGCGGTCAAAGCGGTGCATCGCTTCTCCAGCGGGACGCCCAGGGTCATCAACACGCTCTGCGACAACGCGCTCTTCGAAGGTTACGTTGCCCGCGCCCCGATGATCGACGAGGCCATGATCGAGCGCGTAGCGCTGGACCTCGGACTCGATGGCGGCACGACGCCGGTCGAACTATCCGCGGTGAAGAAGCCTTCGCCAGCGCCGTCGAATACTCCGGCGGTGCCCGCTGTTTACGCGGAGAAAGCCAAGCCCGTCGATCTCGGGGAGATCGATCGCTACCTCGCGGGGCTCGCAAAGCCGTCCTGAGCGCCCATGGGACGCTCTGCCGTTCCCACGCCGTGTTGCTTTTTGACGACCGATGCTGAGCCGACTCCTCACCGCGACCGCTCTCGCCGCCGTCCTGGTGTCCGGCGGCGCGATCGCTTTTCTGCGCACCGACTTCGTCGCCAACAACCTCTGTGCGTACGCCGTCGCCACCATCGAAGAGGTCACCGCGGCGAAGGTGCGGGTGGCGCGGTGCTCGGTCGATCCCGCGGGCAGCAAGCTGACCATCGAGGGCCTGCAGGTAGGCGACCCCGGCGGCCGGCTGGATCTGAAAATCGCGCGCGTCTTCGTGCACGTCGTGGTCCGGCCCCTGCTGCAGCGGGTCCGGCTGGAGCGGCTGGAGATCGATCACCCCCAGCTCCACCTCGCGCTCGACCAGGCGGGCTTGTCTCCACCGATGAACGGCGGCCGGTGCCTTCCCACAATGCTGGACCGCTTCGAGCTCGGCCGGGTCAAGGTCCGCAAGGCAAGCCTCGCCATCAGCAGCGACGGCGTGCGCGTTGAGGTGCCGCACGCCAGCATCTCTATCAAGGGCAACGGCGAGCTGCTGCGCGTCGCGGTCGCCACGCGCGGGGGCGGTATCAATCTACAAGATCGCAGTTTCGGACTGATCTCCAGCCGCACGGCCGGCACGGTGGACCTGCACGGCGAGGGGGCAATCGAGCTGGTCAAGGCCGACCTGATCGGTTCGGAGGCGTCCGTCTTCATCAGCGGCAAGCTCGAAAATCTGTGCGATCCGCGCATCGAAGCGACCACCACCGTCCGCATCGATGACCTCACCGTCGCCGCGGCTCGCCTGCTCCCGGGCGCGCTGACCGGGGTGCAGGGCGCGCTCTCCGTCGACGCGAGTGTCACGATTTTGCAGGGCAAGCCGCGCGTGAAGGGCGACCTCAAGGTCAAGGGCCTTGCACTCGAAGGCTTCCTCCCCGGCGATCTGCGCACGCGCTTCAGTGTCAGCGCGGCCGGCGTGCGCCTCGACAAGCTCGAGTTGCCCATCGGTAAGGGTTTGGTCTCGGGTTTGGTCTCGGGCAGCATCGAGATCGGCATCGCGGAGGCCATGCTCCCCGTCACCGCCGACCTGGCGTTGCGTGACGTGGAGCTTTCCGAGGTGCTGCGCAATCTGGGCATCCCCCACAGCCTTGCCGTGCTGCGCTCGTCGGGGAAGGCGCAGCTGAGGGGGACGCTCTCGCCCCTGCTGCTGGGCGGCGAGGTCGGGCTGGACATCGCGGACTTCGCCGTGCTCGACCGGCCCTACGAACACCGCGCGCAGGCGGTGCGCCTGTTCGAGATTCCGCGCAGCCACCTGGCGACTGCCATCGCCATTTCAAAGGACAAGGTGGTGCTGCGCAAGACCGCGCTCGACCTCGGCCTCAAGGGGCACTCGCACGTGCAGCTCGAGGGAACCTTCTTCACCGACGTCGAGAAGGGCATGCTGCTCCTCGGCCACACCGAGGCGCTTGACCTCGACGACTTCCGCGGACACATCGGCCCGCTGCCCGCGCGCGGAACCTCTTCCTTCGCCGCCCGCGTGACCGGTCCCTACCACGCCCTCCACATCGAGGGACAGGCTTCGGTGCGGGACTTCCACCTGCTCGATCTCGCTCTCGGCACCGTTGTTACCCAGGTCGATTTTCGCACCGCGAACCTGAAGCTCGTGCTCGACCAGATTCGCGGCCGCAAGGACCGCAGCAACTACCTCGGCCGCGTTGCGCTGGACCTGAACGACCCGCGCAACCTGGTGGACGCGCACCTGGAACTGCCCGACGCTTACCTGCACGATCTCATCGATCTCGCGGTGGGGCTGGTGCCGACGCTCTCGAGCGTGAACGACCCCGGCGACCTGGACGGCCGCGTCCGCGGAGTGATCGACGCCCATGGCCCGGTCACCAGCCCGGACGCCACCGTCCGGCTCGACTTCGCGGACCTGTCTATGTGGCAGGAGACATTCAAGACCGGCCGCGCCCGGATGACGCTGCACGGGCAGGAGCCGCGGCTGCAAATTGACGAGTTGGTGCTCGAGCATGGCGACGCAAGGTTTTCGCTGGCGGGGCGCTTCGGGCCCGACTGGAAGCTGGACCTGGATGGGCGCACCGAGAAATTTACCCTCGCGGACCTCGACGCAGGCGAGGCGGCGAAGCTCACAGGACCCATGGCGGCAACGGTGCATATCGGGGGCATTGCGGATCACCCGCTCATCGAAACCTCGGTGAAGTTCTTCGATGGCAGGGCGGGCAAGGCTGTACTGGGTGACGGCGACCTCTGGCTGAAAGTCGATGGCAAGGCGATGACCTGGCACGGCACCGTCGGCACGCACGCGCTCGACGGCAAGGCGTCCCTGCTGGGCGTGTTTCCTTACAGCTCGAGCGTCTCGCTGCGGGTACCGGACCTGGTGAGTTACCTCGACGTCTTCGCGCCAGGCTCGGAGATCCAGAGCGGGTCGGCTGCGGCCGACCTCCAACTTGAAGGCTCGCTGCTCGAGTGGCGCGACACCACCGCCACCGTGCAGCTCAAGGAGCTGAAGATGGTACGCAACGATCTCGCTTTCGAGAACGACGGCATCGGTGAGCTCTCCTTTGGCCCCGCAGGGTTCGCCATCCAGCGCCTCGCGGTGCGCGCTCCGTACACCACCGCGCAGATCTCCGGCAGCCGCAGTCGCGCAGGCAGGCTGGATTTGCGGCTCAGCGCCAGCGTAGACGGGAGGCTGTTGCAGGGCCTGGTGCCCGACATCGAGCACGCCTCGGGGACCTGGCTCGTCCAGGCGGCGGTCGGAGGAACGGCGAAGTCACCCACCGTACTCGGCAACCTGCGCATCGAGGACGCGGCCGTGCAACTGCGCGGGCTGCCGGTGTCGGCGCGGGCGCTGAACGGCAGCATCTCCTTCTCGCAGGACGCGCTCGTCATCGACGAGTTGGAAGGCAAGCTCAACAACGGCGAGGCCAAGCTGTCCGGTGGCATCGAGTTGAGCCACCTGAGCCCCACGCGCATCGACATGTCGGCCCACGTCAGCGACGTGAACGTCAAGCTCAACGATAGCCTCGGCGCCACGCTCGACGGCGACCTCACCCTCTTCGGCCCGCCGTTCGAGCCGGTGCTGGGCGGGTCCTTGATCGTCTCCCGGATGAAATACACGGAGGACCTCGACATCGAGAGGTCGCTGCTCGACTTCTCGCGCCGGCCGCCCGCGCCGCGGGTGCTCACCAAGAGCCCGGTGCTGGTCCACTTCGACCTCGACGTCCACCTCTCCCGCGGCGTGCGCGTGGAGAACAACCTCGCTCGCACCGACCTGAAGGGCGACCTCAAGGTCACCGGCAACTCACGAGCGGTGGGCCTGCTCGGGTCGGTCAACTGCGTGCACGGCACCGCCCAGTTCCGCGGCAACGAATTCCAGATCGAGCAGGGCGTGCTGAGCTTCACCGATCGCCAACGCATCCGGCCGTCGTTCGATTTCCAGGCGTCCTCGGAAGTGAAGGTGCAGGCGTCCTCGGAGGTGAAGGAGTACAAGGTCCGGATGCACGCTTTCGGAACTCCGTCCGAGCCGCACCTCGCGCTCTCGTCCGATCCGGCGCTCGCCGAGGCTGACCTGGGGTTCCTCCTGACTTTCGGTTTCGTCTCCAGCAACCTGCAGCAATCCAGCTTCAGCGCCGCCGACTCGGGCCTGGCCATCGGCGTGGAAGCGCTCAATAAGGTGACCGGCTTCTCCGAAGAGGTGCGCCGCTTCATCCCCAAAAACGCCATCCTGCGCGACCCCAACATCGACTTCGCCAGCGACTTCTCCTCTTACACCAACCGGCTCGAGCCGATGGCGCGCTTCTCCTCGCACCTGGTCAACGACAAGCTCGACTTGAAGGTTCTCGAGGGCCTGACCAGCCGGCGCTACCGCGGCGTGGTCAGCTACCAGCTCTCCGACGTGCTCTCCACCCGGCTCCAGCTGGACAACGAAAAGCCGCAAGTGGGCACTGACTTCGGCGTCGACCTGCACCTCAAGTGGGAAGGCGAGTAGGTGCTTGCGGTGGTCCTCGCGGCGCTGGTCTTTGCCGCGAGCCTGGAGCCGGCCGACGACCTGCTCCGGCTCAGGGTGCCGCTCTGGGCGCAGCCCGCGGGGGCAGAGGGCGCGCCGCGCATCGGACAGATCTCTTTCGAAGGCGCCGACGTCTCGCAGGTGCGCGGCCTGGTCGAGCTCCAGGAAGGCGCTTTGCTCGACCCGCGAGACGTCCGTGACGCCATCCGCGCGCTGCACGCGAGCGCGCGCTTCTCGCGGGTGGCGGCTTACGTCGAGCCGCTCGCTCCCGGCGCCATCCGGCTCATCTTTGTACTGGTGCCGGTGGAAAAGCTTTTGTCCGTCAGCTTCCCCGGTCACGAGGCGCTGGCAGAGAGCATCCTGCACCAGACTGCCAATCTCCAGACGAACGCCGAGTACCAGCCCGAGCAGGTACCGCGCGCCATTGAAGCGATCCGCGCTGCTTATTATCGAATCGGTTATCGACGCGCCCGCGTCACCCCCTCGCAAGGTGTCGCGCCCGGCGGCGTCACGCTCGATCTGCGCATCGAGGAAGGCCCGGCTACCCGCGTGGTCGAGCTGCGCTTCACTGGCGACCTCGGCCTCCGTTCCGAAGAGCTGTCCGCCGCCTTCAAGCTCCAGAAAGGCGACGTACTCAACCTGGGCGCGCTCGATGAAGGCGTGCGCGGGTTGCGCGAACACTATCGAAGAGCGGGCCGGCTGCGGGCACGCGTGGACCCGCCGGTGGTCGAAGAGCTGGACCCGTCGCGCGCGCGCGTGATCGTGCCGGTGCAGGCGGGACCGCTCGTCCGCTTCCACATTCGCGGCAACCACTCCTTCACCGACGCGCTGCTCGCCTCGCATCTGGGCGCTGACCAGGAGGAGCTGCTCGACGCGCAGGCCGCGCAGGAGATGGCGGCGCGGCTGCGGCGCTTCTACGTCGCGGCCGGTTTCTACCGCGCGCGCGTGGTCGAGCGCGAGATGCTCGCTCGCGACGGCGCGGTGGAGATCGTCTTCGCCATCGACGAGGACACGCCGGTGCGGGTCGAGCAGGTCCGCTTCTCGGGCAATCGCGGCATCCCCACCGCCCAGCTGCTGGAGCGCCTGTTGCTCCAGCTTCGCGACAACATCCCGCGCGACCCGGCTTCCGGCACCGACCCCGGCGAGGTCTTGCGGATGGGCGTGATGGGCTCGGTGCCCGACCCGCAGGCTGCGCGGCACAAGGTCGATCCGGACAGCGTCTACGAGCCGGTGCTGTACGCGCGCGCGCTGAAGCAGATGGAAGATCTCTACAAGTCGCAAGGGTACCTGTCGGCCCGCGCGGGGCCTCCGAAGCTCGACAACATCGGGGGCGATCCGCACTCGCTGCGGGTCTTGATTCCGGTCACGGAGGGCGAGCAGACGCTGGTCGCGCGGCTGGTGGTGGAGGGCGGAACCGAGGTGCCCGCAGCCGAGCTGGACCAGGCCATCGTGCTCCGGCAGGGGCAGCCGTTCAGCTACTTGTCAGCCGAGGAAGGCCGCTCCGCGCTGACCTCCTTGTTCACCCGCCGCGGACATCTTTACGCGCGGGTGGAGGACGAGGAAGTCTTCCAGGACGTGCCCGAGGGCGCGCGGACCGGCAAGGTCGAGGTCCGCTACCGCATCCAGCCCGGCCCGGTGGTCAAGGTCGGCTACGTCGAGGTGGTGGGCCAGCGGCGCACGCAGGAGGCGCTGATCCTCGATCTGGTCGGCTTGCGGCCCGGCGACGTGCTCACGCCTGACGTGCTCGACCGCGGCCAGCAGGCGCTCTTGCGCACCGGGCTCTTCTTCTCGGCCACGCTGACGCCGCGCAACCCGGAGGTGGCCGAGTCCGAGAAGACCGTGCAGGTCCAGCTGCGCGAGCGGCCCACGCGCGACTTCCAGGCCAGCATCGGCTTCTCGCTCGCCGACGGTCCGCGCACCACCTTGCAGTTCACGCAGGGAAACCTCTTCGGGCGCAACCTCACCTTCACCGCGCTGGGCAAGGCCGACTTCCCGTACACCCGCTTTCGCGTCGACGACCCCAACTGCCTGACCTCGGACCTCAGGTTGTGCACCCCGCGGACGCTAGTCCCCTCCGATCCGCTGGAGCGCGTGATCGACTTCGGCCTCTCGGTGCCGAGCTTCTACCCGCTGACCGACAAGCTGCGCGGCGGCGTCGACCTGATCAGCGAGCGCGACATCCGCGCCTCCTACGATCTGACCAAGTACGCCGTGCAGGTCGGGGTCGAGCTGGTGCGCCGGCGGCCGTTCTCCCTGGGTCTTGCGTACGAGGCCGGCTACCAGGCGCTGACGCTGGAGACCCGGTCCATCCCGGACATTCTCGCTGGTTTAGATCGCGGGGTGTTCCGGCAGCCCTCGGGACATTTCTATTACGGGTCGCTGCGGCCGACCGCATCGCTGGATCTCCGCGACGATCCTGCCCGGCCGCGCTCCGGCTTCCTGATGCAGCTCTCGGGCGATCTGCTCAAGTCGCTGAAGGACACCACCGCCGACTCGAAGCTGGCCTTGATCCACGTCAATCTGCTGAAGGTGCAGGGACTGCTGGCGGCCTATCTACCTCTGCCGTTCCTCTCTTCCATCGTGGTCTCGGCGCGCGGCGGTCGCATCTTCCAGCTCGACGACCGGTCGTTGACGCCCGGCGATCGCAGCTTCTACCTGGGAGGCGCAACCTCGCTGCGGGGCTTTCACGAGGACGCGGTGCAGCCGCAGGACACCATCGACCAACTGCACCGGCAGGTGCAGGCCTGCACGGCGACCCTCTCCGAGCTGGGCTGCACGAACAATGCGCGCCTGCTGGCGGCGGGCGGCACCAGCACCGGCGGCGACCAGTTCGTCGCCTTCGGCGCGGAACTGCGCGTGCCCTTCACCACCTCCTTCGAAGCGGCGGTCTTCTATGACGCCGGCAATCTCTGGCTGACGCCGACCAACCTCCTGAAGAACCTGGTGCTGCGCGACGCGGTCGGCGTAGGCGTGCGCTGGCTGACGCCGATTGGCCGCATGGCCATTGACCTGGGGATGAACCTGAGACCCGATGACCTGCTGGGCGAGGCGCGCTTCGGCCCGTACTTCTCGATCGATCCTCTTTGAATCTGCTCCTGAATCGATTCTCTTTGATCCGGGCGCACCGCGGTTCTACTCACCGGGCCGTCATTCTCCACTGTTCCCATCGCATTTCGCCGCCGCGGAACGGGTGTTCCTACTCACTGACGGCGCGAGTTTACTAGTGGGCATTGCCGTCCGGCACGGCGGTTGCTCTATGCGTTGGTGTCGCGGAACCAGGGCGACAGGGGGGCAGAGAAGTCTTTCGAGGCCGCGTTCGGGGGAACGTCGCCTCGCAGGCTTGCGGGTGCACGAAAGCTTTTGCGCTGCGGGGGCGGCACAAAGGCCAGGAAGCCGGCGACACGGGGGTTTCGGCGGCTACCGGAGATGGGGCGTGAGCTAAGCCTGCAAAGGTCCTGCTCACGCCCCTTGTCTTTTACCCGTCTGTCTATTTGAGTTCGGAGAGCGGACCCCACGCCGGGTCGGACGCGCCCATTTTTTCAGCCGTCAATTGCCGCTGGCTGGATCCATCAGAGTTCATCACCCAGAGTTGCCGCTTTCCCGAACGGGTCGATGAATAGACGATATATCGCCCATTGGGCGACCAAGCCGGCTTCTCGTTGGTGCCCGCATTCTGCGTCAGGCGCGCGACCTTCCCGGTTTCGAGGTTCACCGTATAAACATCAAAGCTGCGTTTCTCGTCGCGGCCAGAGAAGGCAATCAAATCGCCCTTCGGCGACCAGGCCGGCTCCTGGTTGTAGTTGCCTTGAAAGGTGAGCCGCTTCAGTTCAGTGCCATCGGCGAGCATCGTATAGACTTGCGGAGTCCCCGCGCGATCGGAGATGAACGCGATATGCCGGCCGTCGGGGCTCCAGGTGGCCGAGACGTCGATGGCGCGGGAGTCAGTCAGTCGCCGCCCCGCTGAGCCGTCAGCCTGCGCGACATGAATATCGGTGTTGTCATTCACTGATGATGAGTAAGTGAACCTGAGGCCATCGGGCGAGTACACCGAGCCCGAAGAGAAGTCGCCCGTCAGCACGAGCGGGCGGATCTGCCGGCTCGATACATCGATTGAATAGAGATGAGCGCCGCTGCCCTCGCGCAGCGAGGTGAAAGCGATGGTCTTTCCGTCCGGGGTCCACGCCGGCAATAGATTGATGGAGGCGCCGGTCAATGCCTGTGGGCCATATCCATCGGAGTCGGCGACCACGATCTGCTTGCCGGACGCGGTCTCGCGCACATAGGCGATGCGCGTCTGCAGGATGCCCGGCTCCTGGGTGAAGTAGTGAACCACGTCGTCGCCGAATCGGTGCGCCACCTGCCGCAGCCCCGCCGGAGCTGCGGAATAGGTGCC
This sequence comes from Deltaproteobacteria bacterium, assembly GCA_025358085.1. Taxonomy (GTDB): domain Bacteria; phylum Myxococcota; class Myxococcia; order Myxococcales; family 40CM-4-68-19; genus JANYKT01. The sequence goes on along the minus strand of JANYKT010000159.1, from coordinate 56,599 downwards.
ATGCAGAAGCTCACGCGCAGAGCCCACGTCGAAGAGATGAAATTCGCAGGTCACCGCCGCGGTGCAACTGAGCTTCACCAGTCCCTGCGCTCCGACGCTGGCCCAGGCGGGGTAATCGATGGCGGTCAATCCATCCTTGGCGAGGAACGAGGCGGGGTCGAGCAGCTTGAACAGCCCGCTGTGCTCGAAGTCCTGCGACAGCACCATCTGCACGGTGGCGGCCGCCTGCGGGTCGCCCAGACCGTGTGCGACCGCGACGGGATACGCCTGGACGCGGGCGCCATTCAAATCAATCACCGGCCGCGCTGCGAGCGCACTGGAGGAGACGAGCAAGGAAAACACGAGACCGCGCAAGGGACCTCTCTTCATGGCTTGAAGTTCAATGCCACGCCTTCGTCGCGCAAGGAGCGGGCGAGTTCGGGTGGCGGCGGTGGCAGGCGGGTCTTCTGGACTGCGAGCTCCAGCGCCTCGTCGAAGAAGTGATTGCCCGAGCTCTTCTGCAATTGGTGCTTGAGCAGTGAGCCGTCGGGCTTGATCCAGGCAACGATGGTGGCGGAGAGATAGAGCCGCTCGCGCTCGGAGATCACCGAAGGGACGACATAGTTCTCGAGGATGGCGTCGTGGACTTCGGTGAAATACCTCTCGCCCGCTTCGGCCGTCTCTGCGGTGCCAGCCGCGCTGCCGTTCGTCTGGCCGGCGCGGTCGGGGTCGGGGGCGAGCTTCTCTTTTGACGCCGACGGCCGCGCGTGGCCGTCGGCTTTGGCCAGCGCGCGATCCATCAGCTCCTGGCGCGTCGGCGCGCGAGGTTTTGGAACCGGGGCTGCCGGCAAAAGCCCCGGCTTCGAATGTGCCGCCGGAGGCGCCAAAGGCGCGACCGGCGCGGGTGACTTCGGGGAGGCAGGAGCGGGCGGGGCCGGCGATTCCTTACGCGGCAGCAGCTTCGCGTCGCGCGGCTTCCCCAGCGCGACCAGCCTGGCGAGAATGGGCTTGCGCAGCGGGGGCGCGCGGTCGAAGTGCGGCGCCAGCAGCGCGCCGCCCAGCACCAGCACGTGCAGCGCGACCGCCAGCAGCACACCCGGCGTCAGTGCGACGCGGGGCGTGGCGAAGAGCGCGCTGCCGTGGAGCCCGGGTTCGTTCACGGCCTGCGCAGCTCTTTGTCGGGCTCGGTGATCATGCCCAGCGACTCGACGCCTGCGCGGCGCGCGATGGCCATGACCTCGACCACCTGCCCGTACGGCAAGGAGCGGTCGGCGTGCAGATACAGCTCCTTGTCTTTCTGGATGCGCGCGTTGGTGGTCAGCTTCGCTTCCAGATCAAGGGGCGCGATTTCGACATTGCCGAGGTAGTAGCGCCGGTCGCGCGAGATGGTGAGAACCAGCTTTTCCTCGCTGTGCTCCATCTGCTGGGCCGAGGCGCGCGGCAGGTCTACCTTGACGCCGCTCTGAATCAGCGGCGCCGCCACCATGAAGATGATCAGCAGCACCAGCATGACGTCCACCAGAGGCGTCACGTTGATGTCGGTCATCTGCCGGCGACCGCTGTCTCCGCCGCCAAAAGCCATTTAAGCAACCTTCTTGAAGATGTGCCGCTTGATGATGTTGAGGAAGTCGGCTGAGAAGTTTCGCATCTCGTTCTCGAGCACGCGGATCTTCGAGTTGAAAGCGTTGAACGCGACCAGCGCGGGGATGGCGGCGAAGAGGCCGACCGCGGTGGCGATGAGCGCCTCGCTGATCGGCTTCGACACGGTGGCGAGGTTGGCATTGCCGGCCGCGTAGATGTCGCGGAAGGCGCCCATGATTCCCCAGACGGTGCCGAAGAGGCCGACGAACGGTGCGGCGGCGGCGGTGGTGCCGAGGAAGGGGACTTGCATTTCGAGCGTGGTCAACTCGGCGTTGGCGGCGCGGGCGAGAGCGCGCTCGACGTTTTCGAAGCCGCCCAGCTGGTCGTGCATTGCGGCATCATCCGAGGCACCCGCCTGCGAGCCCGCAGTCACCTTGGACAGCTCGACGTAGCCAGCGCGGAAGACCTGCGCGACGGGGGAGACGGGCATGGCCTCGGTCGCGGTGAAGATGTCGTCGAGGCGCTTGGAACGCCAGAAGGTCTCGAGGAAGGCGACGCTCTCCTGCCTGGCTTTCCGGAGGTGCAACCACTTGCGGAAGATGATGGTCCAGCTGGCGATGGAGGTGAGGATCAGCAGCACCAGCACACTGGTGACGATGAGCCCGCCGTGTGTGATTACGTCGACGTAATTCAAGCTGCCATTCATGGTCGCTGTGCCTCGCATGGCCGGTTCACGGTGTCAACGCACGAGCAGCCCCTCGGGCTTGACCTCTACGGGGACGCAAGAAGCGACACCGCCTTGAATGACAAGCGCCCGTGGGCCGTCTGAGGGTGCAGGAGGATCGATGGGCAAGCCACCCAGGCTACTAGTCGTCGGCGGATTCTTTCTAGCTGCAGCGGCGTGCGCGCCTTCACGCGCGAACCTCACGCTCAACTGGACCTTTGCGGGGCAGACTTGCGCCCAGGCCGGGGTGGCGACCATCCAGGTTGACATCCAGGGCGAGGTGCTTTCGCCGGGTCAATTCGCCTGCAGCAACGCCGACAAGAGCATCAACACGGGCGCTCACCTTGGAAGCTATGTGCTGGGAAATTACAACCTGACCTTGACCGGACTCGACGGGCAGGGGGCGGTCCTTTACCAAGCCACCGCCGTGGAACCGGTGCGCGGAGGCGGCAGCGTCGTCGCGTTGGACGCGGTGCCTGCCCACTCGACCGCCGGCGGCTCGGCCACGCTGCGCTACACCTTCAACGGCAAGAGCTGCGCGGCGGCGGGCGTCAACGTGGTCCACATGAGCGTGGACGGCGCGGTGCTGGCGGACGCTAACAACAACGCCGACCTGCCCTGCAGCCAGGGCGGCATCGACGGGGTCAGCGTCTCGCCGCTTTCGGCCGGCGGCCATGTCGTCGACGTCACGGGCCTGGTCAACGGACAGGTTGCCTACTTGCTGCAGGGAATTTCGGTCACGGTCGTCGATGGCCAGGACACCTCGGTCACTCCTGATCTGGCGCCGGCCGCGGCCACCACCGGCAGCGCCGAACTCACCTGGAGCTTCGTCAACGGCATGACTTGCGCGCAGGCGCAGGTGGACAGCGTCGACGTCGCTTTCGACCCCGCGCCCGACGGCAGCGGCGGTGTTGACGCGGGGACCGTCCCTTGCGCCACGTCCGGCGTGGATGGCGCCACCTTCGACGGCCTCGCGCCTGGGAATCACACCGTGGCCATCACCGGCCTGCGCCACGCGACGCCGAACGACAAGCTGGTCTATGTGACGCATACGCCGCCGCGCGCCGAGCGATTCCTGGCGGGCATCACCACCTCGCTCGACGTCTCGGCCGACGCGGCCAGCCCCGGCTTGGGCGGCGCCGCGCTGGTCTGGCAGTTCCCGGCGGGCGGCCCGTCCTGCAGCAGCACGACTCTGAACATCACGTACACCCTGATCGATCCCATGAAGAATCCCCACCGCGACACCGCGGTGTGCGGGCCAGCGGCGGGCAACAGCATCGACTTCTGCTGGCCAGGCTCGCCTGCGCAGTGCCCCGGACTAGCCCCCGGCCTCTGGAGCATCACAGCCAGCACGTCGGGCTACGCCGCGCAAAACGTGTCTTTCGCGGTGCCGGACAACGCGCACTCGAGCGCCAACGTGGTCTTCGTCGCCGCGCACTGAGCCTGAGCCCGGAGCCGCCGATCAGGGAAATGCGTATGGTGTCCCCACAATGCGCGACCTGCCGATCGGCGTCTTTGACAGCGGCGTCGGCGGGCTCACGGTGCTGCGAACTCTGATGGCGGCGCTGCCGCTCGAGAACACCGTCTATCTCGGCGACACCGCGCGTGTGCCCTACGGGACCCGCTCGCACGACGTGGTCACGCGGTACGCACTGCTGTCGGGCCGCTACCTCGCGGCGCAGCGGATCAAGCTGCTGGTGATCGCCTGCAACACGGTCTCGGCGCACAGCCTTCCGGCGCTGGCCGCTGCGCTACCCATTCCGGTGCTGGGCGTGATCGAGCCGGGGGCGCGGTCGGCGGCGGCCAGGACCCGCGGGGGGACCATCGTGGTGCTGGGCACGCCATCGACCATCGCGTCTGGTGCGTACCAGAAAGCGCTCGGCCGCCTCTCGCCTCTCTCGCGGCTGGTCTCGCGGGCGTGCCCGCTTTTCGTGCCGCTCGCCGAGGAGGGCTGGGTCGATGGTGAAGTGCCGCGCCTGGTGGCCGAGCGATATCTGGGCGACCTTCGTAGGAGCGGCGCCGATACGGTGCTGCTCGGCTGCACGCACTATCCGCTCTTGTCGCGCGCCATCGCGGAAGTCATGGGCCCGCAGGTCGCGCTGGTCGACAGCGCCGAGGCCACCGCGGAGGCGGCGCTGCGCCTGCTCGCCGGCCGGTCCCTGCTGCGGGCCGGGCCTGCAAAAGCTGTCCACCGAACCCTTTGTACCGACCTCCCTGACCGGTTTCGCGGCGTCGCGGAGCGGTTTCTGGGAAGGCCGATCGGAACCGTGGAGCTGGTCGATCTGGTCTGAAACTACAAGGACAAGGCCTCCTAAGTCCCCTCGACCGCCGCTGTGGCGGAGCCGAGGGCGTTCTGCTAAGCATCGGAGCAAGAAGAGAGACCTTTCTCGCCTGCTGGAGGCAGTCCGCAACGTGAGCGCCAACAAGCCTGTCGGCCCCGGCGTCGGCTTCAACCACAACGTCAAGTACGGGTCGCGGGTCTACCATGTGCAGACCGAGGACTCGGGCCTGCCGCACGCGCACTACATCACGCACCTGTTCGTCGGCGGCAACATCGTCGCCAGCACCAAGACGAGTTATGCCGACAAGGCTGTCGACGTGGACCTCGCGAAGACCGTGCGCTCCTTGATGGAGGCGCAGCACAAGCAGATGCTCAAGCGGCTCGTCTCGGGCGAGTTCGACGACTTGGCCGAGCGGCTGGCAGCGACGCACTACGAGCCTGGCGTACTGGCCACGGGACAGACCGGGCCCGAGGCGGTCAATGCCGCGCCCTCGGCGCCCTCTGCCTTGCGAAGGCCGCCAGCTGTGAATCTGGTTTCACCAACAGTGAACCCCGCGGCAACGCCTCGCGCGTTCGGGGCACCGGCAAGGCCTGCAGTGCCGCCGGCTCCGATGCAGCCTGCCGCCGCCCGCTCTCCGGTTGCGCCGTCGCTCCTGCAGCCGGGCGCAGTCCGGCCCTCGCCGGCGAATCAATCTCAGCACGCGTCAATGCGGCCCGCACCGCCCAAGACTCCGACGCTGCAGCCCTCCTTGCCTTCGGCAGCGCCCGCCCCACGGCCAACGCCGGTCCCGTTCCCGCGCGCGCCTCCGCAGCAGCCCCCGGTCTGGCAGGCAGCGCCGCCGGGCGCGTCTCCCGCTCCCGCTCCACGCCAGCCGGGCGCGCCGCTTCCGCCCGTGACCCGTCCTCCTCCGCAGGGGCCACGACAAAATCAGCCGCCGCCCAGGATGGTGCCGGTTGGAGCTCCGCCCGTTCCGCGAACCTTGGGCTCCGCGACGGCGCCGCCGCGCCCGTCCGCGCCAGCCTGGGCTGCTCCGCTCAGCCTCTTCGGGGAGCAGCCGATCGAGACTGCTCACGAGGATCTTCCTACGCTCTTCGCGGAAGAGCTCATAAGCGAGAAGAGCCTCGACGAAGTGATTCTCGCTTTCCTTTCAGCGGACCTAGAGCCGCACAAATAGGAAGTCCCATGCGCTCAAGCTTCCCTGTCGCGATCGGTCTTTCCCTGGTCGCCGCCTGCATGTCGAACACCAGCGGTGAAATCACCAATCCCTGCACCGGTCCCAACTGCGTGGGAAACGGAGGCCCGCTGGATGCGGGCGACGCGGGGGACGCAGGCCACGCAGGCGATGGAGGCGTCGACGGAGGCGATGCTGGCGCCGACGGCGGCGACGCGGGCCCCTGCGCCAGCTTCAACGGAATCGTAAATGATTTTTGCCGCGGCGGTACTACGCAGCAGCAGCAGACGCTCTTTCTGCAGGCAAATGGCTGCAACGGGACGCTCTACTTCGACAGCATCCCGTATTGCACCGGCCTCCTCGACGCCGGTAACTCGTTCGACGGCGGCTGCAACGAGCCCGCCGGCACGTTCCCCTGCACCGCTCCCGCGCTGCCTGGAACCATCACCTGCCAGAACGGGCCCGGCACGACCTGCGCGATCGTGATTTGTGGGCCCGGTCACAGCTTTCTGGCCGATGGAGGCTGCAGCCCGTGATCCAGCTGTTCCACGTCAGCAAGTGCTATCCCGGCGACGCGCCTGTCCTCGATGACGTCACGCTGCGAATCGAAAAGGGTGAATTCGTCTGGCTGACCGGGCCGTCGGGTGCCGGCAAGAGCACGCTGCTCAAGCTGCTTTTCTGCGCCGATCAGCCGACCAGCGGACAGATCCTGGTGGGCGGCCGCAACGTCGGCCGCCTGACGCAGGCCGGGGTGCCGTTCCTGCGGCGCAACATCGGCGTCGTCTTCCAGGACTTCAAGCTGCTTGAGAACCGCACCGTGGTGGAGAACGTCGGCTACGCGCTCGAGGTGCTGGGCGCCTCCGACAGCGAGATCCGCGAGCGCGCGCTGCGCCGCCTCGAGCAGGTGGGCCTCAAGCACAAGGCGACCTCGCTGCCGCTGCGGCTGTCGGGCGGGGAGCAGCAGCGCGTGGCGATCGCGCGTGCGCTGGTCAACGAGCCCACCATCCTGCTGGCCGATGAGCCGACCGGCAACCTCGACCCTGGCCTCACCGACAGCATCCTGCAGCTGCTCTTCGACGCGAACGCGCGTGGCACCACGGTGGTCGTGGCCACGCACGACCGGGGGCTCCTGTCGCGCTATCACAAGCGGACCATCGCACTGGACAAGGGCAAGGTCACCTCCGATGCATAGGTGGTCTTAGGTGATCGCCCACGTCGCCTGGCGGCTCTCGCGGCGCGCCGCCGTCAACCTCTGGCGCGCGCCGCTGCCCAGCCTGGTCTCGGTGCTCACCATTGCGCTGGCGCTCTTTCTCGGAATGTCGTTTGCCATCGGCCTCGCCTTCGCGCGCTCACTCCTCGTCAGCTGGGGCGCGCAGGCCAGCATCACGCTTTATCTGGACCCGGCGACGACCGACGACCAGGCGCGCGCGCTGCTCGCACGGGTGCTCGAGTCCGAGCCCGATGCGGACGCTGTCTACGTCGATCGCGCGCAGGCGCTGCGCCGTCTTCGGGTGGATCTGGGCGACCTCGCTGGCGCGCTCGATGGCCTGGCGCAGAATCCGCTGCCGCCCACCATCGAAGTGACGCCGCGGGGCTCGCCGGAACCCGCTGTGGTGCGGGTGATTGCAGCCCAACTGCAGCGGCTTCCGCAGGTCGCGCAGGTCGACTACGGGCGTGAGTGGCTGGACAAGCTGACCGCGCTGGGGCGCTCCTTGAGAGGCTTTGGCTTAGGGTCACTGATTGCCGTCCTGGGCGCGGCGCTGCTGGTGGTCGCCAACACCATTCGCCTGGCGGTGTACGCGCGGCGCGATGAGATCGAAATCATGAAGCTGGTCGGCGCCACCGACGGCTACGTGCGGATGCCATTTTTGCTGGAGGGCGCGCTGCAGGGTCTGCTAGGCGCGGGGCTCGCGCTCGGTTCGCTGGCCGCGGCGGACCGGTGGTTCTTGCCGCGCGTGCAGCAAGCTTTTGTCTTCGCCTCGGGAGTGGCAGCGCCGCAGATCCTGCTCTCGCACGCGCTCCTTCTGCTCGGCATCGGCGCGCTGGTGGGGCTGTTCGGCAGCTGGCTGGCGGTAGCTCGGTTCCTGCGGACATGATTTCGGCTGCGGTGATTGGGTGCTTCAGGAGCCTTGGGACCCTGGGGAGTTTGCTGCTCCTGCTCGCGCCGACGCTTCCGCAGCTGGAGGTGCGTATCGAAAAGGAGCGCGCGGCCGCGCGGCAGCTCGCCGGGAAGGAAGCGGGAGTTCTCGGGCGGCTGGCGGAGCAGGAGCGGCAGGTGGAGATCGAGGCGCGCGCGGTCCGCGCGGCGCAGCAGCGGCTGCGGGCGGCGACCACGCGCCTCTCGGCCAGCGAGGCGAAGTCAACACTCGCCGGGGCCGCACTCGACCGCGCAACCAACGCGCTGGGGCCGCGCCTGACCGCGCGCTATCGAATGGGCCGCGAAGGCTATCTGCGCTTCCTGCTCGGCGCGCGTTCCATCGGGGACTTGCTCCGGCGTAAACGACTGTTCAATGCATTGCTGGAGTCAGACCTCGACGCGCTGGCGGTGCTGCGCTTTGCATCCGACGGCGCCAATGCTGCGCGCGATGAGCTGCAGGCCTCGCGGGCAGAACTTGCCCAGAGCGCGCAGGCCGAGAGCGACAAGCGCGCGGGGCTCGAGGTCCGGGTGGCGCAGCAGAAGAAGTTGCTCCTATCGGTGCAGCAGGAGAAAGCGGTGCACGAGCAGGCCGTGCGCGAGCTGACGGAGGCGTCGCACGCTCTTTCGGGCAAGTTGTCCGAGCTGGAGAAGGCATCGCCCCAGGCGCAAGTCGAGGACGGGAGTGTCCCTCCGCGGCAAATCGAGCTCACTCCGGTGCGCGAGGCGCGCGGCAAGCTGCTGTTCCCGGTCGAGCACGGGCGCATCGAAGCGCGCTTCGGCCGTACGGTCGACCATCGCTTCGGCACGGTCACGCTCCAGCGCGGCATCGACATCCGCTCGCCACAGGGCACCAAAGTGCGCGCCGTGTGGCCGGGCAAGGTGGTCCACGCGGGCTGGTTCAGGGGCTATGGAAACTTGCTCATCGTCGACCACGGCGACGGCATCTTCTCGCTTCTGGCCCACCTCGATGCGCTCGAGAAAGAGGTCGGCGACGAGGTTGCGGCGGGCGATGAGGTCGGCACGGTGGGAGACACGGGAAGCCTGAAGGGCGCCTATTTGTATTTCGAATTGCGCGATGGCCAGAAGCCGCTCGATCCTGAGCGCTGGCTGTCCCGCCTGCACCGGTCCGCGTCGTTGGTGGCAGCCGGCAAAGGGGCAGCAGCTCGATGACCGGAGTACAATCGAACTCCATGCTGCCGCCCGTCCCTGAAGAGCCGCGCTCGCCCCCTCCGCGACGGCCAGGATTCATGCTGTTCCTGCTCTGCGCTTTCTTCGGCGGCTTGTTCGCAGTCCGCGTCGCCGAGGCCGCGCACGACCCCGCGGGCCCCTACCGGAAGCTGGACGTCTTCAGTCACGTACTCTCACTGATCCAGAACAACTACGTCGAGAGCATCGATGAATCCAAGCTGCTCTATGGCGCCATCGACGGCATGGTCCGCACCCTCGACCCGCACTCCACCTTCATGGACCCGCGCTCCTATTCGGCCCTCAAGCAGGAGACTGACGGCGAGTACGGCGGCATCGGTCTCGAGGTCGCGAGCAAGGGCGACGACCTGGTGGTGGTCTCGCCACTGGACGACACGCCCGCCTCGCGCGCAGGCTTCGCGCCCGGGGACAAGCTGCTCGAGGTGGACGGCACTTCGACGCGCGGCTGGAAGGAAGCCGAGGCGGTCCACGCGCTGATGGGCCCGCCGGGTACGCGGTGCGTGATCAAGGCCTCGCGCGCTGGCTGGACCGAGCCGAAGAGCTTCACGCTCATTCGCGACGTGATTCGCATTGTCTCGGTCGAGGACAAGCTGTTCGACAAACGCTTCGGATACGTGAAGATCAAGAGCTTCCAGGATCGCAGCGATCTCTACTTGAAGAAGGCGCTCGACAGCATGCGCGCCCAGACCTCTTCGGGCCAGCTTTCCGGCCTGGTGCTCGACTTGCGGCACAACCCGGGCGGCTTGCTGGAGCAGGCGGTGAAAGTCTCCGACCGCTTTCTCACCGACGGCGTCATCGTCACCACCAAGGGGCGCGGAGGCAAGCACGTCGAGGTCGAGCGGGCGCACGCGCGCGACACGGAGCCATCCTATCCGATGATCGTTTTGGTGGACGGCGGGACGGCGAGCGCGAGCGAAATCGTGGCGGGCGCGCTGCAGGACCACGGCCGCGCAGTGGTGATGGGGACGCAGACTTTCGGGAAGGGCAGCGTGCAGACGGTCATTGAACTGGAGGATGGGTCGGGCTTGAAGCTCACCATCGCGCGCTATTACACGCCGTCGGGGCGCAGCATCCAGGAGAAGGGCATCACGCCGGATCTGGTGGTCAAGCCGGCTGCCGCGGACGCAGTGGCCGCGGCCGATGACGAGGGCCCGCGCGAGAAGAGCTTGCCGGGCCACTTCAAGGGAGAAGAGCTGGCCGAGGCCGCGCAACCGGTGGCGGCGGTCTCGACAACCGCGCGACCGCTCCCCTCGCTGCCTCGGGCGCCCGGCGATCCGCAGGATGACTTCCAGCTGAAGACAGCCCTCGACACGCTGCGCACCTGGCAGATCTTCAACAAGCCGCGCGCCACCGCGCCTTGATCCTCGAGTTCGTCGCTTCTGTCGGCGAAATATGGGGACACCATACCCATTTCGTGGCCCGGCTCTGGAAATGGATATGGTGTCCCCACATTTTCCACATTGTCGTGCGCGGCTGCGGGTGAAAGGCAAAAGCGGGTAGGGTCCGGATGTGGCCCGCGTCTTTCTGATCAATCCGCCGACTGACGAAACGGTGCGGACGCCGTTGTTGTCGTTTATGTACCTCGCCGCCTCGCTGCGCCGCGCGGGGCACGAGGTGGCGCTGCTCGACGCCAGCGCCCCGCATGCGCCGCACGCGCACGACGAGATCGTTGACCGCGCAATGTCCTTCAATCCGGACCTGGTCGGACTCCACGTCAAGACGCTTTACGTGCAGGACGCCTATGCGCTGGCCAAGGCCTTCGCGGGCCGGGTGCCGCTCGTCGCTGGCGGGCCACACCCCACGGTCGCGCCGCTCGAAGCGCTGGCTCACGGCTTCGATTTTTCGGTGCGCGGGGAAGGCGAGGAGACGCTGGTCGAGCTGTGCGATGCGCTCGACGGCAAGCGCACTTTCGACAGCGTCCGATCGCTGGTGTTCAAAGGAAACGCCGGGCCGCAAGTCACCCCCGCGCGTGGCTTCCTGCTCGACCTCGATGCGCTGGCGAACCCGCTGGACGCGCTCGAGCTCTTCGACGCCAGCTGGTACGGCACGGCCGCCAACACGCTGGTCCCCGCGGGCCTGCTCGCCAGCCGGGGCTGCCCGGCCGCTTGCACCTTCTGCTCCAACAACGTCACCGGCCGCCGCTTCCGGTACCGCAGCGCTCAGAGCATCCGCAGCGAGATTCAAGAGCTGCAGGCGCGCCGCGGCTTCGTCGCCTTCAGCTTTTTCGACGACTCGTTCGCGGTCGGCCGGCGGCGCATGGAGGAGCTGTGCGATGCACTCACCGGCCTTCGCGTGCAATGGACTTGCACCGCGCATCCGGCCCACCTCGACCGCGACATCCTGCGCCGCATGCAGGCTGCGGGCTGCTGCGGCGTGGACATCGGCATGGAGAGCGGCGACCCGGAGATGCTGTTGCGCATCGGCAAGGGCGTGACCGTCAACCGGGTGCTCGACGTGCTGGCCTGGTCCCGGGACCTGGGCCTGCACTGCATGCTGAACATCATGTTCGGCTGGCCCGACGAGACCATCGACGAGCTGCGAACCACGCTCGCATTCATCGAGCAAGCCGCGCCGCTGGCCGCCGGCTTCAATGCGCGCGGGGTCCTGGTCCCCTATCCGGGAACGCAGATCTATGAGGGCTTGCATGCGAGATACCGCTTTACCGATTGGTGGCTGCGCGAGCCGCCACTTCGTTATCGACCCTTTCCCAGCTCCTGGTCGCTGGTCGAAATCAAACGGGCTTATGCGGATGATGCCGCGCTGGCTCGAAACTTCTTCGCGTTTTCGCAGGAAGCCCTGACACTGATCCAGCTCGGCCTGGACCGGAAAGCGACGCTGACTTATCGAAAACTGGAAAGACCCGCGGCGCCCGGATGGGAACCTCTTGTGCCGGCCGCGGGCGCACGCTAGATAGCGCGGCGCCGGTTGCCGATAACCGGTGCGCGTACCGCCTGGCTGCTTGTTTGACAAGCAGAAGGGCATCTCGTACAGTGCGCGCCGTTCGCGAGCCGAAGCACTAAATTCCTCAATGATTACGCAGGACTGGAGCGATACACGATGACCTGGGTTGAGGGCGTTTTCCTCACGACCTACTTCCTGGTGCTGCTGGTGCTTTCCATCTACGGATCGCACCGGTATGTCATGGCGTACCTTTATTACAAGTATAAGGGCAACAAGCCGGCTCCGAAGGCGCGCTGGGAAAAGCTTCCGCGCGTTACCATTCAATTACCGATCTTCAATGAGATGTACGTCGTCGAGCGGCTCATCGAGGCTGTCAGCAAGATCGAATATCCGCGCGACCTGCTCGAAGTGCAGGTGCTCGATGACTCCATCGACGAGACGCAGGGAATCGCGCGCGCCGCGGTGGGACGCGCCCGTAGCGCCGGACTCGACATCGTCTACCTGCACCGCGACAACCGCGTCGGCTATAAGGCGGGCGCGCTCCAGGAAGGCCTCAAGGTCGCGAGCGGCGAGTTCATTGCCGTCTTCGACGCCGACTTTGTCCCCAAGCAAGATTTCTTATTGAAATCGATCAATTTCTTTACCGATTCGCAAATCGGCATGGTGCAGGTCCGGTGGGACCACCTCAACCGCGACTACAGCCATCTGACCCAGGTCCAGGCCATCTTTCTCGACGGCCATTTCGTCATCGAGCACACGGCTCGCAACCGCAGCGGCCGTTTCTTCAACTTCAACGGCACCGCCGGCGTCTGGCGCCGCGCCACCATCGCCGACGCGGGCGGCTGGCAGCACGACACCCTTACTGAAGACCTGGACCTCTCGTATCGCGCCCAGCTCAACGGCTGGAAGTTCATCTACCTGCCCGACGTCGTCTCTCCCGCCGAAGTGCCAGTCGAGATGAATGCCTTCAAGTCCCAGCAGCACCGCTGGGCCAAGGGCTCCATCCAGACCGCGCGCAAGCTGCTCCCGCGCATCCTCAAGTCCGACCTTCCTCGTGCCGTGAAGGTCGAGGCGTTTTTCCACCTCACTGCCAACTTGACCTATCCGCTGATGATCCTGCTCACGGTCTTGATGCCGGTCAGCATGGTCATCCGCTTCAAGCACGGCTGGTACGAAGTGCTCATGCTCGATCTGCCCTTCTTCTGGACGGCTACCATGAGCGTGGTGATGTTCTATGTCGCCTCGCAGCGCGAGATCGGCATGCCCCGCTGGCACCGGGTCAAGTACCTGCCCTTCATCATGGCGCTCGGCATCGGCATGTGTGTGAACCAGGCGAAGGCTGTGATCGAGGCGCTGGTGGGCTACGAAACCGGCTTTACCCGCACACCCAAGACTGGCACGCAGGGCCGCGACAAGACCTGGGTCAAGCAGCGCTACCGCATCCTCGGTGGCGCGCAGCCGTTGCTCGAGTTGGCGCTGGGCGCGTACCTGACGTCGGCCATCTGGTTCGCGCTCGACAAGGGCGTGTGGTTCTCGCTTCCTTTCCTGCTGCTGTTCCAGTGGGGCTTCTTCTACGTGGGCTTCGTCAGCCTGCTGCAGGGGCGCGGCGCTGCGCTGCTCAAGTGGTTCCGGCGCCCAGCCGCCGACGCACAGACCGCGATCGACGGATAGCTCCGCTCGGCATGATATCGTCCGGCCTGTGAAAGCGATGGTCCTCTGCGCGGGCTTCGTCACGCGCCTGCGTCCGCTGACCGACAAGATCCCCAAGCCGATGGTCCCCCTCTGCGGCTTGCCGCTGCTGCGCTACAACCTTGCGCTGCTCAAGGGCGCGGGCGTCACTTCCATCGTCATCAACACCCATCATCTCGGTGCCGAGATGGAGAAGGGCGCGCGCGCGATCGCCAGCGCCCTCGGGCTTGATCTCGAAGTCTCGCGCGAGGAGAAGCATATCCTCGGCACCGGCGGCGGCGTGCGCAAAGCCGCGGCGCTGCTGGGCGCGGGCACGTTCTTCCTGCTCAATGGCGACATGCTCTTCGACGTCGATCTGGCCGCGGCGCTGCAGTCCCACCGCGCCGCCGGAGCGGTCGCCACCATGGTGCTCGCGCCCTATCCGCGGGGCGCCAGCTACGGCGCGGTCGAGACCGACGCCGGTATGAACGTGCGGCGCATCGCGGGGCGGGGCGCCGTGGTCGAGCCCGGCCTGACCCGCATGCACTTCACCGGGGTGCACATCGTCGAGCCTGAGCTGATCTCGCGCCTGCCCCCCGAAGGTGAAAGCGACATCAACCGCACCGCCTATGTCCGCCTCATCCATGACGGCGCCAAGGTGCACGGCTATCTGCAGAGCGGTTACTGGGGCGACCTGGGCGCGCCGCGGAGCCTCCTGCGTGCAAACCTCGACGTGATGGAGGGCCGGGTGCCACTCGACCGGTTCCGCCCCGGCGCCGACCCGTTCGAGGGCGCGAAAGAGCTGCTGCCGGGAGTGCGCGTGCACGACGGCGCTCGCATCGACCCCCAGGCGCTGCTGGTCGCGCCGGCGCTCATCCATGCCGGCGCGGTGGTGGCGGCCGGCGCGCAGGTGGGCCCCGACGCGGTGCTGGGCAAGGACGTCCGCGTAGACGCCGGCGCCTCGGTCATCCGCGCGGTGTGCTGGGACAACACGCACGTCGCGCCGGGCGAGCGGATCGAGAATCAGATCGCTTCGCCGGGCGTACGGCTCGACGCCTGACTTTGCGCCCGCCGCACCCTACTGCGGCTGGTACTGCGCCAGGATGACCGTGACGTTGTCCACGCCGCCGTTGGCGTTGGTGGTGTCGATCAGCTTCTTGGTCGCCGCTTCGAGATTGGGAGTCTTCTGCAGGATCGCCTGCATGACTTCATCGGTGACCATGCCCGAGAGGCCGTCGGAGCAGGCGAGAAAGATATCGCCCGGCTGGGGCGCGTAAGCGTTGATCTCGACATCGACCACCTTCTGCTGGCCGAGCGCGCGCAGGATGATGTTCTTCTGCGGGAAGTTCTTCGCCTCTTCCTGCGTGATCTTGCCCATGCGCAGATACTCTTCCACCAGCGAGTGGTCGATGGTGATGCGCTCGAGCCGGCCCTGCCGGAAGAGGTAGACGCGGCTGTCTCCGACGTGCGCCACCAGCGCCTTGGGCCCGGTGCCGTTGCGCTCGACGAAGTGCACCAGCACCGCGGTGGTGCCCATGTTCTTCTTGGCGCCATCCTGCTCGCTCGCCTCGATGATACGCGCGTTGGCAAGCTTGATGGCAGTGACGCAGCGGTTCTCGTCGTAGCTCTTGGTGCGGTCGCCCTTGAAGGGCCAGGTGGCTTCTTCGTCCTTGCCGGTAAAGCTGAAGAACTCCTTCACCTCGGTGGAAGCGATGGCGCTCGCGACCTCGCCCGCGGCGTGACCACCCATACCGTCGAACACCGCGAAGACGTTCTGCTCGGGGAACACGAGCATGTTGTCTTCGTTGTTGTCGCGCTTCATGCCCACGTCGGTCTTCGCTGCGTGTTGGATTCGCATGGGCTTTCTTGAGTGCTCGGACGGCTGAAGAGGTAACGGTTCTTGTACGACGGGGCGACACGGTAGCAAAGCTCTAGCTCGCGATCAAACTCGATTGCTGTCCTCGAACAGGACCGGATCGCCCTCCAGCGTGTGGCTGCGCGCGATCGAGCCGGCCGGAAGCTCCACCACCAGGGTTGCGGTCGGGTAGACGCGAGTCGCTCGCCACGGCCGCATGCTGCCGACGGCGCGCACGATCCGGCTGCTGTTGTCGACGAACAGGACGTCGATTGTAAAGCGCATGAAGAAGGTGTGGATGGAGGTGCAGGGCGCGATCACCAGGGCGCGGCCCTGGGGAAGACTGTCGCGGCCGAGCAGGCCCTGGAGTCGCTCGCGTACGCTGCGGGCGTGCTCGACATCCGAGGCGATCAGCGCCCCGTTCCTGCGATTCAAAAGGCGGGTCATGCGCGCACCAGCCGGACGCGCGGGCCAAGTCCGATGGTGAGCCGCTTGCTGGTGGCCGGGTAGACCTCGCCGTCGAGGAACCAGTCGAGCGGGAGCGCCGCGGACAGCTCCACCTTTTCAGCGATGCCGCCCAGCAGCCGGTCGCGCCGCGCGTGACGGCCCAGCAAGAGCCGCGGGATCTCCAGCGCCAGCTGCCGCGGCTGTGCGGTCAGGCCCAGCACCTCGAAGGCGCCGGGCTGCTCGGTGGCGCGACGAAACGGCCGGAGGCCCAGGCCTGCCTCGGCGACGCTCGAGCAGACGAGGCCATAGATGGGCACGCGGGGCCACTCGTCGCCGTCGAGCGAGACGCGTAGTTCGAGCGGCTCGTACAGCTTCCTCGAGAACTTGCCGCCGATCAGGCTGGAGCCGAGCGCCCGCAGGAACACCCGCGCGCTCGTCCATGGCCCGCCCTTTCCCTGCGCGTAGATGGCTTCGATGAAGCGGACAGCGAGCCCGACACCGAAGCGAAAGCCACATCTCGCAGGGCCGCCTGGCACCAGCACCCGCAGCGTGTCGCGTTCTTCAACGAGCAGGTCCACGCCCGCGGCCACCGACTCGGCCAGCCGCCGCAGCCGGTCCTCTGCGTCGCCTGGGCCGCCGAGCGGGGCAAGCGAGTCGTAGGCGCCGCCGCCCAAAAGCGCGAGCGGCGGCAGCTGGTTGCCCATCGCCTCGGCGAGCGCGGTCACCGTGTTGGTCACCGTGCCGTCCCCGCCGGCGATGGCGAGCACGCTGGGCCGGTCTTTCGCCATCGCGCGCGCCGCGGCCGCAAGTTCGCGCGGGTCCCGGGTCTCGAACAGCCGAGCGCCCCCCGCCGCCTTGCGCAGTGCTTCGGAGGCGAGAGGCCAGAGACGATTGCGGTGCGCGTGGGGATTCGCGATGATCTGGAGCCCCGCCATGACCGACGCGCATACCGCAGACTGGAACATCGAGCCAGCAATCCCGATGAACGTGGTGCTGGTGCAGCCACAGATTCCGCCCAACACCGGCAACGTCGCGCGGCTCTGCGCGGTGACGGGATCGCGGCTGCACCTGATCGCGCCCCTCGGCTTCTCGCTCGATGACAAGCTCCTGCGCCGTGCGGGCCTGGACTACTGGGACAAGGTCCACGCCTCGACGCATGCCTCGTTCGAGGAGCTGTTGGAGAGCGAAAGTGTTGCTCCCGAGCGCCTGCATTTATTTACCGCGCGCGCTCGCTGCACGCTCTGGCAAGCCCGGTTCCGCGCCGGCGACTTTCTGGTGCTCGGCGAAGAAGCGCGTGGCCTGCCCGAGGCGTTGCTGACCTACTACGCCGACCGGACGGTGCGGGTGCCGATGATCGCCAATCCGTCCGCGCGCAGCCTGAATCTCTCCACCTGCACCGGGATTGTCCTCTATGAAGCGCTCAGGCAGGTAGAAGGGGCGCGGCAAGTTCCGCCCGCGCGGCCCTCGAACTCGGGGTAGAGTGGCAGCGTGGACACGTTCGAGCTCCTGCCTTCGCTTGCTCAGGGAGAGCTGGCCGAGACGAGCGCACCAGAGTTGGTGGCCGCGGTTTTCCGGTCGCGCGCCAGCGGGACGCTCTGGCTCGAGACCCGGGACGGCTCCGAGATTCGCCTCTTCTTCCGAGCCGGGGATATGTGCGGCACTGGCTCGTTCTCGGGCTTCCAGACGCTCGCGCATGTCCTGTTGATCAACGACTGGGTCAACGCGCTGGACATCGATTCGAGCCGGGGTGTGGCTGAAGTGCAGCGCAGGCGCCACGGCGAGGTGCTGGTGGAGCAAGGCCTGCTCACCCCTGAGCAGCTGCGCTCCGCGCTGGCCGCGCAGCATCGAAAAAACCTCGCCACCGTCCTCTCGCTGACCTCGGGCAGGTACGACTGGCGCGGCTGGGAGCCACCGCCGGCCTGGGCACGGGAGGTGCTGATCGACCCGGTGGGCTGCATCGTCGATGCGCTGGAAGCCGAGCAGGCCGCGCCGCGCCGGCAGCGCATCATGGCCTGGCTGGGCGACAGCGCAGCGCGGCTCTCGGTGGACTGGCCCGAACTACAGGGCCGCATCGACCTGCTCCCCATCGACCGGCGAGCCGCGGCGCTGCTGGCGCTGCCGCGGCGATTGAGCGAATTCGTCCAGGCCTCGCGGCTTCCGTTGAGCCGGGCTGAAGCGCTGCTGGCCGCGCTGTTGTTGGCGGGCGGGGTGGAGCCGCAGCCGGGTCTTTCGACCCAGCCAGCGGAGGGCGAACCCCCGGCCGATGAACTTCTCATGGAGGAGCTGCCACTCGACGCCTCGACCGAACTCGAGCCGCTGCCGCCCGAGGAGCTGGAGACGTTCCCCGTGCGCGGGCTTTCCGAGGCCCTGGAGCAGCAGTCCGGTGCCCACCTTCAAGAACCTGACTCGAGACCCAATCCGGTCAACGAGCAGGAGGCGTTCGCACGGCTCGACTCTCTCTCGATCGAAGATCTAAGCGCGCCCCCTGCCTCGAGCCGGCAGGCCCAGTCTTCGCCGCACGAGGAACTGGACCTCTCGCCTGACGACCCGCCTTCGGCTCCTCTTGAAAGGCCTGCGTCCTCGCACTTCGGCGGCAGCCCCGACGAGCCGCCGCCGGGTCTCGAGAGCCAGTCGCCCCGACCGGACGATGCGCGCGGCAAGGAGATGCGCAAGAGGTTGCTGCAGAGGGGACTGCGGAACCTGGGCTCCCTGCCCGGTCCGCAGGAGCCGGCCGCGCGGGGTGCGGTCATCGACGAGACGCCAGCCGCGGGCCTCGTCGCCGTCAGCGCGCTCAGTGCGGACGAGCGCAAGTTCGTGGAGGAGGTTCGCGCCCGGCTGCGCGCCGCGCCCGCGCAGACCGCCTACGAGCGGCTCAATCTGACGCAGCAGAGCAGCAGCGATCAGATCAAGGCTGGCTACCTCCAGGCCGCGAAGCGGTACCACCCCGACCGCGCCAGCACGTCGCCTGGTCTCGAGCCGCTGCAGGCCGAATTGCAGACCCTCTTCAGCTGGATGAAGGACGCTTACGACCTGATCGCCACCGCCGAGGTGCGCGCGCGCTACGACGCAGCAGAGAAGGTCCGGAGAGAGGCGGCCAAGCCCGCCTCACGCAAGGACGAGGCGGCTACGGCGCTCAAGCAGGGCGATGCGCTGCTGAAGAAGCGCGACTTCGATGCCGCGCTCCTCAAGTTGCGTCGCGCGGTTGAACTCGAACCGAACGCGGACGCCCTGGCGGCGCTGGCGTGGGGCCTGATCTGCGACCCCAAGCAGGTGCCCGCGGCCAAGGAGGAGGCGGCGGCGCTGGTCAATCGCGCCCTGCGCGCGCCTGGGCTGACCGCGCGGACCTACTATGTGGCGGGCGTGATCTGGCGTACCCGCGATCCGGACTCGGCGGTGGACGCGTTTCGCAAGGCGCTGGAGCTGGACGCAAATCATCCGGACGCGTCGCTGGAGCTGCGCTTGTTGGAGTCGCGCCGGGGCAAGGCGCAAAAGCCCGGCGGTGGCGTGCTGTCGGGCCTGCTGTTCGGCAAGCGCAAGTAGCCGCTTTCGATTGACAGCGCTTGGACGGCAGGGGGACGATGTTCGCCCTTCTCTGGCGCGAGAGTCACCTTGGCAAAGCAGAGCCTGCTCGTTGCTGACGCGGACCCCCGCAGCCTGCGGATCCTGGAAGTGGCGCTGCGCAAGGCCGGCTTCACCGTTGCCACCGCGGTGGACGGCGCCGAAGCTCTCCGCCGCATCCAGCGCAGCCCGCCCGACCTGGTGGTCTGCGAGGTGACACTGCCCGGACAGGACGGCCTCTCGCTCTGCCGCGCCGTGCGGGCGGATGAGCGCATCGCCGGCATGCTCATCCTGATGACGAGCGCGGACAAGACACCCTCGCAACAGGCGCGGGTCATCGAGGCGGGCGCCGACGACTTCCTCGCCAAGCCGCTGCTCATCAAAGAGCTGGTGACCCGCGTGCGCCTGCTGCTCGAGCGCCGCGAGACGCAGCGCAACGCGCAGCGCGAGTCGCCCGCTGCGCTCACCGGAACGCTGGGCGAGCTGGGCCTGGTCGATCTCTTCCAGTCGCTCGACAACTGGCGCAAGAGCGCAACCGTGTCCTGCGAAAGCGAGGGCCGCGCGGCGGTGGTCTGGGTGCGCGACGGGCAAGTCATCGACGCCGCGGCGGCCCCGCTGAGCGGTGAGGCGGCTTTCTATCGCGTGCTCAATTGGGAGACTGGCTCTTTCCGCGTCGAGTTCGGCGCAGTCGCGCGCGAAGCGGTGCTCGACCTCGGCACCGCGGGCCTGCTGATGGAGGCGATGCGGCGTGTCGACGAGCTGGGCCGCGCGCTCGAGACTTTACCGCTCGACACCCGGCTCGCGGTGGAGATTGCCGTGCTGGCGCAGAAGCTCGGCGAACTGCCCGATGAGGTGAACGGGATCCTCAAGCTCTTCGACGGAAAGCGGTCGCTGGGTCAGGCACTCGACGACTCTCCACTCGACGATCTCAGCACACTCGCGGTGGTGCAGCGCCTGATCGCCGACAGCATTTTGCGAAACACCAGGGCGCGCGCGCCGCTGCAGAAGCCATCCTTGCAGCAATGGCTGGGTGCCGCGCTGGTGTCCGCGCCGCCGCCCGAGCGAAGCGGGTTCGTCTTTTCGCCGGACGACGAGCGCGCGAGTGATCCGCGGCCGCCGGACCGATCGCAAGTTGCCCCAGTTCTGCTCGCGCCAACCGCCGCCCTCGCGGAGTCGCACGCTGCGCCAGTCAAGACTCTTGAGCTGGTGCGCTTTCCTCCCTTGCGCGGTGTCCGTCGCGAGCGGCTGCGGCGCGAGGCGGACGAGGCGCGCGCCCAACTCACCGCGGGCGGGGTGCTGCGTCTCTCTCGCGTCGTCGAGCTCCCAGTCTTCCGCTCCGGGGGCGCGGATGAACTCTCGCCCGGCGTCCGCCGCATGTCGCCCGCGGTGGGCGAGGCGGCGAGAAAGTTTGCGCCTGATTTGCCGGTGGCGGCGCTGCAGGGCTTCACCCGCAAAGACGTCGCGCTCGCCCCGGAGGTGCCGCTGTCGGAGGTGGCTACTGACCCGGGCTTCCGCGCGCCCCAGGCGACCGGGTTCGCGCCGCCGTCCGGCGCTGACGACGAACAGTCTTCCGCGTCGTTTCCGGAGTTGGAGTTCGCCCAGGCAGCATCCGCCGAGGTCGCGGCGCTTTCCTCGCCCCCGGAAACGTCAACGCCGGCAGACGATGGCGAGGCAGCTGCGCGAAAGGCTGCTCGTGAGCTTGCTGCGCCCGCGGCCGGTCTGGAAGTTGCTCGACCGGGGGCCGCTCTGCACGTTGAGACCGTTGCGCCTCCAGGTGCTCGCGCCGCAGCAGCAGGAGATCAAGCTCCCTCGCTCGCCTCGGAGCAGGTCGCGGGCGCACCGTCCGCTGTGCCCGCACTTGCCGCGCGCGCCCTTGCCGCGCCTGCTCTTGCCGCGCCCGCTCTTGTCGAGCCTGTAGTTGCGCAGCGCGCCGCGGCCGCAGAAGTCGCCATGGCTCCGGCCGCTCCCTCGGAAGCCGACGATCTCAAGGCCGACGTCGGCGCGGCCTCGAGCCACCGCCGCCGCTGGCCGTGGGCAGCTGGAGCGGTCGCTGCCGCGGCTGCGCTCGTTTTCCTGCTGCGCCCCCAGCCGGCGACGGACAAGAAGGACTCACCGTGGCTGGTCGGCGCAGAGCCCAGCGCGCCCGCGACACCAGCTTCCGCGAAAGTGGACCGAGCGACGTCATCTTCAATGATTCAATCTTCGGTGCCGGCGACTCGCGCGTTGCAGGCTGTCCCCGCGCAAGCGATCGCTCCGTTGCCCGGAAATGTCGCCCCCGCCCAGCCTCCGAAGGCGGGCGATGCAGCGCCCGGCGCGCTCCCCGTCGCCGCTGCCAGCCTGACCCCGGCACCGGAGACCGACGACTACGCCCGGGCGCTCGACACTGGAGAAAAGCTCCTCAAGCGCGGCCGCTACCGCCAGGCCGCCATCGAGTTCAAGGTCGCCTTGAAGCACAATCCAGAGTCGGTCCCGGCACTGCTCGCGCTCGGCGACGCCTGGCTCGAAGGCGACGCGCCCCGGAACGCGCTGAAGCCGCTGCAAAAGGCCGCTGCGCTGGACCCGAGGAGCGGCCGTGCCCAGCTGCTGCTCGGCACCGCCTGGCAGAGCCTGGGCAAGAATCCCGAGGCAGTGAAGGCCTACCAGCGCTACCTCGCACTCGATCCGGCGGGCGAGTTCTCACGCGACGTGCGCAGCATCCTCGCAAATCTGGCACCCTGACGATACAACGCCGCCCGTGCTGATCCTGGGACTGGAGACGAGCTGCGACGAAACGGCCTGCGCCGTCGTCGCTGTGGAGAACGCCGCGAGTGAGCGCCCGCGCGGCCGCGCGCTCTCGGACATCGTCCACACGCAGGCCGCCACCCACGCGCGCTTCGGCGGCGTCGTCCCCGAGCTTGCCTCGCGTGACCACCTGCAGCGGGTGCTTCCGGTCATCGATGAAGCGCTGCGCGGCGCCGGGGTCACCCTGGACGAGATCGACGGCATCAGTGTCACGCGCGGTCCGGGGCTGATCGGCGCGCTCCTGGTCGGCGTGCAGGTCGCGAAGTCTTTCGCCTTTGCCACAGGAAAGCCGCTGGTGGGCGTCAACCACCTCGAAGGGCACCTGCTGGCGGTGCTGCTGTCGGACGACGCGCCCGCGCCGCCCTTCCTTGGCCTGGTGGTCTCGGGCGGCCACACCTCGCTCTACGCGGTCAGCCGCATTGGCGAATACCGCGCGCTCGGCCACACGCTCGACGACGCGGCCGGCGAGGCTTTCGATAAAGTTGCCAAGCTGCTCGGGTTACCGTACCCGGGCGGCGCGGTTATCGATTCGTTATCGAAAGACGGCGACCGCAGGGCCTTCGCCTTCCCGCGCGGGCTCTCCCGCAAGCGGCGCGACGTCTTCGATTTCTCCTTCAGCGGCCTCAAGACCGCGGTCGCCACGCACGTCGCTTCGCACCGCGACGACGCGCTGCCCGACCTGTGCGCGTCTTTCCAGGAAGCCGTCTGCGACGCGCTCACCCTCCGCGCGGTCCGCGCCGCGAAGCACGCCGGGCTGACGCAGCTGGTGCTCTGCGGCGGCGTGGCGGCCAATTCCCGCCTGCGCGCGCTGGCGCACGAGCGCTGCACCGCCGAGGGCATCGCGCTCTTTTTGCCGCCGCCGCGGCTCTGCACCGACAACGGCGCGATGATTGCCATGGCCGGCGCCTCGCACCTGGCCCGCGGCGAGCGGTGGTCGGAGCCGAGCGCAAACCTCTCCGCCGACCCTGGATGGCGGCTTTGAATCCTGCGCAGCTGCTCCGCAAGCACCACCTGGTTCCCAAGAAGGACTGGGGCCAGAACTTCCTCGGCGACGAGGACATCCTCGAAGAACTGGCCGCGCTTTCCGGCGCGCAAGCGGGCGACACCGTGGTCGAGCTGGGTGCCGGCCTCGGCCACTTCACGCGCGCGCTCGCGGCCACCGGCGCCCACGTCATCGCGGTCGAGCGCGATCGCGAGCTCGCGCCCATTCTCCGCGAGGAGCTTCCCGGCGTCGAAGTGGTCGAGGCCGACGCGAAATCCTTCGACCTGCAGGCAATCGCGGACCGCGCCGGCAAGCCCATCGTCCTCTGCGGGAACCTGCCGTACCACTTGAGCTCGCCCATCCTCTTCCACCTGCTCGATCAGCGGAAGGCGCTGCGCCGCGCGGTGCTGCTGCTGCAGCGCGAGGTGGCAGTTCGCGTGGCCGAGCCGCCCGGCAGCCGCACCTACGGTCTCCTCAGCGTATTGGTCCAGCACGTCGCCGACACGCGCATCGGGCTCGAGGTCCCGCGCACCGCCTTTACGCCGCCGCCGGAGGTGGAGAGTTCGGCGCTGGTGCTCGACTTCCTTCCCGAGCCGCGCGCGAAGGTCATCGACGAGAAGCGCTTCCGCGTGCTGGTCAAAGCCGCGTTCCAGCAGCGGCGCAAGACTGTCTGGAATTCAATCAAGCCCCTCGCCGGTGCGCGCGAGGCGCTCAGCAAAGCAGGAATCGACCCGATGCGCCGCGCAGAGACGCTCAGCGTGGAAGAGTTTGCCTCCATCGAACGCGCTTTCGAGCCCCTGATGCACTCGCGCTGACGCTGCGCGTGTTGACTTCGCGTCGTCCGGCGCGCTGAGTTCACCGCCTCTGTTTCAGGAGGAGGCACTACATGAAGATGAAGCTGCTGTTTGCCGCCGCGGTCCTTGCGTCGTCATCGTCGGTCCGCGCCGAGCGCAAGGACGACGCGGTCCCCACCCAATTCAATGAAGCCACCGTCGCGCAGCTCCAGGCGATGATGGCGTCGGGCGAGCTCACCTCGGTGGAGCTGACCCGCTATTACCTCAAGCGCATCATCGCGCTCGATGAGAACGGCCCAGGCGTCAACGCCATCATCGAGCTCAACCCCGACGCTCTCGACATGGCGAGGAAGGCCGACAAGCTCCGCAAGGCCGGCAAGGTCCTGGGGCCGCTGCACGGCCTGCCCGTGCTCCTCAAGGACAACATCGACACCGGCGACAAGATGCAGACCTCGGCCGGTTCGTTCGCGCTGGTCGGCCAGCCGGCGCTGCGCGATTCGACGGTCGCCAAGAACCTGCGCGACGGCGGCGCCGTCATCCTCGGCAAGACCAACCTCTCGGAGTGGGCCAACTTCCGGTCGTTCGAGTCGTTCAGCGGCTGGTCCGGCCGCGGAGGGCAGACGCACAACGCGTACTTCATGGACCTTAATCCGTGCGGCTCCAGCTCGGGCTCGGCCGCCGCCGCCTCGGCGAACTTCGCCGCGGTGTCCTTCGGCAGCGAGACCGACGGCAGCATCGTCTGTCCTGGAAATGCCAACGGCGTAGTGGCAATCAAGCCGACCGTGGGCCTTACCAGCCGCGCGGGCGTCGTCCCGATCTCGCACACGCAGGACACGGTGGGGCCGCACGCGCGCACGGTGGCCGACGCCGCCGCCGCGCTCAGCGTGATCCAGAGCCGCACCTCGGACGGTCGCGATGCCGCGACGGGCAGCGTGCCGCTCGGCTGGCGCGCGCGCTTCCCGCGCCCTGCCGATATCCCCACCGACTATACGAAGTTCGTCAATCCCAACGGGCTCATGGGCGCGCGCATCGGCATCACCAGGGCGGGCCTCGCCGGTTTTGGCTCGGTGAATAACAATGGCTTGCCGCCCTTTTACTTCGCCACCCCTCCAGGCGTGCTCGCGGCTATCGACGCGGCCTTCCAGAAGCTGACTGACGCAGGCGCGACCGTGATTGACCTCGACGCCGCCGGCGCCGCGTTCACGCCCGCGTTCGGCGAAGGGGGCGTGCTGTACTACGAGTTCAAGAATGACGTGGCGGCCTACTTCGCCACCCGCGTCGGCGTGCCGGTGGCGGGCGGGACGTTGCAGACCGCCATCGACTTCAACAACGCACACGCCGCGGCGGAGATGCCGTTCTTCAGCCAGGATCTCTTCGACTTCTCCAACTCGCTCAACACCACCGACCCGAACGGCCCGCAGAACCCGGCAGTCTTCGGCTCGGATGCCAAGGGCAAGGCCTCGTACAACATCTCGCTCGACCTCGATCAGGCGGCGGGCGTCAGCATGGATGACGTGCTGAAGCAGTACGATCTGGACGCCGTGGTCTCTGCCACCGACAACCCGGCCTGGGCGACCGATTTCATCTATGGCGACCACTTTCTCTTCGGCACCTCCGGCCTGGCGGCTGGACCCGGCTATCCCATCGTTCAGGTGCCGGCGGGCAACGTCTTCGGCGTGCCGTTCGGGATCAGCTTCTTCGGCACGGCATTCAGCGAGGGCAAGCTCATCACGCTGGCCTCGGGCTTTGAAGCGGTCTCACAGGCGCGCGCGAAGAACCTGCCCAAGCTGCTGCAGCACATCCCGGACAGCAGCGTCGCCGAGCCGCCGCTGGTCGCGAAACCCGTCAACAACGGAGCTCGCAACGCGAGCGTAAAGAGCAGCCAGCGCAACGACACCGTGCGCCAAATGCATCACCTGTAGAGACCGGCAAAGCCCAAGCCGCAACAGAGCCGCGCCGTCCCTCCTGGGCCGGCGCGGTTTTTTTTGGCCCTACGCCGCACCCCGTTGCGCGATCCCGCAGCCGCGTCCAGCCGGGCCCGTAGCGCCGCTGCGACGGCGTGTTCGCTCCCGGCATGGAGACAACGTAGCGCCGCGACGTCGCGCAAGATCGGTGGGCCGCTCGGGCGAGACTCGAAGCATTTCGCGACGTCCCACTTCATCTGCGCGAGCATCGCGTTCACGGCGATTTTGAGAGGGAAGCGGTCGTTGAACGCCGAATTCCTGCTCGGTCAGACCGCCTGATTGGAAAGCATGCTCGCACCGTCGAGCGTGGCGCCTACGCCAACCTCGCCCATCGAGTTTTGCACCGGGCAAAAAACCGTCATGCGCATCCCGTTGGTGGCGGCGGCGGGACCCGCGATTGCGAGGCAATCGCCTGCTGCAGGGATGAATCGATTGATATGCATGAAAGTATCCCAATTGCGCGTACCAGTAGAGCCTGTGAACTTGTGGAAAAGGTACGGAGGTCCTTGCTTCTCGCTGGCCTCGCGAAAAATTCGGGCGGGCGGGTTCATGCTCAAGAGCGTGCATCGGGCTTGCGTCCGGCAACGCTGGTGGCCGAGGCGAACGATGCGCAGACGATGAGCTGAATGCGCTCTGCGCGCAGGCGGTGCACGAATGACTCATCCTGGCGAGCCGCCGTGCTTGCGCTGCCTGGCGCCGCGAGTGACCAATCGCCTCGACCCCTGGAGGAATCGCAATACGCGCACGGGCACCGCGCGAAGGGACGCGACCGCCACCCAATCATCTCAGGCGACGTCGTCATCTATGCGGGCGCGTCCGATCCTGGGTCGCGTGACCATCGGCTGCGGCTCGAACATCGGCGGCAACGTCTGGCTGACGACCTCGGTGCCGCCCGGGAGCACCGTGATGCAGCTCGCGCCGAAGGAAGATCATTTCGCCGCAGGCGGCCGAATCCAGCAGCAAGCGGAACCATTCGGAGCGCGGTTGGCTCTCAACGCGTATGCGCAAGCACGCCTTCATCCCGGCCCGAGCATTCACTCGATCGACTGCCGGCCGTGCGCCGGCAATTCCTGCGCGCGCAGCAAGCCCCGCTGCATCCATTGCGTTCCAATGCTTTGGTCGAGCGACGGCAGAAAGTCGGTACGCGCCTTGCAACCTAATCCATCACATTCTTCGATGCAGCTACGCCTGCGTGGGGCCCTGAGATGGTACCAATGAACCGGCGGCAGTTTCTCGGCATTGGAGCGGGCGCGCTCGCGGCGGCCGGCCTCACTTCAATCCTCGGCGGCGAGCGCGCGCGCGCGGCCACCCTCGCCAAGAGCGGCCTCCGTACCATCCCGACGTTTTGCGATCTGTGCTTCTGGAAATGCGGCGCGGTCGCGACCCTCCGGGACGGCAAGCTGTGGAAGATCGAAGGCAACCCGCTCGACCCGCTCAGCCGCGGCCGGCTGTGTCCCCGCGGCACCGGCGGCGTCGGCGCGACTTTTGATCCCGATCGCCTGCGCCGGCCGCTCTTGCGCGCCAGGGTTCGCGGCGAAGAGAAATGGAACGCCGTCTCGTGGGACGACGCGCTCGGTTACCTCGCCCTGAAGCTCGAGGCGATCAAAGCTGCGCACGGGCCCGAGTCGATGGCGATGTTCTCTCACGGCCTCGGCGGGAACTTCCTCAAGCACACGCTGAAGGCGTATGGCACCACCAACATCGCGGCTCCGTCGTTCGCGCAATGCCGCGGTCCGCGCGACGTCGGCTTTCGGCTGACCTTTGGTGACGACCCCGGCTCGCCCGAGCGCACCGACATCGCCAACGCGCGCTGCCTGGTGCTGATTGGCTCGCACCTCGGCGAGAACATGCACAACACCCAGGTGCAGGAGTTCGCGCAGGCGGTCGGGAGCGGCGCGACCATCATCGTGGTCGATCCACGCTTCTCGGTCGCCGCCAGCAAGGCAAAGCATTACCTGCCCATCCGGCCCGGCACCGACACCGCGCTCCTGCTCGCCTGGATGAACGTGCTGGTGACCGAGAAGCTGTACGACGCCGAGTACGTTGGCAAGTACGGCTACGGTTTCGAGCCCTTCGCCGCTTCGCTGGCGGAGTTCACGCCCGAGTGGGCCTATCCCGAGACCTGCATCGCGCCGGAGATCATCCGCGAGACCGCGCGCGAGATGGCGCGCCATCGTCCGGCGACGCTCGTGCACCCCGGGCGGCACTCCAACTGGTACGGCCACGACACCCAGCGGTCGCGCGCGGTCGCGCTGCTCAACGCGCTGCTCGGTTCGTGGGGGCGCCGCGGCGGCTTCTATGTCCCGGCCCAGATGGATCTGCCGGGTTACCCGTACCCGCCTTATCCCAAGTCGACCAAGGCCAAGGTCGACAACCCCGACCAGCGCCATCCCTTCGCTTACGAGGCACTCACCACCGGAATCCGCGAAGCAACCATCACCGGCAAGCCCTACCCAATCAAGGGCTGGATGGTCTACGCGACCAACCTGGTGCGGGCGCTGCCCGACGAGCGTCTGACGCTCGCGGCCATCCAGGAACTCGACCTGCTCGCGGTGGTGGACGTGATTCCGTCCGAGACCGCCGGCTGGGCTGATATCGTTTTGCCGGAGAGCACCTATCTCGAACGGTACGACGATCTCAATGTCGAGCTGTTCCGCGAACCCTTCATCGGCCTTCGCCAGCCCGTGGTGGAGTCACCCGACGACCAGAAACCCAACTGGTGGATCGCGCGCGAGCTCGCACTGAAGCTCGGGCTCGCGCGCTACTATCCCTGGAAGGACATCGAGGAGTACCTCTCGACGCGCCTCGAGAAGCGCGGCTACCACCTCGCCGACTTGAAGCGCGACGGCATCGTCCTCGGCAAGAAGCAGCCAATCTACTTCGAGGACGGCGCGCCGGCGGAGTTCGCGACGCCGTCGAAGAAGATCGAGTTCTGGTCGAGCCAGCTCCAGCAGCACGCCGACGCGCATCCCGGCGTGAAGGGCTTCGATCCGGTGCCGCGCTACGAGCCGCCCGAGCCGTGTCCTTCGGGCGCGTACCGGCTGCTCTTCGGCCGCGCGCCGGTGCACTCGTTCGGCCGCACCCAGACCAATCCGATCCTGCACGACGTGATGCCGGAGAACGAGCTGTGGCTGAACGCCGGCGAGGCCAGCCGCCTCGGCCTGCGCTCGGGCGATCGGGTGAAGCTGCGCAACCAGGAGGGCATCGAGAGCCTACCTATCCTGCTCAAAGCCACCGAGCGTATCCGCGCCGACTGTGTCTTCATGGTCCACGGCTTCGGCCACACCGCGAAGGGTCTGACGCGCGCCTTCCACAAAGGGGCGAGCGACGTGCAGCTTCTGACCCGCATCAAGGTCGATCCGTTGATGGGCGGCACCGGCCTCAACGACAACTTCGTTTCCGTCGTCCCGGTCTGAGGCCCGCCATGGCACGCTTCGCAATGGTCATCGACACCGCACTCTGCGTCGGCTGCTCCGACTGCGTGGTCGCGTGCAAGACCGAGAACGATGTCCCCGAAGGCTTCTGCCGCGACTGGATCGAGGAAGAGGTTCGCGGAACCTTCCCCACCGTGCAGCTGACCATCCACTCGTCGCGGTGCAACCACTGCTCGAGCCCGCCCTGCGTCAGCTGCTGCCCCACCGGCGCGAGCCACGTGCACGAAGGCGGCGTGGTGCTCGTCGATCACGGGAAGTGCATCGGCTGCAAGGCGTGCATCGAAGCGTGCCCCTATGACGCGCGCTTTTCGCACCCGGACGGCTACGCCGACAAGTGCACCTTCTGCATCCACCGGGTCGAGAAGGGGCTGCTGCCGGCGTGCGTGGCGGTGTGCCCGACCCACTGCATGCACTTCGGCGATCTCGACGATCCCGAGAGTGAGGTCACGCAGCTCGTGCGCTCCAGGCCGTACCACGTCCTCACCCCCGAGGCGGGGACGCAACCCAACGTGTTCTACCTGACGCGAGGCCGGTAATGACCGTGCTCGAGCTCACCAGCAATCGGCACAACCCCGGAATCGACCCGCTCCTCAACGCCTGGGGCTGGGAGATCGCGGTCTACCTGTTCCTCGGCGGCCTCGTCGCGGGATCGCTCATCCTCGGCGGCTACCGGGTGCTGAAGAGCCCGCGCCGGCAGGCCGGCGAGAGCTACCCGTGGGGGCCGCTGCTCGGCGTTCTGCTGCTGTCGCTCGGCATGGGTGCCTTGTTCCTCGACCTCGGCCATAAGCTCTCCGTAGGGCGGCTGTACCTGACCTTCCAGCCGACCTCGCCCATGTCCTGGGGCGCGTGGATCCTGCTCCTCGTCTACCCGGCGATGCTGGCGGCCGCGCTTCTGTACCCGCCCGAGCGGGTCCCGTTCGGCAACGCGCCGCTCGCGCGCGTGCGCGCCTGGTCCGAGTGGGTCCACGCGCGCCCGCGTCTGGTGCAGGGGATCGGCATTGCCAACCTCGCCGGCGGCGCGGCGCTGGGCCTTTACACCGGCGTCCTCCTCGGGACGCTCGGCGCGCGGCCGCTGTGGAACAGCGCCATCCTCGGGCCGCTCTTTCTCATCAGCGGCATGTCCACCGCGGCGGCGGTGCTCCACCTCCTGTCGATGGTCGGGGCGAACGCGAAGCAGGACAGCTTCGGCGACCTTCTCCTGTCGGGTCTGGTCCGCCTGCTGAACAAGGACACCGGAAAGAGCTCGATGGTCCGCTACGACCAGTCGTTCATGACCATCGAGCTGGCGTTGATCGGGCTCTGGATGATTGGCCTCCTCACCTCCACGACCGCGCACCGGGCCGCCGCGGCGCTGCTGTTGTCGGGCGCGTGGGCGCCCCAGTTCTGGTCGCTCGTGGTGCTGACCGGGCTCGTCGCCCCGCTCGTGTTGCAACACTTCGAGTTCATCGGACGGATACGACACACGGTGATCCCACCGCTCCTGGTGCTGTTCGGCGGCTTCTTCCTGCGCTTCATCGTCGTCGGGGCCGGCCAAGGCAGCCATTGGTGAAAGGACCTTCCATGTCGAACAATACCCACGCACCGCAGCCGTACTGGAATCCCTACCTGGCCGGATTCGGCGTCGGGCTCGCGCTCCTGGCCGCCTTCGTCTTCATGGGCCGCGGGCTGGGCGCGTCGAGCGCGTTCGCGGCGTTCGCCGGCGCGGGCGTCTCCGCCGTCGCGCCCGAGTTCGCGAAGCACCACGCCTACTTCGCCGACTACGCGACCGGGAACCCGTTCAAGGAGTGGCTCGTCTTCGAGGTCATGGGGGTCTTCCTCGGCGGGCTCGTCTCTGGCCTGCTGGCGAATCGGACCCGCCTCACCATCGAGCACGGGCCGCGGTGGACGAACGCCAAGCGCCTTGTCTTCGCCTTTGGCGGCGGCGCGATCATGGCCTTCGGCGCGAAGATCGCCGGCGGCTGCACCAGTGGCCAGGGTCTCACCGGCGGCGCGCTGCTCAACGCCGGGAGCTGGCTCTTCATGGGCACGATGTTCGCCGGCGCCTACGGCATCGCCTATTTCGTCCGCAAGCAGTGGACCTGAGAGGCTCGCCATGAATGCCCCCTTCTTCAAGTACGGCCTCTTCGGCGACGACACCTCGCTCGTGGTGGCGTTCGCCATCGGCATTGCCTTCGGCTTCTTCCTCGAGCGCGGCGGCTTCGGCAGCGGACGCAAGCTCGCCGCGCAGTTCTACTTCAAGGACATGGCGGTGCTGAAGGTCATGTTCACCGGCATCATCACCGCCATGGTCGGCGTCTACTGGCTCTCGCGCGTCGGGTTCCTCGACCTCTCTCTCGTCTACCTCGTCCCGACCAGGCCCCTGGCGAACATGGTGGGGGGATTGCTCCTGGGCATCGGGTTCGTCATCGGCGGCTACTGCCCCGGAACCTCGGTCGTCGCGGCGGCGACCGGCCGCATCGACGCGATGGTGTACCTCATGGGCATGGTCTCCGGCATGGGCGCGGTCGGCTTCGCCTGGCCGTCGCTCGAAGGCTGGGTAAACGCCAACGCACTCGGGCCGGCGACGCTTCCCGGGCTTTCCGGGATCCCGTACGGCGTCATCGTCGCACTGGTCGTGGTGATGGCCATCGTTGCCTTCGTCGCCGCGGAGTGGGGCGAGGTGAAGAGCGGCGGACGCGCCCTCGCGGAGCAGTCGTTGTTCGGGGTGCACAAGCTGACGCGCACCTGGGGCCTGTTCCTCGGACTCCTGGGCCTCGCCTTTGTCGCCGCGCTCGCGGGTTCGCCCTACCGAGGCCCGCGGGTCACGTTGGACGGGAACGCTCTCGGTCGCACGGCGGCCACCGGCGCGGACCACGTCTCGCCTGCCACTCTCGCCGATCGCCTGATCGCAGGCACCAATGAATACCGGCTGATCGACCTGCGGTCTCCCGAGGCCTACTTGAAAGACCACATTCCCGGCGCCGAGAATGTGTCGATGACCGCGCTGCCGGCCGCCCTCTGGACGCCGACCGAGCCCGTCCTCCTCTACAGCGAAGACGGCGAGCGTGCTGCGCAGGCGTGGCTCTATCTCAAGGCGCGCGGCTTCCCGCGCGTGTCCACGCTCGCCGGCGGCTATGCGGGATGGCGCGAGCAGGTGCTGTCGCCCACCTTGCCCGAGCCAAAGGACGAGGTCGCGCGTCTCGAGGCGGAGCGCGAGCGCGCGATCGCGGCGCACTTTGGCGGGGCTGCGCGAATTCCCCTGGCGGCGGCGGCGCTGGGCCTGACGCCCGGGGTGTCGCCCGCCGCTCAAGTCGCGCCGACGCAGGTTGCGTCGCCCCGGCAAATCGCAACGCCGCCGCCGCAAGTCGTTACGCCACCTGCGCCAGTTGCACCGGCCGCTCCGTCGGCTTCGGGGGCGAAGAAGAAGGAGGGATGCTGACCGCTTCGTCCGCGCCCCGGCGCTCAGCCGGCTGCAAGCTTGGCGCTGATCCGCCGGTTCAGGGAGACGCCTCGTTCTTTGCTTCATGTCGGCGAGCACGTCCTTGACGAGCTTCTGGATTCCCTTGAGCGCATCGACCTGTTTGGCCGCCATCCAGGAGAGGCTGAACTTGGAGCAAATGCAATTCCTCGCCGCACGAGCGCCGGGCCTCGGCTGCGAGCGCATCTGGAGAGGCTGTCGGATGATGCTAGAAAGTCGGGACCACGCACCGGCTCGAGCGCCGCGCCAGCGTTGCCGCGAAGTCTTCCTGCGCCGCGAGCATCACCCCGCTGGCACCGTCGTGACAGGACAGGCACGCTCCAACGGTCAGCACGCGTCGCTGCTCTTCGGGAGTGAAGGGTCGCGCGTCTTCCCGGGTCGTCGCCTCCACGCCGCGCGCGCCGAGAAAGCCCAGCCAGGCGTCCTCGGGAAGTCCGTCCGCCTCCACCCGGGGCCGCGCGGGCGCGAACGTCCAGCGCGCCGCGCCGCCGGTGACGCGGAGGTCGAGCTTGCCACGGCCGTACCCGAGCGCGACCGGGTCCGAATGACACCCCGCGCACGAGCGCGCTTCGCGGCGGATCGTGTGCGGAGAGGTCGGCGCGAAGAGCCGTCGGAAGAGCGGCGCTTCGTGGGCGCCGCGATCGATGGTGAGGATCATCCCGGGCACGAACTCCTGCACCCGCCGCTTGCCTCCCGGGCCGACCCGCACGCCGAGAGAAGCCGGCTCCGCGAGCATGGCGCCACCCGATTCGTGCCACTCGCCGCGGGCCTCGCGGTTGGACAGCAAGTCGACCATCCGCCCCCCGGGGTCGTAGGTCGTATGGCAGCTGAGGCAGGTCGGAGCCCAGGCGTCGTGGCACGCGGTACACGCGACGTTCTCGTGGGCTCGCCCTCTCGCGCAGGCGGCGGCTTGGGGCCGGACCCGCAGCTCGCGCTTCGAGCCGGCCGGCACGACGAACACGGCTCCGTCTCGCACCAGCGTATGCCGCAGCGCTTCGCGCCCGTCCGCGACCGTCAAGACCCCGCTGAAGCGCTCGTTTCCACGCAGCGCGATCGATGCTCCGCCCGGGCTTCGCCCGTTGCCGGAGGAGTTGGCTCCTCCGATCCCCCCTGCGCGCCGGTGGCAGTCGTCGCAGGCCACGACCGATTGTTGTTCCTCGTGCTCGTGGCGCACGCCGTCGCCCATCACCTCGCGCAGCGTGTGGCAGTCGGCGCAACTCATGCCCGCCTCGGAATGGACGTCGGCCGGCGCCGCATAGACGGTCCGTCCGTCCGCGAGAATGCGCTTTGGCGTCGAAGCGGGCGGCAGGCCATCAGCGGAGGCTTCGCGCCAGCCGGTGTAGTTCAGCGAGATGCGGCCGCTGCGCGAGTGGCAGCCGAAGCAGTGCGTGTCGTCGACGTGCGAAGAGAGTGCTGGATGGACCGTCGCGCGAAAGCCTGCAGCGGGAGCGGCGCGGTAGCTCGCGAGCGCTTTGTCCGCGTCCTGCCTGTAGACGAGGTGGCAGGCAAGGCAGCCCCCGCCCCGCGACATTTCCCCGATGGGGCCCCAATCGACCTTCGGGTTGCCGAGGTGGCACGAGGCGCAGAGATTTCGCAGGTGGTTGTCGGCCTTCGATTGCCCAAGCGCGGTGACCGGGTTTGCGCCTCCGGGGCGCCTCGCCTCGCCGAACACCCAGCGGTCGACGGCCACCACCCCGGCCATCGTCGCCATCAGGGAGTTGCCGAGGCGCTTGCCCTCCTGCGCGTGGCACTCCGAAGAAGCGCACGTCCGCGGCAGGTCGGCGAGGTTGCCGGGGACGCGCACGAGCCCTTTGTGTGCCTCGACGGCGGTCGTCGCGCCCGGGCGCCCACCGTGACACGCGGAGCAGCCAATCACCGCCGGGTCGTGGCCGTGCTCGAGCCCCGTGACGCTGGAGTGGCAGCCCAGGCAGGCGTCGGGCCCGGGGCGGCCGGGGGCAGCCATGGCGAGGTTGCCGGAGAGCAGCGCTCCGGCGACGGCCCCGGCAATGGCGGCGGAACCGCCCGCGAGCAGTGCCCCGGCGACGAACCCGATGCGCCCTCTCGCGCGATTCGCCACGGCCACCTCGAGCGCCAACTTCGTAGCGCTTGGAAACCCATGCGGACGGCTATGCCGCGATCACCTTGGCCACGGCGGGAGCCGGCACCGTGCGGACGGTGAATTGAGGCACGGCCTGCATCGCCTTCTTCACCGCGGATCCCTCCGCTGCGCGGAGGAGCGAATCATCGGCACGACATACGGTCCTTCTGGAATGACGGCGACGTTCGCGTCACCGGTCTCACGAACGCTCGCCAACACCGCTTCCTCCACCGAGTCGATCGCGCCAACGCCAGTCAGCTCGCGGTCCGCGGGGGAGAGACCGCCGGCATAGAGCTGGATGCGGCAGGAGCGCATCGCCTTGAGCTGCATCTGCGTTTCCCACTCATCGACACCGGCGAACCGCTTCTTCTCGATGTCTCGCAAAAAACCATCGGAGCCGAGGGCGAGGAGCTTTCTCTGCGACGCGACGAACTCGGGCGACCCCATTCCCTCCGAACATTCCGAAACGATGATCAGGTTACCCCCGGGTTCAACGACATCGATCGGCGAGACCATTCCCTTGACCGTCTGGTAATAGGTCTTGTCCAGCGGATATCCCGCGGCGCTGGTCAGCACGGTCCGGTAGCGCCGGGGAACCGGGACCCGGACATACCCTTCGACGAACGCCACCGCCTGCAGGTGGCTCTCGATGACCTCGCCATAGTTCACGAATGACAGGCGGCGGTCCTCGTCGATGACGGTATTCACCGCGAGCACGCGGCCGAGCATCGCCGCGATCTCGAGCTGCTCGCGGTGAAGAGGATTTCCCTCGAGCACGCAGTTCTCCGCGTTTGGGTCGGCCATGAAGCGCGCGCTGTGGAAGGTCGTGATCGTGTCCTTGTGCGCGATACCGGGGGCGATCACCTTGCGGCCTCCGGAATAGCCGGCCATGAAGTGCGGCTCGACCAGACCGGTGACGATCTTGAGATCGGCCTCGACGAAGCGGCGATCGAGCTTGACTGGCGTTCCGTGGGAAGTGAACCCCAGGTCCATGTGATCCGCGTCGCTGCGCGCGTCGTGATTCACGACCCTCACGGACTGAAGCACCCACGGGTCCCCGATCAGCTCCTCCAGCTCAGCACCGATATTCGGCCGGTGCAGTCCGGTGGCGACCAGCACAGTCACCCGCGCGCGATCGATCCCACCCTCGATCAGCTCGCGGATGATCGGCTGCAGCAACAGTCCATTGGGCACCGGCCGGGTGATGTCGCAGATGAGGATGCACGCGCTCGTCTTCCCCCGGGCCTCCTCGCGAACGGACCGTGCCGCGACGGGGTGAGCCAGCGCATCGAGGACGGCCCTCCGCGGATCGTTCGCCACCGGCATCGGCGGCTTGCGGATGAGGTTCACCGCCAGTTCGTCCGGAAGGTGGACGCGCAGCGCCGATTTTCCGTAGCGCATGTCGATCTGCAAGGTTCGCCTCCTTTTCGAGACAGCTCAGAGCGTCTTGACCGCGCGGACCCTCTCGGAAGCGTGCAGCTCGAACCCGAGCTTGCGGCAAAGTCTCTGCATCGGTTCGTTGCGGCGCACGATTTCCGCGGTGATCCGCTCCATGCCCCTGTCGCGGCCGACCTGAACCAGCCGTGACGACAAGGCGGGGCCCATCCCGCGGTTTTGAAAAACATCGACGCAGAGCAACCCGCCGGTTCCTCCGGTCGGAGCCGCCAGCATCGACAGCGCTGCAAGCGAGGCGAGCATGTTCCCGATCGCAAGAGCAAGACACGTGCCTCGACCCTCTCGCTCACACGGGGAGCCGCGCCAGGCCGCAGCGATTGCGCCAGGCCGCAGCGATTGCGCTCGCCCGCAGATCCTGCGGCGAGAACCTGCCCCTTTGCTCGACGGCTCAGTCGGTCCCTCTCCGCTTTCGAGACTAGCCGCGGCAGCGGTGCACCCGTTGCGCGTGCGCGACAACGGCGCCTCCGCTCATTGCACCCCGGTGATGGCGCGGCGGATATTTGCGATCGGCGCGCGGTCGTCGAATTCGACTGAGTTTCCGTTCATCACGACACCGAGCTTGCGGAAGAGCGTTTGCAGATCGACGTCCCCGGGGGCCATGCCCAGCTTCGCGTAGAGATCCTGAAGGACCGTGGTTCCCACCGCGCGGTCGCCGACCTCGAGCGCGCGCCGGAGCGGCCAGCTCTCCGCGATGCTGCCGCCGTGCGAAACCACGGCCCGGAGCGCGTGCTCGAGGCCACGGCGATTTCCCGTGCGCTCGCGGATCTGGACGTCGGCGAGCAACCAGAACAGCGCGCCGCCCCAATAGGTGCGGCCCCAGGTCTGCGTCCGGTCGAGGCCCTCGTCCCCGGGCTGCGGAAGTCCTTGCGGAAGACCGCGCACCAGGTCGCCCCACACTTTTGCAGCGCTCAATTCGCCGGCCCGCGCCCGCGCGATCGGCTCCACGTAGGTCGCGAGACCCTCCTCTGCCCAATGATGCTCGCGGCGCAAGGAAGGGAAGCCGAGATGAACGAGCTCGTGGACGAGCTCCCAGCTAGCGCGCGCCTGGGCATTGTCGAGATCGGTGCCGAGGAACAAAAGGATCGACGCGGCAAAGGTCCCGCGGGCCCGGCCGTGGACCTCGCTGCCTATTGCTGGCAGGACCAGGAGCAGCGCGCCGGCGGTGGGGAAGCGCCCGAAGTAGCTTGCGGTCAGCGCGGCGGAGTCCCGGAGCCACGAGAGCAATTCCTCCCCGGTCTGGCGTCGCGGCCCTTTGGCGATCGCGACGGTCACGGAGACGCCGTCGAGGTCCAGCTTCTCGACGCGCAGGTTTCCGAAAGCCGCATAGGGCAGCTCGGCGATGGCGTCTACAGTCAGCGGACCTCGCGGCAGGCCGGCGGCGAAGCGAAGGCCCTCCGGCATGGTGACGCTCAGCTCTGCCTTGGCGTTCCCAGTCGCATGCATGGGGCGCAGGAGCCAGGAGCCGGGCGGCGACTCGACGACGTCTCCATGGAGGGCGGCAACGTCGTCGTCATTGCGCGCGGCGGCTGCTTCGCGCAGCGCGAAGCTGTAGCGGACCGCACAACCGCGTGCGGCACAGCCGGGAGCAAACCACGAGTCGCCGCGCCGCTCGAGTGGCAGCGCACCCTTCGCGGAGAGCATCGCGACGTCGCGCACGAACTCCTCGGCGCCGCCGTTCACGCTCAGCTCGCCGCTGCGATCGGGGAAGGCGGCGATTTGCGCATCGACGGTGAGAACACGGGCGTCCGCGCTCGCGGTCACTTCGTAACGGAGCGCTGCCGCGGCCGAGAGCGCGAGCGCCAGCGCGATCATGCGCGCCGGCTCATGGGACGAACTCCTCGAGGACGGGAACGTCCTCGCGCGGCAGGAGCGCCAGCAACTGCAGGAGCACCTTGCGCTGCAGCGGGGCGTCGTCCGGCGCGCCGAGGGGGAAGCCCAGCGGCCACGGCACGGACAGCGCGCGCGGCGGGTGCACCTTCTCGGTGATCTCCCGCAGGAGGGTCACCGACGCGGTCGCGATGCCGCGCCGCTCGATCTCCGCCTGGACCAGGCCGACCGCCTGGTTGCAGAAGGGTCAGACCGGAAAGAGCAGCGCCACATCCACTCCGTCCGCTTCCAGCAGCGCCGCTGCAGGAGGCGCCGTGTCGCGGACGAGGCGCCCGGGTGCGGTGATCGAGCCCATGAAGGACAAGTGCCGGGGCGCGACCTCACCGATGAGGCCCCCGGCGACGAGCTCCCGCAGCCGATCGAGAGGCAGCGCGAGGTTCCGGTCGCGCTCGATGCCCGCATGATCGAACGACTCGCTGCGGTGGTGTTCCTCGAGCAGCGCCAACGGAGCATCCGCCCGGATGACCCGATACGAAGCGTCGCCACCGCGGATATCGTTGTCGAAGGGCTCTTCGCCCGGGGATACAAGGCCCGCCGTGGTCACCAGCGCGACCCTGCACTCCCGGAGCGGCTTGCGCAGGCGCGCGAGCGGCACTGGATCGATGCGGCGCCACGGATACGCGAACAGGACGCCGCGCAGCCAGAGCGGAAGCTCATTGATCCGCGGCATTCAGCTCCGTTCGCAGGCAGCGCATCGAAGACTTGTCAGGCACCGCGCGGATCTTGTAACTCTGCGCGGGCGAGCGCCAGACAATCTGCAGGCTCCACTTCCCGCCCGTCGCCAATGGGCACGGACGACTCCGCGTCGGCCCGACGTTTCACGGAGCCGGTCCCAAACGGCGCTTCTTTTGCGGCGCCATTCCGCCCTATCCAGGCGCGCCACCGCCCGGAGTGTTCCGCCATGACCGAGTACAGGACCCGACCCCTCGCGCCTCGCCGCTTCGATCCCGCCGAGATGCGTGCGCGCGCCGCCTCGTTCCTGGACGAGGTGCGCGAGCGCCGCTCGGTGCGCGAGTTCAGCAGCGAGCCGGTTCCGCGCGATGTTCTGGTGCGCTGCATCGAGGCCGCGGCGCAGGCGCCCTCGGGCGCGAACAAGCAGCCCTGGACGTTCGCGCTCGTCACCGATCCTGCGCTGAAGCACCGCATCCGCGTGGCCGCGGAGAAGGAGGAGACCGAGTTCTATACGCGGCGCGCGACGCCCGAGTGGCTCGCGGATCTGGCGCCGCTCCAGACCGGCCCGGAGAAGGACTTTCTCGACGTCGCGCCCGCCCTGATTGCCGTCTTCTCGCGCCGCTGGGAAGAAGCGACCGGCCACAAGCACTACTACGTCAGCGAATCAGTGGGCATCGCGTGCGGCTTTCTCATCGCCGCGCTCCACCACGCAGGGTTGGTCACGCTCACGCACACGCCCAGCCCGATGGAGTTCCTCGCGACATTGCTCGGCCGCCCGAAAAGCGAGCACGCCTATCTGCTGTTGCCGGTCGGATATCCCGCCGAAGGCTGCCGCGTTCCGGACCTCACGCGGCGGCCGCTGGCCGAGACGCTCATCGAGTTCTCACCCGGGGAGTAGAGTTCAGGTAACTACAGCCTGAGGCTCAGCGCGTGATGACGCCCAGCGAGATGATCAGGGTCGTCGCTCCGGGCGTCGGCCGGATGCACCCGCGCAATCCCTGCGGGCGCGACGAGTCGCGGACGCAGAACCTGCGCGTCGGAATTGTCGGGCTCATTGTCGGGGTCCCGCTCTCGCTAAGCCAGAGCGGAGACGATGGCATCCGCATTGCGTACATGGGCAGAGAGCACGCCCTGGCGTGCAGGAGGTCGTCATGCAGATGAAGCGGATTCTGGTCGGTGTTGATGGGTCGAAGGAATCGCGTAACGCGGTGCAGTTTGCGGCGCAGCTCGGGAGGGAACATGGATCGCGAATCACGCTCGCTGGCGTCGTCGATCTGCCCGAGGCTCTCGGAGCGCCCGAGTTGATGGCGCAGGTCAGCCAATGGCAGGGCGAGGCGGCCACGCGTCTAAAGGTGGTGCTCAACTCGATCGCCGCCGAGATCACGATCCCGGGCGTCGTCGTCGACACGCAGATCCTGGCAGGGTCGCCGGCGGAGATGCTGGCCGATCTCGCGAGCCGCGAGGGCCACGATCTGGTCGTGGTTGGACACCGCGGGCGCGGCGCTCTCGCGCGAGGTCTCCTGGGCAGCGTCGCCGATCGGCTGGTTCAGATTTGCCCGAAGCCTGTTACCGTCGTCCGCTGACGCCGCGCACGGATTCGTCGCCGCGCCGCAAGGCTTTCGTGCGGATAAGGCGTTCAAGAGGGCAGGCTCTGCAGCAGCAGGCGGGGCGAAGTGCGACGCAGAGGGCAGACCCATGCCCGGGCGAGCGGAGCGGGCTTTTGCGGGGAAAATCGTTGAGGGGGACTCAGGCGCTCGCGAACACGTCGTGGGCGTCTGGGAGGCAGAGGTAGCTCTGGATTCGGAGGGTCCCCGACGGGCGCGCGAACGGGAGGCGCGGAGGGCAGACCGAGACGGCCCCAGGATCTTGCGGGCCACCGGCCCTTCCTCGATCACCGAGAGGAGGATCTCGACCGCGAAGACCTCCTCGAGGAGGGCGAATCTGAAGAGCGAACATTGCAGCCTGCCACGCGTCGCCGACACGAGCGCCCTTGTAATTTTCGCCCTAATTTGTATCTCTGCATCCAGGAGGGCTTCCGAAGATGGTATTCGGCAAGAATAAAATTGAGAGTCTCGGCCAGCGCCGGCTGGGCTCGATGGTGCGATTCGTCCTCGCGGCTGCATTCTGCTTCTCGGCGATCGCTTTGCTCTCCACCGGCTGTGGATCCGGATCGTGCGGGACCGGCGAGTGCGCAGGCTCGGACGGCGTTTGCTACGGCCCCTGCATCGCCGGGACCGTCTGCACGACCAAGCCGAGCGGCAACTGCAGCGCGCCCTCGGCCGGAGGTGTGTATTGCTGCGGCGGAGGCGGAGGCGGCGGAGGCGGCGGCTGCACCGCGAGGGTCTGCTGCGGCGGACTGTACGAGTGCAATGGTCGTTGTTACTCAACCTGCACGCCGGGTTCCCAGCCCTGTTGCACTGGCACAAACTGCACCTGCTACACGCCTTGTTGTTGATGGAGACCATCAATGATGGCGTCGATGCTCCACTTGTTTGTTCCATGGTCCTTGCAGGTGTCTCGAGGAGGTTCCATGAGAAGAATTGAGTTCCTGATCGCAATACTCTTTACCGTTGCAGTTGGTGCATGTGGCGGCAGTTCATCGGCCCCGACGACTTGCGGCGCGGGCACGCACGACAACGGGAATTCCGTCTGCGTCAAAGACAGTGCGCTCTATCTCGTCAATGCGTC
The DNA here is from genome assembly GCA_025358085.1 of Deltaproteobacteria bacterium. Taxonomy (GTDB): domain Bacteria; phylum Myxococcota; class Myxococcia; order Myxococcales; family 40CM-4-68-19; genus JANYKT01. Next base: position 14,878 of record JANYKT010000159.1, on the reverse strand, counting down.
TGGTACTTATTGGTCTTGCCCTGACAGCGGCAACCGCGGTGCGTTCTACGCACTGGTCTTCGCTTCCTCGACGACCACCAGCGGCACCGGGACGTATGCAGCCAATGTCAACTCGACCTGGAATGGCGTCGGGGGTTCGCCCTTCACGTGGACAGAAGATGCGACCGCGATGACCATGACGCTCACCAATGGCAACAGCCTTGCTCCCTTCAAGGTGCTGAACGGGATTGTCCTGAACGCGAACGACACCAGTTACACTGCGAATTGTGGAAATATCGGATGTAATGATTCGGGAACTCTAACCCGGTTGTAGTCGCGTGCTTTGAGCCCCCGCGCGGCCTCTTCGGCCGTCTCAAGGGCGCGCTGGGGCGCTTGGCCACGAGCCTGGGCGGCGACGAGCTCGATCAGCGGCTCGCTCGCCTCGTCCCGCCGCAGAATGAGTACGGCGTCGACCGCAGGGATGCCTGCGACGGCGCGCTCACCTGTCCCGGCGTCGAGGACTCATATGCTTCGACATTGCGCATCAAATCGAATCACCGCCCAGGCGACGCCTGAATGACCGTTCGAGATAGAGAGCTCGGCAAGGCAGGTCAGGTCTGCGTGCGCAGGTGGAATGACTTGCGGCGGGTGAGCGAGAGGAAGCCGTAGCGCGACAGCGACACGCCCTTGCCGGTGTCCTTCACACCCGTCCAGGGCAGCGCCGGGTCGAGGTAATCGCAGCGGTTCATATAGAAGGTGCCAGTCTCGATTTGCGCGCCCACGCGAAAGGCGCGCTCCTGATCGCGAGTCCAGATCGACGCGGTCAGGCCATAAGGGCTGTCATTCATCAGCCGCACCGCCTCGTCGTCGTCGGCGACTTTCTGCACACCGACAATCGGGCCGAATGATTCCTCGACCATCAGGCCGTGCATCTGGTGATTGGCATCCACGATCAAGCATGGATCGAAGAAGCGGCCTTTACCTTTGGCATCGTGCACCGGCTTGCCGCCGCAGAGCACGCGGCCACCCTTGCTGCGCGCTTCCTCGACTTGCAGCGAGAGCTTCTCGGGAGCGCCCGGCGTGGCCATCGGTCCCATTGAAGTGGTCGAATCCATCGGATCTCCCAGCTGGTACTTGCGGACCTCGGCGAGTGCGCCCTCGACAAAGCGATCATAGAGAGTTGCGTGAACATAGATACGCTCGATACCGCAGCAGCTCTGCCCGGCATTGAAGAACGCGCCGTCCACGGTATTGGCGATGGCATATTCAAGGTCGGCGTCCGGCGCGATATAAGCAGGGTCCTTGCCCCCGAGCTCCAGGCCGATATCGATAAAGCGTTTGGCGCCCTCTCGATACACCTCGTGGCCACCGCGCACCGAACCGGTGAAGCTGACGAATCCCACCTCGGGCCGGGCGATGATCTGAGCGCAGACTTCATGCGTGGCGTCGATGGCGGTGACGAGGTTTTCCGGCGCGCCGGCCCTTTCGAATGCGCGCGCGAAGGCTTCGCCGCAGAGCGCAGTCCGGGCGGCGCTCTTGATCAGCACCGCATCGCCCGCCAGCACCGCGGGGACGACGATGTTGACGGTAATCAAGAGCGGATAATTCCAGGCACTGATGTCCAGCACCACGCCGATGGGCTCGTGGCGGATGAATCGCGTGAAGCCGGGCAGGGGGGCCAGCTGCTCGTCCCGCAGCGCGTCGGTGGCGAATGACATCATGGCGCGCGCGCGCACCAGCGCAGTCTTGACTTCGCCGCGCGCGTTGCCGAGCGGCTTTCCGGTCTGTGCCGTCACCTCGCGCGCGATCCGGTCCGCGTCCTTCTCGAACTCGACGCAGAAGCGCTCGCAGAGGGCCAGCCGCTCGGGCAGCGCTGTCCTGGCCCACGCCTTCTGCGCCCGGTGGGCCCGCGCGACCAGACCCTCGACCTCGCTCGCCCGGAGAAACTTGCGCTCGGCAACGACTTCGCCGCTGTAGGGGTTGTCGATCTGGAAGGTGTCCATAGGGCGCGAATCCTGCGTCGCCCGCCCGCGCGCGGCAAGCTCGAATCGTGCAGATTGTCAACCGTGGATCCGATACCGTTTCTGTGCTTGATTCCGCCGCCTTAAGGGACCGCCGATGGATCTACTCAAGCACAAGTACATTGTCATCGAAGGGCCCATCGGCGTGGGGAAGACCACGCTCACGCGCGCGCTCGCCCGTCGCTTCGGCGCGCGCACCGTCTTCGAGATCGTCGAGGAGAATCCTTTCCTGGAAAATTTCTACCAGGACAAGAACAAGTTCGCCTTTCAGACCCAGCTTTTCTTCCTGCTCAGCCGCTTCAAGCAACAGCAGGACCTGTTCCAGCAGGACCTTTTCTCGCAGATGACCGTCAGCGATTACCTCTTCGCGAAGGACCGCATCTTCGCCAGCGTCACGCTCGATCCCAATGAGCTGGGGCTGTACGAGCGCATCTACGAGCACCTCGGCCCGCGGGTGATGAAGCCCGACCTGGTCATCTATCTGCAAGCGCGGCAGGAGGTGCTGCTCTCCCGCATCCGCAAGCGCGGCCGCGAGTTCGAGCGCAAGTTCGACGCTGAGTATCTGGCGGAGCTGTCGCGCACCTACAACGATTTCTTCCACCGGTACGACGAGACGCCTCTGCTGGTCATCAACACCAGCGACGTCGATTTCGAGGGCAGCGAGAAGGACATCGACGAGTTGGTCCGCGCCATCGCCGCCACCAAGGCCGGCACCCACTACTACCAGCCCATGGGCACGCGCATCTGACGGCGGCCGGCCTGCCTGCGCCGATGCGTCGGGTTCAGCTCCGGCCGTCCAGCTCCGGCCGTCCAGCTCCGGATAGAGACCGTGCATCGCCACTGGCGCAACCCCGGCGCAGTGCTATTCTTTTCAGTTCACGCCCCACGGCGGGCCGCGGCGTCTCATCTCGACAGAATTCAAGACAGAGAGACGACCACAGCAGGTCACGCTGAAAGGCCACAACCAGGAGGTGAACCTTGAAGAAGGTTACCATCCACACGCTGCGCAAGATGAAGCAGGCTGGCGAGCGCATCACCATGCTCACCGCCTATGACGCGACCTTCGCCCGCCTCTTCGACGCCGCCGGAATTGACGCGCTGCTGGTCGGCGACTCGCTCGGCATGGTCGTCCAGGGCCACGACTCCACCCTGAAGGTGACGATGGACCAGACCGTCTACCACTGCGCCGCGGTGGCGCGCGGGTCCAGACGGGCGCACCTGGTTGGCGACATGCCCTTCGGAAGTTACCAGGCAAGCGCGGACGAAGCGGTCAGGAACGCAATGAGGATTGTCGCCGAGGGCGGCATGGAGGCCGTCAAGCTCGAGGGCGGCGCCGAATACGCGGAGGTCATCTCGCGCATCGTGCGGGCGGGCGTGCCGGTGATGGGCCACCTCGGGCTCACGCCCCAGTCGGTGCACAAGCTCGGTGGCTACGTCGTGCAGGGACGCGGCGACGACAAGGCGGCAAGGCTGCTGGCTGACGCCCGCGCGCTCGAGGCGGCGGGCTGCTACAGCCTGGTGCTCGAGGTGATCCCGGCGGACCTGGGCGGCGAGGTTACCCGCGCGCTGACCATTCCCACCATCGGCATCGGTGCCGGCGCGGACTGCGACGGTCAGGTGCTCGTGTGCTACGACCTGCTCGGAATGAATCCGACCTTCCAGCCCAGGTTCGTCAAGAAGTTCGTCGACCTCGCCCGTGTCATCGGCGAGGCGGTGGGCCGCTATCAGGAAGAGGTCAGGTCGCAGGAGTTCCCCGCGGCCGAGCACACCTTCTCGAGCGAAATCCCGAAGCCAGCAGTGGCTGCCGGAGCGCCGGTGCTTCAGCTGTATTCGGTACCCGGCAAGGGCTGATGATCCAAGCGAGCCTGGTCCGCACCGCCCGCGATTTTCGCCGCGCCTGCCAGGAGGCGCGGCAGGCCGGGACGCTTGCGCTCGTCCCCACCATGGGCTTTCTGCACGCTGGCCATCAATCGCTGATTCGCGAAGGTGCGAAGCGGGCGAAGACGGTGGCCGCAACCGTCTTCGTCAATCCCATGCAGTTCGGGCCTGCTGAAGATCTCTCCCGCTATCCGAGCGATCTGGACGGTGATTTACGCAAGTGCGCCGAGGCCGGCGCGTCGCTCGTCTTCGCGCCCGAGGGACCCGGCGAGATGTATCCGGCTGGATATCAAACCTATATCGAGCCTGGCGCTCTGGCCGGACCGCTCGACGGCGAGAGGCGGCCCGGCCATTTCCGCGGCGTCTGTACGGTGGTCGCCAAGCTCTTCGCGTTGAGCCGCGCGGATTGTGCGTTGTTTGGCGAAAAGGATTACCAGCAGCTGGCCGTGATCCGGCGCATGGCCGCCGACCTCGATTTGGGCACCGAAGTGATTGGCCGGCCCATCGTGCGAGAGCCCGATGGACTCGCCTTGTCATCGCGCAACTCCTATCTGTCGGCTGAGGAAAGGTCGAAAGCAGTGGCACTCTGGAATGCGCTCGGTGCAGCGCGCGCGGCGTTTGCAGCGGGCGAGCGGAGCGGCCAGCAGATCGTCGGAGCCGCGCGCGCCGCGCTGGACGGTCTGCGCATTGACTATTGCGATCTGCGCGATCCTGTCGAGTTGCTTCCCCTCGAGCAGCGCGCCGACCCGACCTCACGGCTCTTCCTGGCAGCGTTCGTCGGCAAGACCCGGCTCATCGACAACGGCGCGCTGGGAGAAGCAGGCTGATATGTCGGACGCTCCAAAAAAAGAGCATATCAAAGTCATTACCAACAACCGGCGTGCGCGCTACGACTACCATGTCGAGAGCCGGGTCGAGTGCGGCATCCAGCTCACCGGCACCGAGGTGAAGTCGCTGCGTGAAGGCTCTGCGCAGATGTCCGACGCCTACGCGGTCGAGCAGCACGGCGAACTCTATTTGATGAATCTCCAGATCACCCAGTACAAGCCGGCCGGGCCGCTGCAGAACCATCTGCCGAAACGGCAGCGCAAGCTGCTGCTGCACCGGCGTGAGATCGACAAGCTCTTTGAGCAGCAGCAGAAGTCCGGTTACGCACTCATTCCCTTGAGCCTCTATTTCAAGGATGGCCGCTGCAAGGTGGAGCTCGGCGTCTGCAAGGGAAAGGCGGGCGTCGACAAGCGGAACTCGATCGCCGAGCGGGACGCCAGGCGCGAGATGGACCGGGCGCTCAAGCGCTGAGCCTTGCGTTCGAGCCGTTCGCCATGCACATTCTTTCAGCGCTGCTGGTAGCGCCAACTGCAAGGAGACGCTCAATGAAGGACTTCCACTGCCGCGACGCAGGGCTCGATTGCGACTTCGTTGCCAAAGGCAACGACAACAAGGAGATCATGTCCCAGGTGGCGACGCACGCTACGAACGAGCACAAGATGCAGGTGACTCCCGAGCTGGCGAAGAAAGTCGAGGGCCTGATTCACGACGAGTCGTCGCACGCGCAGACGCGCTGAGGTTGGACAGGGACACCAAACGCAGCTCACCGTGCCAACTCTCCAGTCGGACCGAGTTGCGTGAGGTGGCCCCAATCAGTTCAGTGCCAGCGAGCGGTAAAGCGCAGGTAGGCTCCGGCCGGATCATGGCGGACGACCAAGGGCGGGTCGATTTCACCGTCGGTGCCGCATATTTCAAAAACGTAGAGAAAATTCCCGCGCATCACGTCGAGGATGGCTTCAGGTACACCCGCGCTTTCAGTGCGAGCATCGATGATGCCGCTATTGTCCGTGAGCGGCTCATACTCAAAGTGCCAGCCGCGGGTGGCGATTGAATAGAAGCGGTCCAGATGGGAAAAGAGGATCGCTGGCGTGCTGCCGAAGAAACTCATAGCCATGCGGATCACCGGTTCCATCATCGTGCCTCCGACCTTGCGACCTGCAGTGAGACCGAGATCGACGCAGGCCTGCTTCCCTCCCACCGAGGCTACGATGGTCTCGAGTTCGTCCATGACGCCGGCCGGAACCCAGGCAAACGGCCACGGCGGCTTGGCCAGGATGCGCGCCGTTTCGGGCGAGACCTTGGCGCGCACCTCGGGCCCGTAGCCGCGCTCGTCGATGAAGTCGAGGGTGACACGTACGACTTGACCGATGTAGTCGCGCTGATCGCTCATTGGGGACAGGGTCGCGGACAAGCGGACCGATTGCAAGGGGCTTGCTCACAAGCCAATCAGTCAGAAAAGGAGCCACGGTCCTTGACGTCCGCGCGCCCGCGGTTATCTTGCGCTCGACGGATTCGTCATGGGGGCGAACCGGTTTCGACGAGGGATACGAAGCCTGGAGCGCATGCAGGGGAAACCTGGACCTCTTTAAAAAACGGGTAACGCAATAAAAGCCAACGACAACGTTGAGCTCGCTCTGGCCGCCTAAAAAGCCGCCCAGCGACGAAGCCCCGGAGCCCAGCCCATGGCGCCGGCAAGCTTTGACAAAAAAGTGGGCTGGCTGAGCGTGGAACCCTGACGGCGCTTGGCGAGATTCTATCGGGGATGGTCCAGCGGGGAGAGTGTCCGTGTTCGCCCCGCCGGATGACGACAAAGCACGGAACAAGCATGTAGTGCTACCAGGGAGAGTTCTTTCGGACGCGGGTTCGATTCCCGCCGCCTCCACCAATTAAGGTCTCGGCCTCGTTCGGGTTTCTGAAAGTGCCCGAACGAAGTACCTGACTCAGGTCCCTGAGTGCACCAAGGACCCCCCCCTCGCGCCGTACTCAAGCGGTTGCAGAGAACCGGATCAGAACGGCGTGGGAAGGCCGTCCTCTGGAGCGCTGCCATGCTGCGCCTGAAGACATCGTGGAGGAAAGGGGTTGCAACTGCAACAGGCCGAAGTTGACTCGGCCTTTTCGAGACCAGCCGAAGTTGCGCGCAGGTAGGATCCAAGGATGATCGACGCCGTGCCGGCCAGCCGCCGCGCCTACGACCACCGCCTGCGGAACATGGTTTACGAGGAGGGGGCCTCGCGCCTGCTTGCGCCCGACGTGGTGCCACGCGCGACGGCCGCCAGCTGGCGACGCCGCGGGCCGCGCGCGGTCGTCACGCTTGACGTTGTCACCAAAGGCGAGGCTGCGCTCCAAGCCGAAGTCCCGCGGCTCCGTCGTCGCAACGAGATCCTCCTCGCCATCGTCCGGCGATACGTACTGCTCGTTCGCCTCGCTGGCGTAGCTCTCGACGACACGCGCCTGCCCGACGGCGCCGCGAAAAGCAGGGTGCTCGCGGCAATCACCCGAGCGCGTGCCAGCATCTCGCTCACCGTCGCGCTGCGTGTGCTCGGAATTTCGACGTCGCGCTACTACGCCTGGAACCGCCCGGCGCGCCTCTGCCAGCTCGACGACCGCAGCTCCTGTCCGCGCGAGACGCCGACCGAGCTGACGCCCAATGAGATGCGCACCATGCGCGAGCTCACACTGAGCCGCGACCATCGCCACCTGACCATCCGCGGCCTCGCTCTCCACGCGCAGCGGCTCGGTCAGGTGTTCGCCGCGCCCGCGACCTGGGGAAGGTTCATTCGCGCGCGCGGCTGGCTCCGGCCGCGAACTCGCGTTCATCCTGCGACGCCAAAGTTAGGCCTCCGCGCGACCAGGCCCAACGAGTACTGGCACATCGACGTGACCATCATCCGGCTGCTCGACGGAACGCGCGTCTACCTGCACGCGGTGATCGACAACTTCAGCCGGCGCATTCTGGCGTGGAAGCTCGCATTGCGGCTCGAGCCTCGGACGACGTGCGCGGTTCTCTCCGCAGCTGCCGCGGGCCTTGACCCAGAGACCGCGACCGTGGTCGCCGACTCCGGCGTCGAGAACGTCAACGGCGAGGTCGACACGCTTCTGGGACTCGGTGATCTCCGCCGCGTCCTCGCACAAGTCGAAGTCACCTTCTCGAACTCGATGATCGAGGCTTGGTGGCGATCCCTCAAGCACAACTGGTTGTTCCTCAACACGCTCGATAGTTTCGCCGCCCTCGAGCGTCTCGTCGCGTTCTACGTCGAGCAGCACAACACCGTGATGCCTCACTCCGCGTTTCACGGCCAGACTCCCGACGAGGTGTACTTCGCGACTGGCGCCGAGATCCCTTCGAAGCTCGCCGCCGCTCATCACGCCGCTCGTCTGGCGCGCGTCGACGTCAATCGCGCTCTACGTTGTGGCAGTTGCGCTCCCCTGCGCGCCGTTGCCGCTCTCTCAGAACCACTAGCCATTTCCGACCTGTTGCAGTTGCACGCGCCGGGCTCCAGGATCTCTTGATGCGCAGCAGTGTTACCCCCGTACCTTACTGCTGGAGCTAAGGCCGCGTGCGGCCTGTGCTCGGTCGCATACGGACTGAGCGTATATCGTTGCGCCGGGAGCCCACGCAACGCACCGTGGCTTGACTTCAAGAATCGTTCGGCGGTTAAAACGCGCGACGGGCTCACTTTGGTGAGCCGCAACTATGCATCACAGGATCGAGGCGCGGGTGCGAGTCTTTTGCTCGAGTGAATCCGCAACAGCAAGACGACCTGCAGGGGGATCAACAAATGAGACTCAATCGGATCCGCGTGGCACGGGCACAGCTGGCAATGTTGGCTCTCAGTTTGGTGCTCGGTGCTGTCCTCGCCGCCGCACGCGCCGAGACCAATCCCAACTTCCCGGGAGTGGTCTGCGAAACCATCCAGGTGCCGATGCGCGACGGCACGCTGCTCACCACTGACAAGTACAGCCCGACGTCGGGCGGCAGATTGCCCGTGATCATGCTGCGCAATCCTTATGGCCACCTGATCGGCACCGGCTGCTTCAAGGGCCTCGGGGGAAGCCTGGCGCCGCTCGTCCAGCACGGCTACCACGCACTGGCCCAGGAATGCCGCGGCACCAGCACCGCGCATGGCCCCTTCCGCGAGATGGTGCAGGAGGCCCAGGACGGCTACGACGCCATCGAGTGGGCCGGCACGCAGACCTGGAGCACCGGCAAGGTCGGCATGACGAGCGGGTCCTATCTGGGCCTGACCCAATGGCAGCCCGCGATCCATGCGCCGCCGCATCTCGCCGCCATCAATCCGCAGATCACGGCGAGCGACTACCACGACAACTGGCAATACGTGAACGGCGTCTTCGATCTCTGGTTCGGCATGAGCTGGCCGACCCTCGCCTTCGCCGGCGACCAGGTGCAGCGTTTCGGCCGCGCGAACAACTGGCCCCCGGGCCAGGCCGACTCGATCGAGGCGCAGTTCAACGCCAATGCGAACGCAAACCTGACCACCACCTGGGCCTGGCAGTTGCCGCTCACCAATTTCACTCCGCTCACGACCATGGCCCCCTATTTCTATGATTGGGTCGATCATGCCTTCTATGACCAATACTGGGCCGCGCTCGACGTGGAGAGGCGTTATCCGGACGTGAAAGTGCCCGCGCTCGTCGTCTCCGACTGGTTCGACATCTTCCAGGTGGGCTCGTTCCGCAACTACCACGGAATGCGCGCCTCGGGAGGCACCGCCTCCGCGCGGGCCGGGACGAAATTGTACGTGGGCGCCTATGGCCATGCGGGCGACAGCGGCAAGCCCACCTTCGGCAGCGACGCGGCGCTCCTCCCCACCGATACCCTGGTCGCCTTCTACGACCGCTACCTGAAAGGGATCGACAATGGCTGGGAGAACACGCCCAACGTGAAGATGTACGTGCTCGTTCCGCCCGATACCGGGAACACCGGGAGCGGCTTTTATCTCACGGGCGCCTCGTATCCGCTGCCCGGCAGTGAGACCCTCGATCTGTACCTCGCGAGCGGCGGCCACGCGAACAGCAGCAAAGGCGACGGTCGGCTGGTCGGCGCGCCGGCAGAGCATGGCCGCCCGGACTATTTCGACTTCGATCCGGCGGACCCGGTCCCGACGACCGGGGGGAACATGTGCTGCAACGGCGTGCTGGTCCCCAACGGCGCCCAAGATCAGACCGCGGTGGAGCAGCGCAAGGACGTCCTCGTCTATTCGACGGGGCCGCTTGGTGCGGACGTGGCCGCGATCGGACCGGTCCAGGTGAAGCTGTGGGCGCGCTCGTCAGCACCGGACACCGACTTCACCGCCAAGCTCGTCGACGTGCACCTCGATGGCGTCTCGCACAACGTGCTCGATCGCGTCGTGCGGGCGAGCCTTCGAAACGGCTCGAAGCTCCCCCCGGATAAGATCGAGTCGGGCAAGTCGTACGAGTACACCATCGCGCTCGGGAACGCGGGGACGATTTTCAGGAAGGGCCATCTCATCCGCCTGGAGATCTCGTCGTCCAACTTTCCGCATTACGCGCGCAACCTGAATACCGGCGAGAACTCAAACTTCACGTCGGAGACGGCGGTGGCGAGGCAGACCGTCCTGCATGACGAGGACCATCCTTCGCGGCTCGTGCTCAGCGTTGCGCCGGACGTTCGCGCGCCCTGACCTGAGCGAAAGTCACGCGCGGAAGATCCGGCCTTGGTCTTCCGCGCTGACGCGCTCCGCCTCGACTTGCATCGGTTGTGGTGGAACGCGGGTCCTGCGATCGAGAGAAAGTGCGAGCTGCGCTCTGGCAGCTCAGGCGGCGGTGCCTGCGCTCCCGCAGATGTCCGACGTGCTGGTCGAGTTCGCCACCGGGAGCTTCGCGCGTGCTCGTCACTGGGTGGTTCGCTCGGCGGATTGGAGCCGGCGAGCCGGTTGTGCCTGTTCGTGTACGCTGCCGCAGAGCGTGCTCCACGGCAAGACGATGATGCGCCGCCCGTGCTGGCTACTTTCTCCATCCGCAGTTCCTCGCGCTAGCGTTCGCCCACGGCCACCTCGATTCAGGGATCGCCCGTCGCAACGTCATGGCCGTTGCAGGTTGAGTCCCAGTGCCCTGCCCAACGCCCGGCAGTCGAACCGGATCGCGTTCTGCAGGTCTCGGTAGTGTGGTATCTCGCCGCGCTCGCAGAGGCCAGGCGACCAGCGTTCGATAACGATGAGCTGCGGCGGGAGCTTCAGCAGCGGCTGAATCAGATTCCCGGCGTTGAGATCCCGGACGTCAAACTCGGTGTCTATCCGAGTTTCCCGATCTCGAGGCTCGCAGATGGGGCTACGCTGGGACGCTTTCCTCGCGGTATTCGATTGGTACTTTCAGCGGGTCCAAGCAACGTATTGATGTCCAACGTAGCACCGGCGCTGCCGAAACTTGTCCGGCGATAAGCCGTGTCCGAGTGGGCAGGACAGCTTCGTTGGCTCCTACGAGTAACTTGTCCGATCGACTCGGACAGCGTATATTGTAGGACAGATGGCTCCCGGGCACTGGCCAGTCTACCTCGAAAACCTTCGCCTGCTCCCCGCAGTGCGCAAGGTGACCGGCGGCCAGATCGCCGAGACCTCCGGCGATCGGGGCTGGGACGGGGAGGTGGACATCCACACGGCCAGCGGACGTCACCACTTCCTTGTCGAAGAGAAGCGAGGCACGCTCAACGCCGCAATGGCTGAGCGCGTGCTTTCCATCCTCGAGCAGAGCGCGGCGTCGACCTGGATCTTGTTGGCGCCTTACGTCACGCCTCGGCTGGCCGAGCAACTCGCCGCTCACCACGTGAACTTCATGGATCAGGTTGGCAATTGCCACCTCGAGCTGCCGCCGGGGGGGCTCATCCACGTCGTCGGCCGCTCACCCCCGCTGCGCGGGGCGAGCACCGCGCTCACACTCAACGGCTACCGGGTGCTCCTGGCTCTTCTCATCGCACCGCGCCTTGCCGACGCCACCGTTCGCGAGCTGGCTGCGAAGGCAGGTGTTTCCAAGAGTACCGCGGCGGACGCACTGCGTGCGCTTGCAGCAGCGGGCCTGCTTCATGAGACCAAGAAAGGGAGGGTGCTGGAAGGAAGCCAGCTGCTCGATCGCTGGGTCGCGGGCTATGCCGATCAGCTTCGCCCATCGATGGTGCTCGCGCGCTACCAGCCCGCGGATAAAAATCTGGTGGCTCTTGAAGCCAAGTGTGAGGAGGCTCTGAGGCGCCGAGGAGTCCGCTGGGCTTTCACCGGCGGCGTCGCTGCACAGCGGCTAACAGGCCATTACCGTGGGGATACCGCGGCGGTGCATCTTGAACGGCCAGTCCCGGAGCTCGCGCGCGAGCTCCGGCTCGCGCCGAGCCCGCAGGGCATCTTGACCGTGCTGCAGGCGCCGAGCACGCTGATGTTCGATGAGATGCCGCTGCCGGGGACGGCGCCGGCAGCGCTCGTCTACGCTGAGCTGCTGATCACCGGCGGCGAGCGCGCCCGCGAAGCAGCAGAGATCGTTCGCGCACGCTATCTGCCTGGGTTCGCGTGATTACCTTCACTGACGATCAGATCGCGGCGCTACGGAGCCTGTCGGCGCTGTGGCCGGGCACCGACTGGTGCATGATCGGGGCCTCGGCCCTCGCCTGCCATCTCGACTTGCGCTGGCGCCAGACCGGCGACATCGACCTGGTCCTCGCCGTCGACCTCGACGCCTTTCCAGCTGGGCTCGACAAGCTCGCCGGGTGGTCAAGGCACGAGACGCGGGAGCACGAGTGGCACGGCCCCGGTCGGGTTCAAGTCGATCTACTCCCGGCTGGCGCCGGCTGGGTCGTATCACCTGGCAGAGTGGACACCAGATGAGCTTGCTCGGAATGCGCCACGCAATGGCGCACGCGGCGCCGGTGAGGATTGCATCCGACCTCTCCGTGCGCGTCGCCCCGTTGCGGGTCATCGCGCTTCTGAAGATGGTGGCGTATCTAGACCGCCCGCACGATCGAGAGCGGGATCTCGAAGACATCGGCCAGATCTTGGAAGACTACGTTCCAGCCGACGACCCCCGACGCTTCGGCGACGCGGTGCCCGAGACCATCGCTTTCGAATGCCGCCCCGCGTTCCTACTCGGGCGCAACTTGGCGCCGCTCCTCGATGAATCGGAGCGCGCAGGGACCGCCCGATTCATCGAGCGATTGCGGGGCGTGGGCACGGATACAACTCGCTCCAGGATCAAGCAGAAGGGACCGGACAGGTGGCGCGTCGGGGACGTGGATTCGGATGCGCAACTCGACGCCGTGGTCGACGCCTTCCAGGCCGGACTCGACTCGATCCGGAGTCAACCGGCCGGCGCGTCGACTTCCGAAGGCACGGACCCAGCGTAGACGCGTTGGCACCGCCAACCCATCTGGGGTGGAGTTGTATCTCCGGCTATTCGCATCAGATTGGTCTGCATGTCCGCCGCGATGCATTCCTCTTGCTTAGCCGAGTACAGTAGCTCCACGATGAGCACTCGAGCCTCCGTCCCTCGCACTGTCGACGAGCTGCTGGCCCTTGCGACCCGAGGGGAACAACGCGACGTGGAATTGAAAGAGAGCGTCGGCGAAAAGGGCGCTCGAAAAATTGCGCCGGCAGTCGCTGCAATGGCCAACCTTCGGGATGGCGGCCTGGTCATTCTCGGCGTCGAGGACAAGACCTTCGTTCTTCGAGGGCTCAGCGCTACCGAGATTGCGCACTGGAGTGATCGGGACAAAGCGCGCAGCGCTGTGAACGCATGGCTCGAGCCGGCTGTGGATCTCGAGTCGTACCGAGTGGGTGATTGCGTCGTGCTTGAGGTGCCACCCTTCGCAAGGACTCCGATCATCGCGAGGAGAGGAAAGGGGGATCCACAACAGCCCGACGCATTGATCGAAGGCACTCTATTTTATCGTTCAAGTGCTCGGCGGAGGGTCTTCGCAAGCTCGCGAGATACCACGCCAAGCCTCATATCGGCCCCAACACTTTTCTCATCATGGCCGTCACCCGCATTGAACCTGAGCGACTGATCGATCTCTGGGTCATCGACTCTTTCGGCGACCCTCGATGCATCACGCCGGAGTCGACCAGCCTCGACGAGCGCCGCAGGTTGTCATGGTGGGACTCACTGCTGGCGACGTCGGGCAAACCCGAGAGCGCTGGCCGCTGAGGTTTGCTCGCCACTCGCGGACTGCGTTGCCGTCAGGTTGCCATGAAGTCGCGGTTCGAGGCGGTGCGGCGCGGCACGACGAGGGAGACGACGGGATGACGTTCTCGAAGAATCTCAGGCTGGTGCGCGGTAAGGTCGCGTCTCGCAAAGAGTTGTCGCACCAGCGCTGAGTGTCTTCGATTTCCGCCCGCCTCCACCTATTTTTCGCCGGGAGGGTGCACTCCTCTCGAGCATGCCCGATTGCGCTGAACCTTAGAGCGCGTCAAGGAAGTCGCCCGCGGCCATCTCCGGATCGATCGGAGGCGGATTCCAGGGGAAGGCGTCGAAGTAGCGCTCGACGGTCGTCTTCTCCTCCAGGGGCAAGAGGCCGCGCAGCATCAGACAACCTCCGCGTCCAGCGCCGCTCGACGCTCGTCACCACGAAGGTGCAGCGCTCGTGTCCTTGCGAGATGCAAGACATCTCGCGCACGGCGAGCAGCTTGTTCGCGAGGTGGCAGAAGACGGCGCGGAAGAAGCCGCTGAAGAGATGGCAGCGCGGCGTCTCCGAGAAGCCGACCGATTCAGCGAGCGCGCTGCGCTGCAGCGTGAGGACGAACGAGCCCTGCTTCGCGCGGGAAAAGTCGGCCGAGAGCTGACCCCAGCCTTGCCGCGAGAGGTACTCGGCCACCATCGTGATGACCGTCTTCATAGACAACTCGCGCAGCGTGCGCTCGAGCTTTTCCAGCGCCTCGGTCTCCAGATCGACCACCGCGTTGCGGCCCCAGCGATGGCCCCACTCGCCGCAGAAGAGCGGCCAGCCCTTAGGCGCGACCTTGTCCCAGGTGGCGCGCATCGAGGCGAAGAAGGCCGGCGAGATCTGCACCGTGCGCTGCTGGCCCGCGTCGCGCGCGACGCCCAGCTTCGATTCGCCCGGCGCCAGATCTTCCTGCGAGGGCGCGGGGCGGAAGGGCTCTCCGCGGATCGGCAGGAACTTGCGGCGGTTGACGAGCAGGTAGAACCGGCTTGGCCGGGAG
>JANYKT010000135.1 GCA_025358085.1 Deltaproteobacteria bacterium | reverse complement strand
GCCCAGCGTCCGCCCCGGGACATACTCCATCGCGATGAAGCGCACGCCGTCGGCCTCGGCGATCTCATAGATGTGCGCGACGTTCGGGTGGCTGAGCGTGGACGCGGCTTGCGCCTCCCGGACCAGCCGGCCCCTGCGCTCGCTGTCAGAAGCGGAGTCTTTGGGCAGCAGTTTCAGGGCCACTTGCCGGCCGAGCCGCAGATCCTCGGCCAGAAAAACTTCGCCCATCCCTCCTACGCCGAGCCGCGAGCGAAGCTCGTAGTGCGCGAGGCGCCTGCCGGCGGGCTGCTGCTCCTCTCGCAGGATCGCGACAGCGACCTCGTCGGGAGGCTGCTCGAGAAAACTGCCCGCTCGATCGGCCGAAGCCAGGAGGGATTCCAATTCGCGGCGCAGCGGCTCGTCCCCCGCGCATGCAACCGCGACGAAAGCGGCGCGCTCGGCAGCCGGTTTTTCCAAAGCCTGGTGACAGAGATCTTCCAGCTGCTGGTACTGTCCGGGCGTCACCCTTTCTCTCCATGACTCAGCGCGCGGTACAGCCAGGCCTTGGCCATCTTCCAGTCGCGCATGATGGTCTCGGGTGACACCTGCAACACCTTCGCGGTCTCTTCGACAGTGAGTCCGCCGAAGTACCTGCACTCCACCACGCTGCACTGCCTGGGGTGGAGCGTCTTGAGCTCTTCCAGTGCGTCGTCCAGCGCGACGACTTCGGCGGCGCGATCAACCGAGACGATGGCGGCCTCGTCCAATGAGACGGCCTGAGCCCCGCCGCCGCGCTTCGCCGAAAGCCGCGCGCGCGCGTAGTCCACCAGGATGTGCCGCATGGCCTGGGAACTGACCGCGAAGAAATGGCTGCGATTCTCCCAGTGCTTGCCGGGCTTGGCCACCAGACGCAGATACGCTTCGTGGATGAGCGCCGTGGTCTGCAGGGTCTGGCCCCCCTGCTGGTGATTCATGTGCCGCTTCGCCATTCGCCGGAGCTCTTGATAGACGAGAGGCAGGAGCTGGTCCGACGCCGCCGGGTCTCCTTTTTGCCAGGCGCTGAGCAGCCGGGTCACCTCACCCGGGGGCGTTTCGGGCATGGCTCCTCGGGAGCTTGGTCAGCCGCGGTGGCTTATCACGGGCCTCTGCGTTGCGAACGCGAAAAAAACCGCACGGACCCAATGACAGCCTTTCGGCGCCGTTTCCGTTCAAGAGGGACGGGAGCCAACCATCCAGGTGCGCCCCATCGAGGAGAAAACAATGAATACAAAACTGCTGGCACGTCTGTCCCCGTTGGCTGCAATGGCGCTCGTGAGTGGAGGACTTTTGCTGGGCGCGGGCGGCAGCGCGGCTGAGTCCGACCGTCATCCGCAGCGATCCGAGCAGTCGCTGGTCGGGACCTGGCGAACGCAGGTGACGTTGATCAACTGCGCGACAGGAAAGCCGGTCGGCGCACCTGTTTTTCAAGCGCTGCTCACCTTTGCCCGGGGAGGCACCGCCACCGAAACGACTGCGAACAGCTTCTTCCCGGCGCTGCGCAGCCCGGGGCATGGGGCCTGGGCTTCCGAGGGTGGACAAAGCTATCGCGCCGCCACCACCGCCTTCATCAGCCGGGACGGCATCCTCTTCCGCACGCAGACCATCACCCAGGACATTCAAGTGGACGACGACACCTTCAGCAGCACCGCAACGACGGAGTTCTTTGACCCCGCGGGCACCCTGGTGTTGAAGGGCTGCGCCGCTGCGACTGGTGAACGCTACAAGCTGTGACGAGCCCTTCGGGCCGCGCCCGGCTCCATCGCGGGCGCGCGCTCATCGAGGCTGCACGCTCACCCGGACCTGACCCGCGGGCCGAAGATGGCGGTGCCAACGCGGACCAGCGTGGCGCCTTCGGCGATGGCCGCGGGGTAGTCGGCGCTCATCCCCATCGAGAGCTCGCCGCCGGGGAGCAGCGCGTCGCGCAGCCCGCGCAGGGTGCGGAAGTGCAGCCGCGGATCGCCCTCGGCAGGCGGGATGCACATCAGACCGCGGCACTCGAGCGCGGGCAGAGCACGCACGACTTCCAGCAGCGCGGGCAGGTCTTCGGGCAGCGCTCCGCCCTTCTGCGGCTCGCGGCCGAGATTGACTTCGAGCAGCACCCGCTGGGTGAGCGCTAGCGAAACCGCGCGTTTCGAGAGCTCGCGCGCCAGCGCCGGACGATCGCAGGTGTGGATCAGCGCGGCTCGGCCGACCACCAATCGAGCCTTGTTGGTCTGTAGCGCGCCGATGAAGTGCCATTCGAGCTGCGGCAGCGCGTCCGTCTTCTCGCGCAGCTCCTGCGCGTAGTTCTCGCCGAAGAGCTGCTGCCCCGCCGCGGCCGCGGCGCGCACGCGGTCTTGCGGCTGCGTCTTGCTGACCGCGATCAGCCGCACCGTGGAAGCGTCCCGATCCGCAGCGGCGCAGGCCCGCGCGATTTCAGAACGCACGGCAGAGAGCCGCTCGCCTATCTCCATGGCGGCGCAACCCCCGCGCTGGCGAGCATCTCGAGCGTCTCGACGATGGGCAGGCCGATGACGTTGGTCAGGCTGCCTTCGAGCCGCTCAACGAACGCGGCAGCGAGGCCTTGCACGGCGTACGCGCCCGCCTTGTCGTCACCGTCGCCAGAGCGGACCAGCCACTCCAGCGCCTCGGGCGAGAGCGGCCGGAAGCGCACGCTCGTCTTGACCGTGCGCTGTAGCGCGGCCACGCGCACCGAAGTGATGACCTCATGCTCGGTTCCTGAGAGGAGGCGCAACATCCGGCGCGTGTCGTCGCGGTCGCGCGGCTTGCCCAGCACCTCGCCGCGCAGCACGACCACGGTGTCGGCCGCGAGCGGGACGACCGCCGCGAGCGGCACGCCCGCCGCCGGCGGCACGGTTGGTCTGCCCGGTTCCCCGCCTTGCCGGAGATAGAGGGCGAATCCCGCCTCGGCCTTCTCGCGCGCGAGGCGCTTAACATAAGCGAGGGCCGTTTCAGCCGGCCGCTGCGTCTCGTCGATCTCCGGTCGCACCAGCTCGAAAGGCAGCCCGAGCTGGAGCAGGAAATCGCGGCGCCGCGGCGAGCCCGAACAAAGCAGGAGCATGAGCGCGCACGCTGTAGCACATCCGAAGATTGGCGCCCCCCGCTACCTGCGCCTATGCTCGTTTTCCTATGCAGGCCAAAGACCTGCTCCGCGAACTCAAGCGCACGGTAGACGAGCTCGCGGTGCTGAATGAGATTGGTAAGGCGTTGACCTCGTCGCTGGACATCGGCGAGGTCATGCACGTCATTCTTGCCAAGGTCTCGGAGATCCTCAAGCCGCGCAACTGGTCGCTGCTGCTGCACGATGCGCAGACGGGCGAGCTCTATTTCAAGGCCTCGGTGGGCGCGGGCTCGGAGTCGTTGGTGGGGCTGCGCATCCAGGCCGGCGAAGGCATCGCTGGCTGGGTCGCGCAGCACAACCAGCCGCTCCTGGTCAATGACGTCCACACCGACCCGCGCTTCGCTGCGCGATTCGACAAGGCGTCGAGCTTTCATACCCACTCCATCCTCGCTGTTCCGCTCGCCTTCAAGGGCCGCATGCTCGGCGTCATCGAGTTGGTCAACGGCTCGGGGGACGGTCCCTTCGATAAAGAGGATCTGCGCATCCTTTCGACCGTGGCCGAGTTCTCCGCCATCGCCATCGAGAACGCGCAGAACTTCCAGAAGGTCCAGGAGCTGACCGTCCTCGACGATCACACCGGCCTCTTCAACTCGCGCCACCTCAAGCGGCAGCTCGAGCAGGAAGTGGTGCGCGCCACTCGCTTCGGTCACCCCGTCTCGCTGATCTTTTTTGACCTCGACCACTTCAAGCAGGTCAATGACAGTCACGGCCACCAGGCCGGGTCGCGGGTGCTCTTCGAAATCGGCAAGCTTTTGCTCGATACCTTGCGCTCGACCGACGTGCCGGTCCGGTACGGCGGGGATGAGTTCGTCATTCTCCTGCCCGAAACTTCCAAGGATCAGGCCATGGACGCCGCGCGCCGCATCGGCCGGATGATCGCCGCGCAGCCTTTCCTGGAAAGCCGCTCTTATGGACCGCTGCACCTGACCGCTTCCCTCGGTGTTGCCTCCTTTCCGGACGACGCGCGCGAGGCGGACGAATTGTTGCGCAAGGCAGACGAAGCGATGTACCGGGTAAAGGCAGAGCGGCGCGGCGGAGTCGCTGGCGCACTCGTACAGCAGGCGTCCGAGGACACGGTGAACCGGAATCAAATGCTGCCAGGAACTGTCTCCTCCGAGCCATGAAGCTGACCCCTCTCGACCTCCAGCAGAAGACGTTCCGCAAGGGCCGCTTTGGCGGCTTGGACGAGCACGACGTTCGCCAGTTCCTCGACCAGGTCGCCTCCGAGCTGGAGGACATGGCGCGCAAAAACAACCGGCAGGACGAAGAGCTGCGGCGCCGCGAGGCTCGAATCAACGAGTTCAAGGACCGCGAGCAGCTCCTGCAGCAGACGCTCACCACCGCCCAGCGCCTGGCCGACGAGATGAAAGTCAACGTCCGCAAGGAAGCGGACATCGTCATGGGCGACGCGGAACTGCAGGCCGAGAAGATCATCTCCAACGCGCAGGCGAAGCGCTTGCAGCTGATCATCGAGATCGACGAGCTCAAGCGCGCGCGGGCATCCTTCATTCAACAGCTCGCGTCGCTGGTCGACACGCATATGCAGTTGCTCAACGGTATTCGCGGGGAGCCGCAGCAAGCGGGCGAGCCTGCACCAAAAGGCGACAACGTCTCGTTCTTCGCCTCCCCGGTCGGCAAGGCCAAAAAGTAAAGCCATTGCGGCTCGGACACCCGACCGATCCCGCGGCGATGCGCGAAGGCGTATCTAGCGGACCATGAACTGGACGGCGGCGCGCGAGCGGCTGGGAGCGGAACTGATCGGCGCGCGCGATGCGGTGGCGCAGCGGTGGCGAGCGGGGCTGCTGGAGCAGGGCCAGCTGGCGTCGGCCCTGGAGCAGTGCGCTTCCGAGTTGGTGCTGCAAGCTGGCGCGGCCCTGAGCGACGACATGCCCGCCATTACGCCCTGGCGGCGCTGCGGCGGCCTGCTGCGTCTGGACCTGCGCGCGCACGCGGGCGCTCTGCCGTCCGAGCTGACCGCGCTGTGGAAGGCCATGGCCGCCACCGTCTCGCGCGTGGCTTTAAGCGTTGCGGAGGACCGCGCCGCGCGCGAGGTGTTGGGCCAGCAGCTGGAGGCGGCTCTCCAGGGGGCGGCGACCGAGCTCAGGCGGGCCCTGGTCGAGCGCACCGAGGAGCCCATCGACGAGTCGACCCTGCGCTTCGGCGGCGTTACTGTTGTCTGCTGGGACGGCGCGGACGAGCCGGGAAGTGCGAGCCGGGAAGAGCGCGCCGCGTAGCTTGGCGCCGCCAGCCTGGACCTGCTGCGTTCAAGCGCCCAGCTCCACGTGCGGGTCGATGCGCTCCGCGTGCGAGTAAACGGTCATGCTCTCGCCGCGGACGAAGCCGCAGAGGGTGATCCGCGTGACCACCGCGAGGTCGATGGCCAGCGAGCTTGCAGCCGAGACGCTCGCGATGATGCGCACGCCGGCCGCGCTGGCTTTCTGGACCACCTCGAAGGAGGCCCGCCCGCTGACCACCAGCAGCGCCGCCTCCAAAAGCCGCCCGGACAGCACCAGCGCGCCCACCGTCTTGTCCAGCGCGTTGTGCCGCCCGATGTCCTCGAAGGCGGCGAGCGTCGCGCCTGTTGCATCGAGCAGCACAGCGGCGTGAATGCCGCCGGTGCGCGAGAAGTTCGGTTGCCGCGAGCGCAGGCCTTCCACCGCGGCGAAGATCGTTTGAGCAGCAAGGATCGGTCCGTCCGGCAGGGGCTTGCAGCGCTCCAGCACATCGGTCACTGAGCGCCGTCCACAGACCCCGCACGCAGCGGTGGTGAGCGTCCCGCGCCGGGTCGCCGAGACACGCTCGATGTCGAAGTCGGCTCCGCCCGCCGGGCGCACGTCGATGGTGTTGCCGAAGCCCTCCTGGTCGGGCCGCCCGCAGTGCAAAACCGACGAGACGTCGTCGCGCGAGGCAATCACTCCCTCGGCAAAGAGGAACCCCACCGCCAGCTCGCGATCGGCGCCCGGCGTCCGCATGGTCACGGCCAGCGTCTCGCCCGCCGCGCGGATCTCGAGCGGCTCCTCACCCACCACGTCGTCCTCGGCCGGCGCTTCGAGCGCGCCAGCGCGGAAGCGCCGGACCGTCCTGTGCGCGACGCCTTTCATCATGCCTCGCGCAGCTTCAGCTTTCCTTCAGCGTCGACAATGGCTTTCAGCGAGAGCCCGCAATAGCCGCACAGCACCTCGTCGTTGTTGCCGAACTCTTCGTAGGGATTGTGCGCGCTGCAGGCCGGGCACTCGAACTCGTCGAACTTGCGCTTCGCCCCGTCGGGCGTCGCCTCGTCGTCCTCGTCGGTGAAGCCTTCATCTCGCGGCATTGCGGCACTCCTTCAGCAAGCTCAGTAAGCGGGGCCATCGGCGGGCTTCAAAGCGTGCGGTAGCGGCTGGAAAGCAGCAGGAGTGCACGCACGAAGTCAAGGACTCTATCGCTCGCGGACATTGCGCGCATCCGGAGGTTGCGGGCGTGACACTGCGCGCATCCGCCGGGTTGCGGTGGCGCACCTGGCAGCGCACCTTCCCGCGCGATGATTGCTTTCTTGCTGACGGTTCTGGTCTGGGTCGCTCACGAATCCGAGAAGGTGCGGCCGGACGCACTTCCGCCGGTCGCGACGGCGCCGCGCATCGCGCTGGCTGCAGCCGGCGGCGAGTGCATCGGCGCGCAGATCATCGTGCGCGGTCCGGTCAAGGACCTCGTCGCCGCCGCCGCGCCCCTCGCGCCTTCGGTGCCGGTGCTGATTTCCCGCGTGGCGACCCTGGTGCTCACGCATCCAAGCGGGCCAGAAGGTGAGAGCGGCGAGTGGCCCGACGCGCTGGTCCCCGTCCGCGACGCGCTCTACGGCGAGACGCGCAACGCCTTCCCTGTCGACGTGGGCGCGCACCGGGCGCAAGCCATCTTCGTCGAGGCGTGCGTCCCGCGCGGCGCGAGCGCGCAGCAGTACCGGGGCACGGTGCAAGTTTCGTGGAAATCGGGCGGTCTCACCGTGCCTCTGGAAGTGCGCGCGCGCGGCTTTGATCTGCCTGCGACGCCCGCCTTCGCCACCGCGTTCGGCTTCTCCGGCTACACCGCGGCCAAGGGGCACCACCGCTCTGTAGAGGCCGCGGGCGAGCTGACGCGTGCCTATGACACGATGGCCTTGCGCCGCGGCATCACGCTTTTCGGCGGCACGCAGGACGCGCCTTCGCACCAGTTCCGGAAGGGCGTGTTGCACATCGACTGGCGCGCCTACGATGCCGAGGTCGCTCCCTTTCTCGATGGCCAGGCTCTCCCCTCCGGCGCGCGCTGGACCTCGGTGGAACTGCGCCAGCCCGGCAAGCTCGACCGCGAGGAGCGCCGCGTCTGGCGCCGCGCCTGGGTCGACCACTTCCGCAAGCGCGGCTGGCTCGACCGGCTCTACGCCTATGTCCATGACGAGCCGGCCGAGAGCGACCTTGCGCTGGTCGAAGGCAAGGCTCGCGAACTCCGGGAGGACGTGCCCGAGGTCCGGCGGCTGGTGACCACGACCTTGAGCGACCGGCTTCCGAGCGTCGATCTCTACGTGCCGCTGGTGAACTGCATCGGCGAGCGCGGACCGACCTGTGCGCACGCTCTCCCGCGCGAGCGTTACCAGCACTACTGGTGGTACCAGAGCTGCATGTCGCACGGCTGCAGCAAGGACGCGACGCCGTCGTCGAATCCGGCTTTCCGCGGCTGGCCGAGCTACATGATCGACGCACCGGCCACCGCCGCGCGGGCCATGGGCGCGCTCGCCTTCGCGAATGGAGTCGCGGGCGAGCTCTACTTCGACACTGTCTTTGCGTACGACGCGGCCGGCGAATCAGGAAAGCCCTTGCCGCCTTCCGACCCGTGGAAGTCGCAGTGGGCCTTCGGCGGCAACGGCGACGGCACGCTCTACTATCCGGGCATGCCCGAGCGCATCGGCGGCCAGCACGACGTACCGGTCGAGTCGCTGCGAATCGTGCAGATCGCGCGCGGGCTCGCGGACTATTCCTATCTGTCCCTCTGTGCCCAACTCGGCGACCCGGGACTGGCGCGGACCGAGGCGCGCGCGCTTGCCGCCACGCCGCGCACCTGGTCGCGGGATCCGCGCGCGTACGATGCGATGCGGGAAAAAATCTCGACGCGAGTCACCGAGCTGATCGCGCAGCGGAAGCTTGGCACCCGTGAATGACGCGCCGCCGCCGGGCGTCTGCCTCGCGAGGAGTGTGAACCCGTGAGCCTCGCCGCCCTGCTGCTGGTTGCTCCCCTGGCCGCTCCCTCCGCGGACTGCATTCCGCAACTGGTGAAGTCCTCGCGTTTCGCTCCCGGCGAATCGCTCGGCTTCAAGCTGGACGAGTTCGGCCTCGATATTGGCACCTTCGATGTGACCACCGAGCCGCCCCCCACAGCCGACCGGCCGCGCGCCGCGCTCTTGCTCAAGTCGCGCGCGAAGACGACCGCTTTTGTCTCCACCAATGTCGGCACCTACGACGCGCACGCGGCCAGCCTGGTGGACCAAAACCTGTCGGTGCTGCGCTATCGCGAGGAAGTGGACGAGGGTCGGACGCACAAGGCGCAGGAGGTAAATTTCCCGCCGGTGAGCGGCGCGCTTTCGGTCCACTCCAGCAAGAACGGCGACCCCGACCCATTCCAG
The DNA here is from genome assembly GCA_025358085.1 of Deltaproteobacteria bacterium. Taxonomy (GTDB): domain Bacteria; phylum Myxococcota; class Myxococcia; order Myxococcales; family 40CM-4-68-19; genus JANYKT01. Next base: position 15,447 of record JANYKT010000135.1, on the reverse strand, counting down.
ATTGCAGCGGGAGCTTCAGCGCACGATCTTCTCTCGACGCTCTTCCTGTTGCGGGCACAGCCCTTCGGACAAGCCTTCTGCGTCGAAGTGCTTGCAGGCCGCAAGCTCTGGCGCGTGGAGGGCAAGGCCGCGGGACGCGAGATCATCGAGACGCCGCTGGGGAAGTTCGCGACGTTCCGCGTGGACGCCACGGCGGTGCGCACGGACGACGCGAGCGTGAAGCGCGGCGCGCACATCTGGGTCAGCGACGACGCGCGGCGCCTGCCGCTCGTCGCCATCGGCGAGGCGAACGGAAGAGCGTTTCGGGCGCAGCTCGTTGCCGCGAGCGCTCTGGGAGAAAAGAAGCAGGCGCGCGCCGACCACAAGCGGGCCGGCGCGGCGATCGGGCGCTGATGGCTAGATGAGCCCCTTGTTGCGGCGGATCTGCTCGACGGTCTTCTGGTACTCGACTTCCCAGGCCTGGGTGCCTTCGGCGAGGTGCTTGAGGCGGGCGCGGGCTTCGCGGTCGATGTCCTCGTCCACGTCGAGATGCTTCTTGAAGACCTGGTAGATCTTGCGGCGAATGGCGTGGTCCTCGGCAAACACTTCTTCGACGTTGCGCGAAATGAGCAGGAACTCGATCATTTGATTGATGATGTAATCGATTCCGTCGTCGCCCATCTTGAAGCCGCGGACGTCGGCCATCTCGCGCTTGACCGCATTGAACTTGGAGTGATCATAGCCGCGGCGCTCGAGCGCTTCGCGGGTTGCCTGGTTCACGCGCTCTTCAGAAGCGAGGTACTCCTTGAGGATGGCCGCCATGTCCATCTCGGCGTCCGCCACGCGCATGGTCTCCACCTCGACGTCACCCTCCGCCATGAGCGTGCTGACAACGTCGCGGGCGATGGCGGGGATGATCTTCGGGTAGAGCTTCATGAACTTAAGTCCTTTCACAGCGGCGACGCGACAAATACAGAGCAGGCGCGACCTTGTAGGACAGGAGCCCGAGGCGGGCAAGCAAAAACGGCGCATTTTCCGCCGCGAGTTGACGATGAAGCCATGTCGCGGGATCAACCGCCCGGCTCGCCCCGCGGAGGAGGAAAATCGTGGCTCGCCGCCGCGCTTTGTGTTGCGGAGCCAAGCTCTTCCGGCTCGGCGAGCGCAGGCTGATCTTCCTCGATCACCTCGAGTTCCGCGGCCGCCGCGTCGAAGGCCACGTCGTCGCGATCGCTGAACGACGACAGCTCGCCGCCCGGTTCTTCCTGCTGCGGCGCGGGGCCCTCGCCCAGGTCAGTGCCAACGAACGCTGCCTCCGCCGCCTCGTCTGCTTCGGCCTGGGCGACCTTCGCCGCCAGCAGGAAACCGTGCACCGCTTCAGCGAGCTTCTGGTTGAAGCCTTCGAGGGCGGCGATCTCTTCCAGGCCAGCCGCGCGGATGCGCTTGAGCGAGCCGAAGTGGCTGAGCAGCGCGCGCTTGCGCTTGTCGCCGATGCCGGGGATCTCCTCCAGCACCGACTTGAAGTTCCGTTCGCGCCGCAGCTTGCGGTGGAAGGTGATGGCGAACCGGTGCGCCTCGTCGCGCAGGCGCGCGAGCAGGTGCAGTTCGCTCGTGTTCTGGCGCAGCACGACCGGGTTCTTCTGGCCCGGAAGAAAAACTCGCTCCGGGCTGCGCTCGAGAGTGTCGCTCTTGTAGCGGCCCGCCTTGCGCGACCGGCCCAGGCGCGAGGGCGCGGGCACCGGGACCGGTGCGGCCGCGAGCGGATCGGCGGTTGGGTCGATCTGCGCGACCTCCGGCTCCGGTCCCGCGCGCTCCGCCCAGGCGTCGGCCATCTTGAAGCCCTGCCGTGCCGCAAAGCGCTGTTCATCTTCGAGCACTCTGCTCTTCGCGAGGCCCGCCAGCGGTACATCTGAAAGAGTGAGCCCCACTTCTTTCAGCGCTGCCCGCGCCACGTTCAGCTGTCCCTTGCCGCCGTCGATGAGCAGGAGGTCGGGCAGGTCGCCCACCTCGCGGCCGCGCGCGAGCCTGCGCGTCAGCACCTGGTACATCGAGGCAAAGTCATCGGCCGCCGCCTCGCCGCGCACCTTGAAGAGGCGATACCCCGCCTTGTCCGGCTCGCCGTCGCAGAAGACAACCTGCGAGCCCACCGTCTGCTGCCCGCCGATGGTGGAGATATCGAAGCATTCAATTCGCCGCGGCAGCCGGGGCAGGCGCAGCCGCTGCTGCAGTCGCTGCAGCGTCTCCAGCTGGTTCTTCTGCGTGCGCTGCCGCTCCTCGAAGTTGTGCTCGGCGTTCTGTCGCGCCATGTCGAGAAGGCGAACCTTCTCGCCGCGCTCCGGCACCAACACCCGCACGCGCTCGCCGCGCTTCTCCGACAGCGAGGTCTCGCGCAGCTCGGTGTCGGGCAGCTCGATCGGGAGCAACAGCTCCTTCGGTACAAAGGCGCCGCTCTCGTAGTACTGATCGAGGAAACTCCGGATCAGCTCCTCGGTGGGGAACTCCTGGCGCGAAAAATTGAAGCTGCGCGCGCCCGAGAGTCGCCCTGCGCGGAAGAAGAGCAGCTGCAGCTCCAGCAGGCCGCCCTCGCGGTGATACCCCAGCACGTCCTGGTCGAGCAGGTCGCCCAGCACCGTGCGCTGCTTCTCGAGCGATCGCTCGATGGCGTGGAGCTGGTCTCTCAATTGCGCCGCGCGCTCGAATGCAAGCTCCTTTGCCGCGCCCTTCATGCGGGTCGAAAGCTGCGTGGTCAGTTCGCTCGCCTTGCCTTCGAGGAAGAGGGCTACCTCCTCTACGCTGCGCTGGTAATCCTCGCCCGGCACGCTGTACACGCAGGGCGCGGGACAGCGCTTGATTTGATATTGCAGGCAAGGTCGCCGCCGATTGGTCATGACCGCGTCGGTGCAGGTCCGCAGCTGGAAGTGGCGATTCACGATGGACAGCGTCTCGCGAATGGCCGACGCGCTCGAATAGGGTCCGAAATAGCGCGCGCCGTCCTTGCGCACGCGCCGGACGACTTCGAGCCGCGGATATGGATGCGTGCGCGAGAGACGCAGCGAAATGAAGTTTTTGTCGTCGCGAAGCCGGACATTGAAGCGCGGGTGATGCCGCTTGATCAGCTCGTTTTCGAGGAGGAGCGCGTCCTTCTCGCTGGGCGTGATCATCACTTCGATGTCGCCGAGCAGTCCCTCGAGGAAAGGAATGAAGTGCCGCGTGTCGCTGGTCTGCGGCTGGAAATATTGCGAGACGCGCGCGCGCAGGCTGTTGGCCTTGCCCACGTAGACCACCTCGCCTGCGCGGTCCTTCATGAGGTAGCAGCCCGGCAGCGTGGGCAGCGTGTCGAGCTTGTGCTGGAGGGCCTCGGCGAGCATCGGCCGCCGGTTATAACGCGACCGCGGCGCAGCTTCGCTAGAACCGCGCGCGGTCAGCTCCGGCGCACTCCGCCGCCGCGAGGCTTGCCATTGCCGCGGCCGCGCTTGGGGCCGTCGTAAGCGGGCTTGGGCGCGATGCCGGCTGCCGCTCGCGCTTCGGCTTTCAACACCTGCGGCTTCTTCGGCATGATCCCGAGATCGAGGTCCTTGATCGCCTGGATCTTGTCGCGGACCATCGCCGCGCCCTCGAAGTCCAGCGCTTCCGCCTTCTCGTTCATCTCGGCAATCAAGCCTGCCAGCATCTTCGGGACGTCCTTGCGATTGGCCGGCAGATAACCCGCCAGCTCTTCCTTGCCGGCGAGGGCGTCATCCTTGTCGGAGGCAACTCCCTGGATGGCGAGATCGAGGATCGCCCTCTTCACCGACTGCGGAGTGATGTTGTGCTCGACATTATAAGCGCGCTGGATGGCGCGGCGCCGATCGGTCTCTTCGATGGCGATCTTCATTGAATTGGTCATCTTGTCGGCAAACAAGATGACCCGGCCGTCGAGGTTGCGCGCCGCGCGGCCGATGGTCTGGATGAGCGACACCGCGCTGCGCAAGAAGCCTTCCTTGTCGGCGTCGAGCACCGCGACCAGCGATACCTCGGGGATATCCAATCCCTCGCGCAACAGATTGATACCGACCAGGACATCATAGAGCCCGCGGCGCAGGTCGCGCACCAGCGCCAGCCGCTCCAGCGTCTCGATATCAGAGTGCATATAGCGAACCCGCACGCCCAGGTCCGCGTAATACTCGGTCAGATCTTCGGCCATGCGCTTGGTGAGCGTGGTGACCAGCACGCGCTGGCCGAGCGCGGTGCGCTTGCGAATCTCCTCGAGCAGGTCGTCCACCTGCTGCGCCACCGGGCGGATCTCGACCTCCGGATCCACCAGGCCCGTGGGCCGGATGATTTGCTCGACGATCACTCCCTCGCTCTTCTGCAGCTCATACTCAGCAGGGGTGGCGCTGACGAAGACCGCTTGATTGATCAGGTTCTCCCACTCTTCGAACTTCAGAGGCCGGTTGTCCAGGGCGCTGGGCAAGCGGAAACCGTATTCGACCAGCGTTTCCTTTCGCGAGCGATCGCCGCGATACATGGCGCCGATCTGGGGGACGCTCTGGTGTGATTCATCGATGACCAGCAGATAGTCCTTGGGGAAATAGTCGAGCAGGCAGGGCGGCGCTTCTCCGGCCTTCCGCCCGCTCAGATGCCGCGAATAGTTCTCGATGCCATTGCAGAAACCCGTCTGTTCAATCATCTCGAGATCGAACATCGTCCGCTGCTCGAGCCGCTGCGCTTCGAGCAGCTTGCTCTGCTCCCGCAAATGCGTGAGCCGCAGGCGCAGCTCCTCCCGGATCTCGGTGATGGCGCGCTTGCGGCGATCACCCGAGGTCACATAATGGCTGGAGGGGAAGATCGACATTTTCTCGATCTGCGCAATCACCTTGCCGCGCAGCGGGTCGATTTCCTTGATGGACTCGACAGTATCGCCGTACAGCTCCACCCGGATGGCCCGCTCTTCTTCATAGGCGGGAAAGATTTCGATGGTATCGCCCTTGACCCGGAAGGTGCCGCGCGAGAAGTCGAGGTCATTGCGCTCATACTGGATCTCCACCAGATCGCGCATCAGCTTGTGCCGCGGATACTCATCGCCCTGCTGCAGCGAGACCTTCAGTTCGTAATAGGCCTCGGCGGTACCAAGGCCATAGATGCAGGACACCGAGGCGACGATCAGCACGTCATTCCGCGTCAGCAGCGAGTGCGTCGCCGCGTGGCGCAGGCGATCGATCTCGTCATTGATGGATGAATCCTTTTCAATGAAGGTGTCCGTGGTCGGGACGTACGCCTCGGGCTGGTAATAGTCGTAATAGCTGACGAAGAACTCGACCGCGTTTTCGGGGAAGAGCTCCTTGAACTCGCCGTAGAGCTGGCCCGCGAGCGTCTTGTTGTGGGCGATGACCAGCGTGGGCCGCTGCACCGCCTCGACCACGTTGGCCATGGTGAAGGTCTTGCCGGACCCGGTCACGCCCAGGAGAGTCTGGCAGCGATCGCCGCGCTTCAGGCCGGCGATGAGTTCGGCGATGGCGCGTGGTTGGTCGCCCTGCGGCTGGTATTCGGAACGAAGCTTGAACCCCATAGGCTGGGGATACTAACCGGCGCTGCGTTCAGCGTCTTGCCTGCAGCTTTCGCGAGTGCTGCAAATCGCCAGAGCCTTCCGGAGCGCCGCCTGCAGCCCGGCGGTCGCCTGCTCTGACGCCGCATCTAAAACGTACTGCCTCGCCAAAGAGGACATCGCGGTTCTTGTCCCGTGTAACGCTTGACCGGGCCCTAAAGCAGCACGCGCCAGTCGGTCCCGCCGGCGCCGTCGCGAAGGTCGACACCCTTGGCCGAGAGCTCGTCGCGGATGAGGTCGGCCTTCGCGAAGTCCTTGCCCTTGCGCGCCAACAGCCGGGCAGCGATGCGCTCTGAAACCCATTCGGAATCGATTCCCATGCGCTTGGCGGCCAAAGCGCGCCGCTCCAGGATGGCCTGCTGCGGGGCGCGCCCGGCGAGGCCGAGCACCTGCGCGGTCACCCTCGCGGTGGCAAGCAGCGCTGCCACTTCCTCGGGCTTTCCCTTGCCGTCGATGCGCGCGTTCAGCTGGTGATAGACGCGCTCCACCCGCGCCAGCGCGTCAGCGGTATTGAGGTCGTCTTCCATCGCCTCGCGAAAGCCAGCGAGCGCATCTTCGAGCGGCTTCGCTTCGGCCGCGAACTTCTTCTGCACGAGCCAACTCTCTGCCTTGGCCAGCGTCTCGTAAAAGTACTCGACCCGCCGGTCCGCGTCGGCCACCGCGGTTTCGGTAAAGTTGATTGGGTGTCGATAGTGCGTCGATAGCAAAAAGCAGCGGAGCGCCTCGCCGTCCCAGTGCACCAGCAAGTCGCGGATGGTCTTGAAGTTCCCGAGCGACTTGCTCATCTTCTCGGCGTCGAGCGTGACGAAGCCGTTGTGCAGCCAGTAACGCGAGAGCGGCCTGCCCGAGGCGGCTTCGCTCTGCGCAATCTCATTCTCGTGGTGCGGAAAGATCAAATCCTTTCCGCCGCCGTGCAGGTCGAAAGTCTCGCCCAGATGCTTCTGGGACATGGCCGAGCACTCGATGTGCCAGCCCGGCCGGCCGCGTCCCCACGGGCTGTCCCAGGTGACGCTGTCGGGCTCGCCTGGCTTGTGTGACTTCCAGAGCGCGAAGTCGAGCGGGTCGCGCTTGATGGACCCTGTCTCTACGCGTGCCCCCGAGAGCAGGTCATCAAGATTGCGTTTCGATAATTTTCCGTAGTCGGGATACGAGCGCACCGCGAAGTAGACATCGCCCTGGGCGACGTACGCGTGGCCGCGGTCGATGAGTTTCTGGATGATGGCAAGCATCTCGGGGATGTGCTCGGTGGCCCTCGGCTCCACGTCGGCCGGGAGCACGCCGATGGACGCCATGTCCTTGCGGCATTCATCGATGAATCGCTGGCCCAGCGCGAGCGGGTCCTCCGAGCGCTCGACAGCGCGTCGGATGATCTTGTCGTCCACGTCGGTCCAGTTGCGCACGTACTTCACCTGCCAGCCGGAGAAGCGGAAGAAGCGCGCGGCCACGTCGAATGCGACCAGGAAGCGCGCGTGGCCGATGTGCGGCAGGTCGTAGACGGTGATGCCGCAGACGTAGAGCCCGATGCGGCCGGGGACCAGGGGGACGAAGTCCTGCTTGTCGTTGACCAGCGTGTTGAACAGGCGCAGGGACATCTTCAACTCCTTGCTTCCTTGCTTCGAGATGCGTTGCAGGAGGGTGGCGTGGAAGCGCCGCGCGACTGGGTCGTGGTTGTCGGTCACGAAGCGCGACGGGCGCGCGCGCCTTCCGGCACCCGCGCCCGCGCCAAGTCAAGAAGCGATTATTAAACAATCAACAATTAAAGATGGTCTTGAGATCCGTTTCGATCTCGTCCTCGTTGACGCCCTTGGCAAGCGAAAGTTCCTTGATCAGGAGGTTGCGCGCGGTGTCGAGCATCTTGCGTTCGCCGAAGCTCAGGTCCTTGTCGAACTTCAAAAGGTAGAGGTCGCGCAAGACTTCCGCGATCTCGAAGACGGACCCGGTCTTGATCTTCTCCATGTATTCGCGATAACGGCGATTCCAGGTGGCCGAGTCGACCGAGATATCCTTCTGCTTCAGGATACCGTAGACCTTGGTCACGGCCTTCTCGTCGATGAGCGAGCGGAGCCCCACGGAGCCGACCTTGTTGATCGGAATGAGGATTTTCATCCCGTTCTCCATGATCTTGAGGACATAAAACGACTGCCGTTGCCCGGCAATGTCCTTGTGCTCGATGCCCATGACCTCGCCGACACCTTGGCCAGGATAGACGGCCTTGTCACCGACTTTGAAGATCTGCATGACCCAATAATTAGCATGGATCGGCACTGCGCGTCAACTCGGCCTCTTGACGACCAATCTCGCGCAGGTGTACCGTTTTCGGGCCTTTTGGCGGGGTGGGTGTCTGCCGGTGTATAACCCACATGGCTGGCGGGACGTTCGGGATGGGGGGCGGGGATGCAGCGGCCACTTGCGGTCGCGTCGGCGGCGTTCGTCGCAGGCGCTTTCTTCGGATGCACGGGTTCACCTTTCACGGCGCTCGGCGCGGCCGCGTGCGTGCTCTCGCTCTCTCTCTGGCCTCCTGCCCGCGTCGCGGCGCTGGGTCTCGCATTGGGCCTGGTTCGGGGGGCGAGGCAGGAGCGTGCAAGGCCGCTGACCGTCGAGCGCAATGAAATTGAGGCCAGCGTGGTTGCCATCGAGCCGCACGGCGCCGTGCTGAGAATCGAAGGCGCGCTCGTCTGGGCTTCGCTGCAAGGAGAAGCGCATCGCGGCGACCGGCTTCGCGCCTTCGGCTCGCTGCACGAGCCACTGCCGCGGCTGAACCCGGGTGGCCGCGACCGCAGAGCCGAGCTGGCCGTGCGGGGCATCGGCGCTGACGGAAGTCTGGAAGTCGTCCAGGTCCTCGACCGCGGCCCTGCGCTCTGGCGCTGGCTCGATGGCGTGCGCGCTCGCTTTCTGGCCCGGGCCGCCCTGCTCTGCTCGACGCCCGAACGCGCGGCGCTGGTGGCCGCGCTGGGCGTCGGGGATCGGTCGCTACTTCCGTCCGAAGTCGAGGAAGAGTTGTCGGTCAGCGGTCTCGTGCACTTGCTTGCGTCATCCGGCCTGCACCTCGCCGTGGTGGTGCTCTTCGTCCGCGCGGTGGTCACCCGCCTCTGGCTGCGAACACCGTGGGCATCCCAGGTCCGCCCGGTCGCCGTGGCGGCGCTGATCGCCGCGCCGCTGGTCTTGCTCGAGGTGCTTTTACTGGGAGCCCCGTGGCCAGCGGTGCGCGCGGGGCTGGGCGCGCTGCTCGGACTCTCCGCGCTGGTCGCCGGACGCCGCAGCGACAGTCTGACGGCCCTCGCGGTCGCGGCAGCCGGCTGCGCTGCGGTCGATCCGGCTTCGTCCCACGAGCTCGCCCTGCAGCTGTCGGTCATCGGTGTGCTGGGCCTCATCCTCCTGACCCGGCCGCTCCGCGAGCTGATTCCTTTCGCGCGTCCGCTGCGGCCCAGTATCGCGCGCCGCCTCGCCGAGCATGTGCTGACGCTCGCCTGCGCCACCGCCGCAGCAACGCTCTGCACCGCGCCGCTGCTCGCCGCGGCGTTCCACCGCATCTCGCTGGTGAGTGTCGCAGCCAATGCGCTGGGCCTGCTGCCGGGGCTCGCGGCCATCCCCCTGGCCACGCTGGCACTTGCGTCCGATGCGCTCCCCTTCTGGTGGCTCGCGGACCTCCTGGCGGGCGCGACACTGGGAGCGGCGCGGCTCTTCGCGGCGGTTCCTTTTGCTGCCGTCGCGGTGGCTGCGCCAGGACTTTTCGCAAGTGCACTCTGGTGGGCAGCCGTCGCCCTCCTCGCGCGCACCGATCGCCCGCGCACGCGGCTCCTGCGCGCCGCCCTTCCCTTCGCTGCCCTTTCCCTGCTCGCCTGTGCGCGCGCCATTGCCCCGCTCTGGTCAGACGAGCTGCGAATCACCTTTCTCGCCGTCGGCCAAGGCGACGCGACCCTGGTGCAGCTGCCGCGCGGCCACGCGCTCCTCATCGACGCAGGCGGCGACCTGCGCACCTTCCCCAAAGCGCCGCGCGACCTGCTGCCTGCGCTCGCAGAGCTTGGTATCTCGCAGCTCGATCTGGTGGTCCTGACCCATCCACACCCGGACCACGCCGGAGGGATGCTGGCGCTCCTCGATCGCGTCCGCATCGGCGAGCTGTGGATGACATCGCGGGGCGACAACATCTCGGAAGCTGTCCGCGCCAAGGCGCGCGAACGGAGCGTGCCGGTGCGCGAGCCGTCGCAGCGCGAGATCGCAGGCGTGCAGGTCGAGGTGCCCTCGCGAGCCTGGAATGCGGACCGCTCGGCCAACGACAACTCCATCGTGCTGCGGCTGGTGCACGGTGAAGTGACCGCGCTCTTTGCCGGGGACGTCGAGGCGCTCACCGAGGCGGAGCTGGCGCAGGGCGGGGCGCCGCTCGACGCGCTGCTGCTCAAGGCGCCGCACCACGGCAGCCGCACCAGCAGCACCGACGCGTTCCTCCGCCGGGTAAAGCCGCGCGAAGTGGTCTACTGCGTCGGCGCCCGCAACAGCTTCCGCTTTCCCAACGCCGACGTGGTCGAGCGCACCGAGGCGCTCGGCGCCCGTACCCACTCGACCGCACGAGGCGCCGTCATCGCCACGAGCGACGGCCACTCCCTGCAGATTGCGCCGTGGAGCGAGTGATCAGCTCACAACTTCTTGCCGTCGTAGCGCGAGACCTCGAGCGCGGCAGGGTCAACTCCGTCAAGGCAGCGGGCATTGACGGCGTACATCTCCACGCCATCGGGACCAGTGCCGGTGGCAAACGAGTGCACGCCGCAAAGCTTGCAGAAACGATGGTGCAGGTGCTGCTTCCCGAACTGGTAGTCGGTGAGCGCGTCCTGGCCGTCCAGCAGCTTGAAGTCCGAGGCCGGCGTGAACGCCCGCAGGGCCCCGACACGCGAGCAGATGGAGCAATTGCATTCAATGACCTTGGCCAGCGAAAGCCGGGTCTCGAACCGGACCTTCTGGCAGTGGCAGCTTCCTGAATATTTCGTGGTTTCGGTCAATTGATTCTCTGTTTTCAGTCTTCGAAGCGCAGCGTGGCAAACTTTTCGATGGCGTGAAAGTCACCGACCATCGGGGGGCTGTAGGCTTGTCCTTCGCCAGGCTGTCCCGGACCTTGCCGCAGTCGATACAGGTTGAAGCGCCATTTGTCCCCCCGCTGCGGCCGCGGCTTCGGCATGCCGGTCAGCGATTCGAAAGGAATCGCAAGCTCCGCCGTCCAGCCGCGGTCGGTGTCGCGCGGGTCGTTGAGCGTCCCGTCCAGGTGGACCGCGTGCTGCGCGTGCGACGACCAGGCAAGGTTCATCCCTTGCCGCCGGCCGGTGAACGACGCATCGAAGAGCGCGTTCGAAGGGGCCAGCTCGATCTCGTCGTAGCGCGCGAGGTCGCTGCTCGGGTTGATGAAAATCTCGACGACGTTCGAAGTGTAAAGAGGCTCATCGTCCTTCGAGAACGGGGTGGCGATGTTCGGGTCCTCGGAGACAAAAGCGACATAGAGCTGGTCATCGTCCCAGAGCAGCCTCGCCTCGGTGGAAGCCGTCGCCGGCTTGCCGTCGAGGCTGCGAACGAACGGGCCGGCCCTCTCGGCGCGGTCCCAGGCAGCCTCGGCCAGAGCTCCGTCGATGGCGATCGCCCCGCTCGCGCGGTGCACGACGTAGTCGCCGCCGCGGCGCGTGCAGCCGCAGAGCACGCAGAGCAGCAGCCATCGGACGAAGAACGGTTCAGGCAAGATTCGCGCGGCTCACAATCAAGGAACAGAGCCGCTGGTGCCCGGCCAGCAGGCTGGAGAAACTCAGCGACCCGAGGCGCGTGCGAATGGCATAGGAGGTACCGACGATGCCGGGAAGCACATCGACCCGCAGGATGTCACTGAAGCTCAGGGTGCGCTCGGCACCAAAGGTGCGGACGGTGAGGCCGTCGTCCGCGACCGTGAACGCGAGCCGGTTGTAAAAGATGGCGCACGCGGTGAAGAGCGCGATGAAGAAAGCCGCTGACAGGAACGCTCCGGGCGTGGCCCCGCGCATCAGGGCGAGCGCGAAGAAGACGGCGATCCAGAGCGAGTCAGCGGCGAGCACCACAGTCCGAAGCGCAGCCCACGGACGGAAGGTCTCGGGAGCTGTTGTTTCTCGGAACATGGGTCTGAGCATAGCGATGGGGCACAGCGGCGGCAACGAACGGCACCATTCAGGCCCGGCTTTGGCCTTTGAGTCGCAGCCCGGCATTGCCGCGCCCGGGCACGGCCGGTATGCTTGGCCACTCGCATGAGCCTGAGCGCGCCGCGGACCATCCTGCTCGTCGAGGACGACCGCCAGCTGCAGCATGTGCTCGCCGAGGCTCTGCACCAAAGCGGCTTCATCGTCCTGGCCGAGCACGACGGCGATTGGGCCCTGACCACCTTCCTGCAGCGACCCGTCGATCTGCTGCTCACCGACGGCCTCTTGCCGCGGCGCAACGGCTTTCAGCTCGCGGAGGACATTCGCAAGCATGTCAAGGGGCGCAAGCTACCTATTGTCTTCATCAGCGGTGTCTACCCGGCCTCGAAGAGCAAGCAGAAGCTCGAAGAGCGGATCGGGCCGGTCGAGTGGGCAGACAAACCGGTCGAGCCGTCGCGGATCGTCGCCCTCTGCAGGCGCGCGCTGCAGATCCCCGAGGCACCCGACGACCCTTCTTACCGGCGACGGCAACTGTCGCGCGCGCGCGCCGAGACCGCGCACCTCAAGGGTCTCTCCAGCATCGCCGATCTGGCCGAGTTGAAGTCGGTCGAATCGGAGTCGCAAGTGCGCTTCCGCGGCGCGCTGCAAGTGCGCGGCAACCTGCGCGAGACGAAGCTCGCCGAGGTGCTCAGCGAGCTGCACCGGTGGCGCGCATCGGGAGCGCTGCTGGTCCACTCGGGGCCGGTGAAGAAGCTCGTTTACCTGCGCGAGGGCGCGCCTTTCTTCGTCCGTTCCAACGTGCTCTCCGAGACGCTTGGGCAGCTGCTGGTGCGGGAGCGGCTGATCACGTTGCGCGAGTGCGAGGAGTCGCTGGCGAGGAGCAGGGAGTCGAAGAGCATGCAGGGCACCGAGCTCATCAAGCTGGGCTGCATCTCGCCTTCGAACCTGGCCTACGCGCTGCAGCTGCAGCTCGAGCAAAAGCTGTTCGACCTCTTCTGTTGGGATGACGGCGAATACCGGTTCAACCCCCAGGCGCCCATGCCTGAAGCGCAGATTGCGCTGGAAATGACTCCGGCGCGCGTGCTGCTGGAAGGCGTGAAGCGCACCTACGATGGCGAGCGGGTGAGGGCCGCGCTGGGCGAGGTCGCGAGCTGCCGGGTGCAGTTCACCGATGACCCGCTCGACCGCTTCCAGGACATGGGCCTCGAGGAGGACGAAGCGCAACTGTATGGGCTCATCGACGGCAAGCGGACCGTCGGGGATTTGCTCGCCGTCGCAGCGCTCGGACGGCTCTCGATGGACGACGGGCGGCGCCTGCTTTATGCGCTGCGCTGCGCGAACATGATCCACTTCGCCGCGCCTGACGCAGCCCCGGCTCCGGAAGAGGGCCCGGGGCAGCGCGCACCCCAGGCGCCGCCGGTTGCCGAGCTGCCCGAGCGCGCGCTGGCTGAGCCAGAGCTGCTGCAGAGGCAGCAAGTTCAGCGGCTGGCGGCGCGCGCGCAGGACCTGCGCCGCGGGACGCTCTTCGAAGCGCTTGGCGTCGGCCACGGCGCTGGCGAGTTCGAGATCCGCAACGCGTTCGCTGCGCTGGCCCGCGAGAGTCATCCCGACCGCCTGGGACCGGACCCGACCCGCGAGGCGCGCGCCTTGACCGAAGAGATCTTCCGCCAGCTCTCGCTCGCGCAGGACACCTTGCTAAATCGCGAGCGCCGCACCGGCTACGAGCTGGAGCTGCGCAAAGGAAGGCCGCGGTCGGACGGCGACGCGGTCGATCGCATCCTCGCCGCCGAGCACCGGTTCCGCGAAGGCGAAGTGCTCCTGACCTCGGGCGATGCCTCACGCGCGCGCACAGCCTTCGAGGAGGCGACGCAGCTTTATCCCGACCAAGCCGAGTTCTATGCCTGTCTCGGCTGGGCGACCTGGCTCGAGCAGCGCTCCGCGGATGCCGCCCTGGCGCTGATCGCGAAAGCGCTCGCGCTCAATCCGCGCATCGATCGGGCTTATGTTTTCCGGGGCCACATCGCGCGCGCTCTCGGCCAGGCGCGCGAGGCGGAGAGCGAGTTCGAGAAGGCGCTGCTGTGCAACCCCGCCTGCGCGGAGGCGCTGCTGGAGCTGCGCTTGACCCGTAAGCCATGAGCCTCCTGAACGAGCGCTTCGCCGAGGTCGGACCGCTGGCCGCCATGGAGACGCAGCTGGCGCGGGCCGGGGTCGCGGCGCGGGGCCGTCTCCACGCGGATGACGAATCGGCCCTGCGGTACGGGCTGTCGCTCGCTCGCTGCTGGCAAGTGCGCGCGCCCGATGGCCTCGACGTCCCGGTCGCCGCGCTGCTGCGTCCGCTGCGCGAACGTGTGCTGCAGATCCTCTGGCCGCTGCTCGACCCGCAGCGCCCGCGCCTCGCCGAGCCGTACGAGCTCCTGCCGGCGGCGCGCGTGGTGCTGGCCGAGACGCGCGCGGCGCTGGCCGACCTGGCCGCAAGTCTCGGCCACCGGCTCCCCTTCGAGTGGCTCGACAGCGAGGTCCGCGAGCGCCATTTGGTGCTCGTCTGCGGCGGTGGCGGCGGCACCAGCTATGTTCACCTGGCTGCTTTCGCGCTGCTGGAGTCCGCGGGCATCCAGCCGGACCTGATCGCCGGCTCGTCGATGGGCGCCATCCTCGGGCTCTTCCGCGCACGCGAGCGGCGCTTTGACCTCGCGAGGATCCCCGAGATCCTGCAGGACCTCACCTACCGGAAGATCTTTCGCATCGTGCCGCAGCGCTCGGTGTATGGGCTGCCGGGGCCGCTGCGCCTGCACTTGCGCGCCGCCATCGGGCACTGGTTCCGCCACCCGGACGGTTCGCCGTTGCGCCTCTCCGATTTGCCCATCCCGCTGCTGGTCACCGTCACCGGCATCCGGCGCGGAAAGCTGCCGCGGCCGCTGGAAGAGTACGAGCAGCTGTTGGGCGCCGCTACTGAAGACCCCTCTGCCTGGGGACTGCGCTCGATGCACCGCAACGTCCAGCGGCTCTCCGCCGCCATCGTCGAACTCGCGCGAGCCCCGAGGCTCGCCCAACGGCTCGTCCTCGGCGTGTCTCCGGACACGCAGGGCATCGACGCCATCGACGCGGCTGGCTTCTCCGCCAGCGTGCCCGGCGTCATCCATTACGACGTCTTGCGCGACGACCCGCGCATGACCGCGCTGCTCGATGCCCTCTTCGAACGCCACAATCTGCTGCGCCTGTGCGACGGGGGCGTCGTGGACAACGTGCCGGTGCGGACGGCCTGGCAACACGTCCAGCGAGCCGGGCTACCGGGATCGGGCAGCCGCAACATCGTTGTCTTCGCGCTCGATGGATTCGCTCCCCGGCTGTTGACGCCGCTCTGGCTGCCGCTGCAGGGCGTGGCGGCCCCCGCGGTGGCGCGGAACCGGCCCTACGCGCATCTCTACAAGGCCTTCCGGAAGACGCTGTCGCCGCTCTTGCTCCTTCCCAGCCAGCGCTCGCTCGATGCCATCGTCCATGCTGCCAAGACCGAGCTGCTGGCGGATCTTCCCGTGCTGCAGCGTCTGCTCGCCCCCATCGGCGAAATTCCTGCCGTCTAGTCTCACGTCGAACGTCGTGCTAAGAGGCGCGCGCCCCTTCCCTTTCAGCCCTCGAGGCACCCGTGGCAGGCAAGAAGAGCGAGCCGATCAAGAAGGTCGAACTTATCTGGATGGACGGGAAGCTCGTTCCCTGGGAGGACGCGAAGGTGCACGTCCTGACGCACTC
>JANYKT010000131.1 GCA_025358085.1 Deltaproteobacteria bacterium | reverse complement strand
AGCTGCTCGAGAACCTGCGCGACTTCAAGCCCGACGTCGCCGGCATCGTCCTGACCGGCTTCACCGATCCGCCCGCCCTCATCTCCGCCATCAACCGCGCCCGCGTCTTCCGCTTCCTCAAGAAGCCGTGGCAGCCGGACGACATCCTCGAAGCCGTCCGGCAGGCGAGCGAGAACGTTTATCAAGCCCGCGCAATCAAACGGCTGGTGAGCCTGCTGGCGCAAAAGACGGAAGACCTCAACGCCTCGCTCGAGGCAGTCGAAGGCGCCCAGCGGCAGCTGCTGCATATGGAGCGGCTCGGCACCATGGGCCGCCTCGCCTCCGGCGTCACGCACGACCTGCGGAATCTGATGATCGGCCTCGGCTACGTGGAGTCGGTGCTCGCTCAACGCAAAGCCGCGCCTGACCTGCTTGAGACGGTTCATGTCGGCATGCAGGGCGTGACCAACCTCATCGACACGCTCGAGGCCATGCACCAGTTCGCGCGCGGCGACGGCCTCCATGTGGAGATGGCCCCGGTCGCTCCGGCGGCCGTCATCGCCGACGCGCTCGCCATCGCGCGCATGGACCTGTCTTATCGAATGCACAAAGTACACGTCGATATCGCCGCGGACCTGCCCAAAGTGCAGGGAGACCGGCAGAAGTTGACGCAGGTGATCGTCAATCTGGTGCGCAATGCCTTGCAGGCAACTGCCCAGTGGCGGCGGGTCAGCATCCAGGTAAGTCGCAGTCCGGAAGGCGCAGTGGTCTTCGCCGTCGAAGACGAGGGGCCGGGGGTCCCTTTGGAACTTCGCGAGACCATTTTTCAGCCGTTCGTCTCCAGCAAGGGAGACTCGGGGCTGGGAATGGGACTCTACATGGCGCGGTTGATCGTCGAAACTCACCATGGCCAAATCGTCGTCCTCGACCGGGCCGAAGGGGGGGCGCGCTTCGAAGTCCGACTCGCACCCTCGCTCCAGCAATAGAGAAACTCATGACCCCCGTGAAGCTGATCTCCGCCGTCCGCACGTATGAGGAACTCGAAGGCGCCCCCGGGCGCGAGGTCTTCTTTCGTCCACACAGGTTTCGCTCCGCCGAACTTCTGCCGCTGCACAGCACCGTCGCGCTGGTCGTCAATGACGTGCTTATTCAATGCCCGCTCCACGACGTCTCGCAGAATGGTGCCGCCTTCGAGTGGCCCGCGCACGCACTGCCCGCCATCGGCAACCGGCTCGACCAGCTGGCGGTCACCTTCGACCGCTTCGAGGCCTACCGCGGCGAGGCCCGCGTGGGCTCGGTGCGCGAGGTCGAAGGGGTCACCATCGTCGGCGTGTCGTTTGAGGGGCCGCTGCTCCCGGTGGACGACGTGCTCAACCTGCGCGCTCTCGCCACCTGGCCCCGGGCCGGCGCCGACGTGGTGCGCCCGTCGATCTGGCGCGTGGAAGGCGCCGACCGCTACAAAGTGCTGGTCAGCGATCTCGCGCTCTTTCTTGAAGACGCGGAAGAAGACCTGACCCGGCTGGAAAAAGAGCTGCCCTGGCATGTGCTGCACGGCGAAGACGGCTCGCCTGCGCGACTCGCATTGATCGACCGCCTGAAAGTCTCGTTTGTGAGCGAGGTCGTCCGTGCCACCGAGGAGATCGACGCGGCCTTCCGTCCGGTCGACCCCAAGAGCGTGCCCGCGCTGCGCGAGTGGTCCCGCCGCCACCTGCACGACTATTTCCTCCAGTCGCCGGTGATGCTGCGTGCCTTCCAGAAACCGTTCGGCTATCCGGGCGACTATGAAGTCATGCGCTTCCTCTACGAAAAGCCGTTCGAAGGACCGACGCTCTTCGCCAAGGCGATGAGCCTCGCCTTCGACCAGACCAAGGCGGGTGTGGCGGTGCGCGGCCGCAAGGATGTAGTCAAGGCGCGGCTGCGCTCGATGATTGAATCGCGCGAGACTCCGCTGCGCTTCCTCTCGGTGGCGGCGGGCCCAGCACAGGAGCTGTTCGAGCTGCTCACCGAGCTGCCGTTCCTGCCGGCGCCTGTCGAGCTCGTCCTCTTCGACCAGGACAAGGGCGCGCTCGGGTATGCCTTCCGCCGCCTGCGACCGCTGGTGGAAGCGCGCTGGGCCGGAAAGGTGAAGCTCGTCTACCTGAATGAATCGATCAAGACGCTGCTGACCAACGAGACGCTGTTTGCGGGCCTCGGGCAATTCGATGCCATCTTCTGCAGCGGTCTCTATGATTACCTGCAGCCTGCCACCGCCGTCCGGCTCACTCGCACTCTCGAGGCGCAGCTCGCTCCGGGCGGTATCGCGATGATTGCCAACATCACGCCAGAAAACCCCTGCCGCTGGTACATGGAGCAGCACCTTGACTGGAAGCTCATCCACCGCTCTCGCCCGGAGCTGCTGGAAATCGCGCGACGGGCGGCGCCTGGCGCGCACCGGGAGATCCTCGAAGAAGCGAGCGGCGTGAACCCCTTCGTGCAAATCACGCGCGGGTAGTTGGACACTCCGGCTCCATCCTCGTTCGAGGACCAGTGGCAACGCTGGCTGGTGGAGCACAACCGGCGCGGTCTTCGCATCGCCGCGCTGGTCGTCATCCTGCTCAGTCCCGGCTTCGCGCTGCTCGACTGGCTGACCGGCCCGCGCGACCAGCTCTGGGTGCTGCTGACGAGCCGCATCCTGATGGTGCTGGTTAGTGCCTGTGCGCTCGCGGTCCTGCGCTCGCCATTCTTCTTCCGCAACGCGAACTTCGTCACCGGGGCCTATACGGTCGCGGTGGCCTGCGGCATCAGCATGATGACCACCGTGCTGGGCGGGCTCTCGTCGCCTTACTACGCGGGGCTTTGCCTGGTCATCATCGGCACTGGTCTGCTCTTCGTCTGGCCCGCGTCGGAAGTGATCCGCATCGACCTCGCCATCGTGGTGTCTTTCATCGTGCCCAACGTCTTGCTCGGGCACAGCCATTTCAATGGCGAGGCCATAGGCAACCTCGTTTTCCTTGTCTCCACGGGTGGCGTGCGCGACATCGGACAGAGCATCACTTACGCTTCCCAGCGCGGCCAGCTCCTGAATCAGGTCAATCTCGAGCAAACCAAGCAATCGCTGGAAGGAGCGCACGAGCAGCTCAAGGCACTCGATTCATTCAAATCGCAGCTCTTCGCCAATATCACGCACGAGTTCAAGACCCCGCTCGCCATGGTGCTGGGACCACTCGAGATGATCCTGCAAGGCGAGATGGGCGAGCTTTCGACCACCCAGGAAGCCACCTTTCGGTCGATGTTCCGCAGCGGGCTGAAGCTGTTGAAGATGATCGGGGACCTGCTCGATCTATCGAAGCTGGAAGAGTCGAAGTTGCTGCTCGAGATCAGCGAAGAGGACCTGGTCGACTACCTGCGCGGGCTGACGGTGCAGGTGCAGCCGCTGGCGCTGCGCAAGGGCATCGAGCTGGCCTTTGTCACGGACGTCGAGCGCTCACTGGTCTGGTGCGATCTCTACCGGATCGAGCGCGTCTTTCTCAATCTGTTATCGAATGCAACCAAGTTCACCCACCCAGGCGGGCATATCCTGGTCAAGCTGCGGGACCTGGGCGGAATCGTGCAGGTGCTGGTGCAGGATGACGGGCCGGGCTTCCCTCCCGAGAGGGCGCAACAGATCTTCCAGCGGTTCTATCAAGTCGATATGGGCGGGACGCGCCGCCATGGCGGCACCGGTATCGGGCTCGCTCTCGCCAAGGAGATCTGCGAGCTGCACGGCGGGCGCATCTGGGCCGAGTCGAGCTTCGGTGCGCGCTTCACCGTCGAGCTGCCGAGGGACCGGGAGCATTTCCGCGCCGAGGTGCTGGAGCGGCGCGGCGACGTGCGTTCCGTTCCCGCCGACGACCGTGCCGGGGAGCGCGGACTGATGGACTTCGCCGTCCAAATCTCTGGCCGCGACGAGTTTCGCCTGCTCGACATCACCGAGCACACCGAGCGCCGCATTACCCCGCGGGACGCCGACGAAGACCTCCGGCCGCATATGGCGCTGGTGGTGGACGACACGCCCGATGTCCTGCGCCTGGTGCACATGTCCCTGCGCTCGCAGTTCAAGGTGCTCTCGTGCGGCGACGCGACCAAGGGCTTCGATCTGGCCATCCGCGAGCAGCCGTCGATCATCATCACCGACCTGATGATGCCAGACGTGGACGGGCTTGATTTCACCCGCCGGCTGCGCGCCGACGACCGGACCCGCCACATTCCCATTCTGATGCTCACCGCTCGCGCCGAACTTGAAGACAAGCTCGAGGGACTCGATATCGGGGTCAATGCCTATCTCGCCAAGCCGTTCTCGCCGCGCGAGCTGCTCTCCACCGCGCGCTCGCTGGTGCAGGCCCAGACGCAGACCGCCGAGATCCTGTTGACTCAAAGGATGGACTCGCTGGAGATCATCGCCGGTGGCCTCGCGCACGAGATCAACAATCCGTTGAACTACCTGAAGAATGCGCTCGCGCGAATCCGGCTCGATTCGGACATCATCATGGCGGGAACCGCCGGGGTGGACTTGCCGAAGATAACAAAACGGATGCGCGAGCTATTCGATATCTGCGAATCAGGTATCAAGCGAATCACCGCCACCGTTGAATTGATGAGCGGCTATTCGCGCGCCGGATACTCCCGGCAACTGCGCCCGCACGATGTCTTCAGCGCGGTGCGCACGATCATCTCGCTGGTGCTTCCGGCCACCGGTCGCGGGGTCAAGGTCGAGACCGGCTTTGAAGGCGACGGGACCATCGAGTGCGTACCGGAGGAGTTGAACCAGGTACTGACCAACCTGGTGCAGAACGCCATCGAGGCGTGCCCCGAGCAGGGTGGCGCGGTGCGCGTGAGCGGGTCGGGCGACGCTCTACAGCTGGTCATCTCCGTAAAGGACAATGGGCCCGGGGTACGGCCGGAGGACGCCCCGCGCATCTTCACGCCGTTCTTCACCACCAAGGGACCGGGCCGCGGGATGGGGCTGGGACTGACCATCTGCTGGCGCGTGGTGCAGAATCTAGGCGGGACGCTGGAATTGAAGCCGGGGCCGGGCGCGGAGTTCATTCTCAAGGTGCCGCGCAGGCAGCAGAAGTTGCGAGGGGTCGCTTAGGCTTCTCGCACCTTGCTTCTTGCTTCTTGATTCGACCCGCCGTGATCGGTGCCGCTGCGTGCCGCCGCGGATCCTGGTCGACTTCCCACGGGGCGCTGCACGCTGGTGGCGCGGCGCCGCACCTCGCGCTGGCCCTCATTGTTCAGGGGGACCGTTCAAAGTCGATGAAGCCCTTGAGCGGGTCGGCCGTGACGAGCTTGACCTTGACCCGGGCGCCGACGTCGAGACCCTTTTCGCCCCGCATGACGCGGCCTTCGGCAGGGGGTGAGAGCAGCCGCACGAAGACGCCCTTGGGGGTGGCGCCGGTGACGATGGCGTCAAAGGTCTGGCCGATGCGCGGCTGCAGCAGGATGGCGGCGGCGGCCTTGCGGACGAAGCGCTCGACCTTGCGCGCGTCGCCCTCTTTCAGGGTGCAGCGCTGGGCAATGACCTGCAATTCAGCGTCACTATAAGAAGCGGGCACCCCCGACAGGGCTGCCTTGACCAGACGCTGCGTCGCGAGATCGGCATAACGCCGATTAGGCGCGGTCGAATGGGTATAGTCCTGCACCGCGAGACCGAAATGGCCCGGAGACGGCACGCCGGCCTTCTTGAGATCATATTCGCCGGGTCCCAGCAGCTTGACCACGGAGAGAGACAGATCAGCAAACTGGGCAGGTGCCGCGGCGCGCCGCTTGATGAGGAACGCCGCCAGGGCGTGGCCGTCTGGCGCGGCCGGGAGCGTCTCGCCGAAGCCGTGGGCGAGCTCAACCAGGCGGGGCCAGCGTTCGGGCTCCTTGACGACGCGGCGAATCGAGGAGCGGCCCTTCTTCTCGAGAAACTCGGCCATGACGCCATTCGCGCCAATCATGAAATCTTCGATCAATTCTTTGGAGCGGCTTTTGGGCGACAGCTTGACGTCGATCACCCTGCCGTCGACCGCGACGGTCTGCGCCTCGATGGTCTCGAGTTGCAAAGCGCCGTGCTGCTGGCGCAGCGTGAGAAGCTTGCGCGCGGCCGCGTCCTGCAGCTTCAGGTTTTCGGTCAGGCCGGCGACGGCGGCTACCTGCGCGGGCGGCGGCGCCTTGCCGTCCAGAAAGTCCCCGAGGTCCTCATAAGACAACCGGGCTTTGTTGCGCAGCAGCGCGCGATATACGTCGGACGAAGAGATCGACCCGTCGGCCGCGACCACAAACTCAATCACCAGCGAAAGTCGGTCCTGACCCTGGTTCAATGAGCTGCGGTCGGTCGAGAGCGCCTCGGGCAGCATCGGAAAGGTCGCGACGCCGGTATAGACGGTGACGGTATTCTGCGCGGCGTGCAGATCGAGCGGAGAGCCTTGCGCAACCAGCGAGTCGACGTCCGCGATACCAACCAGGACTCGCACATTCCCATTGGGCAGCGCTTCGGCAACTTCAACCTGGTCCAGGTCGCGCGACTCGCGATTATCGATGGAAGACCACAGCAGTCCCCGCAGGTCGCGCGCGCCTTCGGTTGAGAGCGGGCGGGCCTCACCGGCCGGCGGCAGCTCGGGATCGAAACCACGGGCAATCAATTCTTTCCGCGCCAGCGCCTTCATATCAATCATGAGAGCTTCTCCGCCAAGAGGTTGAGTTTGTTCCGCGCTGATTGCAGCTGCTGACGTAAAGAATCCGCTTGTCGCGCCAAATCCTCGAGCTCCTCGGCCTCCGCCAGCCGCCCGATTTCCCCGGCGCCGTCGGCCACCGCCGTCAACCGCTCCTGGACCGCGGCGACGCCCTCGCGGTTCTTTCCGGAAGATTGCAACAATTCATTGATCTCCTTTGCCTGCGCCCCGAGCACGCCCATCTTCTCCACCAACTCGACGTACCGGGTGCGGCGCGCGCTGATCTCGTGCGCCCGCGCCATCAGCAGGGCGCTGTCCCTTTCCTGCTGCGCGCTCGCGACCGCGATGGCGCCCACCAGCGCCCGTACATGCAGGCTGATGCGGTCCTGACTTTCGGCGGCTTTGGAGAGCGCGTCGGTCGCGCGCTCGATGTTCTTCTCGGAGTTGAGCTTGATCCGCAATGCGAGCTGGGAAAGCTCCTCGAACTTGCGAAGCTCCTGGTCGAGCAGGACCGCCGCTTGCGAGAGTTCGGAGGAAGGCTTCTCCAGCTTGGTCATGCGGGCGACCCTAGCCGAATTTGCTAGACTCGGGGACATGAGTGAACTCAAGGAGTTCCTGACCCGCACACCTTTCTTTGGCGGCCTGGCTGACAAGTCGCTGGACGCGGTCGTTGACATGCTTGTCGAGCGCACTTTTCCCAAGGGCGCAGCCGTGTTTCGCGAGGGAGAAGATGGCCGGTCGATGTACGTCGTGCACAGCGGCGAGCTCGTCGCCACCCAGGCCGGCGGGTCGGGCCATGCCGTGCGGCTGATGCGCTACAGCACGGGCGACTTCTTCGGCGAGATGACACTGATTGAGATGCAGCCCCGGCCTTTTTCGGTCATCGTCGAGTCCCCGGCGCGGCTCTGGGAACTGACCAACCTGAATCTGTATCAACTCTATCGGACGGACGTGAAGGCGTATGTGCTGGTCCTGCAAAACATCAATCGGGAGCTGTGCCGCCGCCTGCGCCGCGCGGGCAACCGCATCACCGAATTCGCCGATGAAGAGGGCGACGAGCGCACGCAGCTCGGCATTCCCAAGGTGCGCATTTAATCCGGCTCTACGGCTTCCGCGCCTGCAGAAGCTCTAACGCAAAATCAATGATGCGCTCCTCGGTGGCGAGGCCACTCAAGGCATCGATCTCGACTAGTCCCGTCGGGCTGGTGACATTCACCTCGGTCAACCAGTCACCAATCATATCGAGTCCGACCAGATGCAATCCAAGCCGGCGAAGCTCAGGCTGCAGCCGCCGGCACACCTCGCGATCCCGGTCGGTGATGATTCCGCGCTCGGCCTTTCCGCCGACAGCCATATTGGCGCGCAGATCAGCGGGCTGCGGCACGCGATTGACCGCGCCGATGGGCTCGCCGTCCAGCACGATGATGCGCTTGTCCCCCTGCACGACTTCGGGCAGGTATCTTTGCAGGACGATGGCGTCCTGACCCGAGCGCGTCGCCGTTTCCAATATCGAGGCCAGGTTGGGGTCGCCAATGCGCAGGCGGAAGATGCCCGAGCCGCCAAAGCCGTCGATTGGCTTCGCCACCGCGTCGCCACCCTGCTCCTCCAGGAATTCGCGCAGCAGCTTCATATCGCGGGCAATCAAAGTCTCCGGAACGAGGTCGGGAAAGCGAAGCGCGAAGAGCTTCTCATTCGCCGCGCGCAGACCGCCCGGGTTGTTGATGAAGACCGGGCCCTTTGCCAGGCCTACGAGTTGGGTGGCGTGGAGGAACTCGACGTCGACCGGCGGGTCCTTGCGCAGGAAGATCACGTCGAGTTCGTCGAGCGGGGCGTGGGCATCGCGCAAGACGGCAAAGTGCGCGCCTGGCTTGCGCTCGATGGTGACGGTCCGCATCCGCGCCCGCACCTGGTTGCCGCGGAAATAGACGTCGCGCTGGCGCAACTCGCGGACCTCGAGTCCGCGGCGCTGGCACTCGAGCATGAGAGCGAATGTTGAATCGTGCTCGACGCGGACGGTCTCGAGCGGGTCCATCAGGAAGCCGACGCGGGGCATAAGGGCAGCCTATCGATTGAGCGACGCGAACGCACCAGTCGTGTACGCTCGTCCCGCCATGACCGATTCCGAACGAGAATTGCTGGAAGCGAACGGCACTTTTTACTCCGCGTTCGCGCGGCGGGATTTGCAGGCGATGGAAGAGCTGTGGTCGCAGGACGCGCCCGTGGCTTGCATTCACCCGGGCTGGGAGCCGTTGCGCGGCCGCGACGCGGTCATGACCAGCCTGGAGAACATCTTTGGCGGCGGCGGCGCGCCAGCGACCATCACCTGCGTGAACGCAACGCCGCACGTCCTTGGCCCTTATGCGGCCTTCGTGGTCTGCTACGAGCGCGTCCCGGGTGGCGATCTCGCGGCGACCAATTTCTTTGTCCGCGAGGGGGGCCGCTACCGGCTGGTCCACCACCAGTCCTCGCCCATCGCGCGCCCGGCGCAGCCGCAGGGGCTGAAGAAGTCCGGGCCAATGAATTGAATTGAACGCTTTCAAGCTATCAGGCCGGTTTGAGGAACACCGCGCCCAGCGGGGGAAGCGTTAGTTGCAGCGAGTGCTCGCGCCCGTGGAACGGACCCTGGTTCGCGTCCGCGCCGCCATAGTTGCCCACGCCGCTGCCGCCATAGACGGTGGCATCGCTGTTGAGCAGCTCCCTCCAATGTCCGCCGCGCGGAACCCCGACTCGATAGCCCGCGCGCAGGATCGGCGTGTAGTTCAGCACCACCAGGATCGGTTCGCCCTGCTTGTTCTTGCGCAGGAAGCAGGCCACGCTTTGATTGGAATCATTGGCGTCGATCCATTCGAATCCCGCGGCGTCCACGTCCAGTTCGTGCATCGCGGTCTCGCGCTTATAGAGTTCATTCAGGTCGGCGACCAGCCGCTGCAAACCGGCATGGCGGGCATCGCCGGTGAGGTGCCAGTCGAGCGAGGCGTCGTGATTCCATTCGCGCTCCTGCCCGAACTCACAGCCCATAAAGAGCAATTTCTTTCCCGGCGTTGCCCATTGATTGCAAAAGAGCAGCCGGAGGTTGGCGCGCTTCTGCCATTCATCCCCGGCCATCTTCTGGAGCAGCGAACCCTTTCCGTGCACCACCTCGTCGTGCGAGAGCGGCAGGACGAAGTTCTCGTGAAAGGCATAGAGCCCGCGGAAGGTGAGGTCGTTGTGGTGGAAGCGACGGTGCACCGGATCGCGCGCCAGATAGGCCAGGGTATCGTGCATCCAGCCCATATCCCATTTGAAGCCGAAGCCCAGGCCACCCAGGTAATTGGGCCGCGAGACGCCCGGCCACGAGGTCGACTCCTCGGCGATGGTCTGCGCGCCCGGGAAGTGTGCATACACTTCCTGATTGAGGCGCCGGAGGAACTCGATCGCCTCGATGTTCTCGCGGCCGCCGAACTTGTTGGGTATCCATTCACCGGGCTTGCGCGAATAGTCGAGATACAAGGTCGAGGCGACCGCGTCGCAGCGCAGTCCGTCAGCATGATAAAGGTCCAGCCAGAAGAGGCCGCTCGACAACAGGAAACTGCGGACCTCGTGGCGGCCATAATTGAAGATGGAGCTTTTCCAGTCGGGGTGAAAGCCCTGCCGCGGATCGGCGTGCTCATAAAGGCCGGTGCCGTCAAAGTTGTTGAGTCCGTGCTCGTCAGCGGGGAAATGGGAAGGGACCCAGTCGAGGATGACGCCGATACCGGCCTGGTGGAGCTGGTCAATCAGCACCATCAGATCCTGGGGCGTGCCCTGGCGCGAGGTGGGCGCGAAGTATCCAGTGGTTTGATATCCCCACGAGCCATAAAAGGGATGCTCCATGATCGGCATCAGCTCCACATGGGTGAAGCCCAGCTGCTTCACGTATTCAACCAGCGGCCCAGCCAGCTCCCGATAAGTGAGGGACCGATTGCCTTCCTCCGGTTTGCGCCGCCAGGATCCGGTGTGCAGCTCGTAGATGGACAAAGGCGTCTTCAGGGCATCGCGGCTGGCGCGCTCTTTCATCCAGCGCGAATCGCCCCAGCGGTAGCTCAAGTCAGCCACCACTGAAGCAGTCTTGGGCGGCAGCTCCGTGGCGAAGGCGAAAGGATCCGCCTTGTCCACCCCGCGGCCCTGGATACCGACGACGTGAAATTTGTAATGATTGCCGACGCCGACGCCGGGCACGACGCCTTCCCAGATGCCCGAAGTGCCGCGCGGGGTCAGCGCATGATCGCCTTTGTTCCAGCCGTTCCAGTCGCCCATCACATGAACGGCCCGCGCGTTGGGCGCCCAGACGGCAAAGGCGGTGCCGCCTTCGACCACGTGCGCGCCGAGGCGCTCGTAGAGCCGGAGATGGGAACCTTCGTTGAAGAGGTGGAGGTCGTCGTCCGAGAGCAAGGTCGTGGGCATGGCGGGAGCAGTATGGACCTTTGGGTTCGCGGCATGCGATGACCCGGGGCCGAGTATGCTCACTGCGCTCCTGATCGCCTTGCTCCCTCCCCTGACGGCAGGGCAGATCGCCGACCTGCGCAGGGGCCGCGTGGTCGTGGAGGGAAAGATTGAGGGGTCGGCCGGCTCTGCCCACGCGCTGGCCCTGATTCGCTGTCCCCGCGACGCAATCTGGGCAATCCTCATCGACCATGAACGTTTCCCCGAGTTCATGCCTCACCTCGAGTCTGTGCAGGTGTTGCAGCGCACCGCGAACACCGAGCGAGCGTTGCAGGCGGTCAATGCGATCGTCACAACTGTTCGATACGCGCTGGACTATCGATTCGATAAAGAAGGTTACCGAATCGATTATGCGCTGGCAGTCGACCTGCCCCACGACATCGCGGCCGCCCGCGGTTCATGGGTGCTGTGGCGCGCGCCGGGCGGGACGCTGATCGAATACGAGACAGTGGCGGACGCCGGGAAGCCGGTGCCGGATTTCATCAAGCGGTACCTGTCCGAACGCGGCGCCGCCGATGCGCTGGACGCCATCCACAAGCGCGCGGAGTCGCGGTGTCACTGAGGTAACACTTCTGCGTGAGACTCCCCGCGACGGCTGGATTGACACGAACTGCGCCAGCTCACCTGAGCGCGCGACACCACGCCCAGGCGAGCGGGCCCAGCGCAGCGAGAGCGAGCAATGGCTGCAGCAGCGAGCGGCGCGGCGGCTCGGTCAAGCGAAGCAACGCGCCGAAAAGGGCGCCAGCGACAAAGCCGAACAGGTGCGCCAGCAAGTCAGCCTTCTCGCCGGTTCCGAGGAAGCCGAGCAGCGCTACGCCGGCGCCCAGCGTCATCCAGGCGCGCCGCCCTGGTGCCTGCAGCGCGCTGAGCGTGCCGAGCGCGCCGAACACCGCCGTCGACGCGCCGATTGAGCTGTAGTTGGCGCGAACCGCCCACGCGGTTGCGAGATTTCCCGCGAGTCCGGCCGCGAGCGCGGTCCAGGCCGCGAGGGCAGGCCCCACCCGCCGCGCGAGCGCAGTCAAGAGAATGCCTGCCGCGACCGCGTTCCCCGCTGCATGGCCCGCGTCGGCGTGGAGGGTCAGCGCCGTGAGTACGCGCCACCACTCCCCACCAGCAATGCGCGCAGCGTCGGCGGACCCGTGCTCAAACCAGACGGTCCGCGCGCGCGGGCCGAAGAGCATGGCCGAGACGATGATTGCGAGTGCGACGATGAAGCCCAGCAGCGAGTCGCCATATTCAGGTCGCGCCGGCAGCGCGGATGGAGGAGCGTTCTCGGATTCATACACAGCCAGCGATTCCGCGGCTCGGGAAAGGACGTGCTCGGGAACCGCGACCAGCCAGCGATCGTCGGGGAGTCCGTAGAGGTCGTGGGGAATACCGAGCGCTTCGAGCAGGAGGCTCGCGTCCAGCGCCTGCGGCAGCGAAAGGTCCTCGCGGATGATTTGCAATCAAGAGTCCATGAGAATCACGGCGCGTCCGGGTGCGCGTCCTCGAACTTCGCTTCTTCGCGCTCGTTGAACTCAAGCGCGGCGCGCTGCGCGTCCTGGTATGCCGTCGTAAACACCACCTGTAATCCGACCAATCCCACGGTCGCCAGTGCAAGGCGCTGCCAGCTGGCATCGTGGGTGCGCAGCGCCGCCACGGTCGGCACGATGGCGAGCGTCGCAAAGGCTGCTGCCAGCACCATCCGGAAGATGCCGTTCGCCGTCTCGCCGGTATAGATCTGGCCGAGGCCCGGCAAGATAGACAGGGTCACCGCCGTCTCCTGCGATTTCCACGGGACCTTCGATGCCTGGGTGGCGAGCGCGATACCCGCCTTCTCGGCCGCCGCAAAGGATTGTTCGCTGTTGCGCGGCCAATCCAGCGATACGCTTCGATAGGCCCAGCCCAGCCGGTACTGCGCGAGCGGCGCGAGCTTTCCCGCCGGATAGCGCGTCATCTGCGCTTCATAAAGCTGCGCGGCGCCGTCGTATGCCATCAGGCGGAAGTCGGCCATGCCGTTGCTGGCCGCCAGCACCGAGAGCGGGCCGAAGTCGATGGCCGCCGCAGCCGCCTGCGCCACATAGGAACCCGCGCCGTGCAGGCGCAGCGTGAAGCGATCCCGATAGAAGGACTCGCCCTGCAGAAACAGCGTGGACTCGGAGCCGGGGCCTGCCAGCTCAAGCGCGCGTTGCTGGGAAGCCGTGAGCCTGTCCTGGGCGCGGAGGAACTCTTTGTCGCCGGGCCGGATCAGAGGTGATGGGGTGCAGGCGATCGAGAGCATGACGACGAGCAGGAGGCGCATGAAGCGCCATCTCTCTCACGGCGGGACCAGACATGATAGACGCTGCGCTCCATGATGAATGCAAATGCAGCGTTGACGTCGTCCGGACAGATCTGGGAGCAGGAAATACTCCCCGCGCTCGACCGGTATATCCGCATCCCCAATCAGTCGCCCGCCTTTGATCCCGGCTGGCGCGATGCTGGCCATATGGGTCGCGCCGTCGCGCTCATCGAGCAGTGGTGCCGCGCGCAGCCCATTCCGGGCCTCACCGTGGAGGTCGTGCAAATCGGCGAGCGCACGCCGGTGATCCTGATGGAGATCCCCGGCTCTGGCACGGACACGGTGCTGCTCTATGGCCATCTGGACAAGCAGCCGGAGATGACCGGCTGGCGCGAGGGACTGTCACCCTGGGAGCCGGTGCGCGAAGGCGAAAAGCTCTTCGGCCGCGGCGGCGCGGACGACGGCTATTCAAGCTTCGCGTCGCTCGCGGCATTGAGGCTTTTGCACGAACAGAAGATTCCGCACGCACGCTGCGTGGTCTTGATTGAAGCCTGCGAAGAGAGCGGATCTACCGACCTGCCCGCATATATTGAATTGCTCGCGCCCCGGATCGGCAAGCCTTCGCTGGTGATTTGTCTCGACTCGGGTTGCGGCAACTATGAACAACTCTGGATGACCACCTCGCTGCGCGGGCTGGTGGCGGGCAATTTGCGCATTGATATCCTCAACGAAGGGGTGCATTCGGGCGACGCGAGCGGCATCGTGCCGTCGAGCTTCCGCATCCTGCGCCAGGTGCTCTCGCGCATCGAAGATACCGAGACCGGCCGTGTGCGCGTCGAGGCGCTGCACGTGGAGATCCCGCGCGAACGGCTGGAGCAGGCACGCGCTACCGCCGAGGTGCTGGGCGACGAGGTCTTCACCAAGTTCCCCTGGGCTTTTGGAGCGCAGCCAGTGTCGCGCGACCGTACCGAGCTGGTGCTGAACCGGACCTGGCGGCCGGCGCTGTCCATTACCGGCGTCGATGGGCTACCGCCGCTGGGCAGCGCAGGCAACGTATTGCGGCCGTTTACTTCGGTGAAGCTGTCGCTGCGTATTCCGCCGCGGCTTGATCCCGCGTTCGCGGCCCGGGCATTCAAAGAGGCGCTCGAGAAGGACCCGCCTTATGGTGCGCGCGTGCGCTTTGAGGGCGAGAAGTCCAGCACCGGCTGGGATGCGCCAAAGCTTTCGCCGTGGCTCGAGGCTGCCGTCTCGAAAGCATCCCGCGCCTGTTTCGGAAAGCCCTTCATGGCGATGGGCGAAGGCGGCACCATTCCATTCATGGGAATGCTGGGTGAGAAATTCCCCGAGGCGCAATTCCTGATCACCGGTGTACTGGGCCCAGGCTCGAATGCTCACGGACCGAATGAGTTTTTGCACATTCCGACGGGAAAGAAGCTGACTGCCTGTGTGGCCTCGGTGATTGGGGACCATTTTAATTCACTGTAGGTCCTGAGACAGCGATCAGGGGACACCATTCGAAAGTCTGGCGAGGCCAGAGTCGCTATGGTGTCCCCGTAGGTATCGCTGCGAAGTCTACTTCCCCTTGTGGTGCCGTTTCTCGCGGCGGTCTTCTTTCCGCTCGGCAGCGCGGTCAGCGCGCTCCTCCTTGCGGTCCTGGTTGATTTCCTTGCGGTCGACATGGGTTTGCTTGCGGTCCGCCTTGAGCGCAGCGCGGTCGGCCTCCACTAGCGCTTTGTCTGTCGCAACGGCCGCGGTGTTGCCTGCCTTCGTATCGGCCGCAAGCTGTGCGCGGTCGGCCTTCAATTTCGTCGCCGCTGCCTTGTCGGCCGAGACGTCGGCCTTGATCGTGACCTTGTCCTTGGCGATGTCCGCCTTGTCGGCGGCGATCTTTGCCTGGTTCGCGGCGTCGTCCGGGTCCGGAGTGGTCGCGGTCTGGGCGCGCGCGCCGGTAACAGCGAGCGAAAGAGCGAAAACGATTCCGAGAGCGATCTTCTTCATGGTCATTCCCTCCAAAAGGTTGGTAGTGCTAGCCATCGATGATTGGACCCGCCGGCTCGCCGCGGGGTTAAATCGAATTTACTTGCTCTTCTTTTCCTGCTTGTCGTCCTTGCGCTCTTCGCGGCTGTCCTTGCGCTCATCCTTGCGGTCCTTGCGGATGTCCTTGTTGTCCTTGCGCAGATCCCGACGATCACCGGCGAGCGACTTGCGGTCAGCCTGGAGCGTGGCCTGATCCGCCTTGACGGCCTCGGCGTTGCCGGCCTTCCTGTCGGCCTCGAGCTTCTGCCGGTCTGCCTTGAGTTTCTCCCGGTCGGCCTTCCGATCCCCGCGGTCCTTGGCGCGATCAGCGCGGTCGGCGCCGAGGTCGGCCTTGTCGTTTGCCATCTCGCCAGCCGGCGTGGGCGGCGTCGCGGTGGTGGTGGTGTCCGCGGCGGTGGAGCCGGCGGCGGTCTGGGCCTGCGCCGCGGTGACGGCGAGTGCCAGGGCGGCGGCGATGCACAATTGAATCTTCATGGGTTTTCTCCTCAAGTGGATTGGCTGCTGCACTGACCACACTGGCTGCTAGTCATTGGTAAAAAGCAAGGACGCCGAACAGGGTCCGGAGGCTTCAGCGGCGCCCGCCGCCGCGCACCAGCTGGGCAATCGCCTCGGTGAGTCCGTCCAGCGTCAGTCGGTACATCGGAAAGACGCGGCGAATCAACTCCGCTGTTCCATACCAGGCTGCCGCTGGCTCCGGGTTCAGCCACGCCGACCGCTGGAAGTGCTGCGCCAATTGCATGAGCCAGGCAATTCCCGGCGCGCCCGATTCGTCTTGCCAATCCCACCGGCTGCCGCTCGACTGCAGCTCCCACGGACTCATCGAGGCGTCGCCCACCACCACCAATCGCCAGGAAGGGTCACACTCGCGCAAGAGCTGCGGCAAGCCGAGGCCCTGCTGCAACGAGGCGCGTTCATACACGCGGCCATACACACAGTTGTGGAAGTAATAGGTCCGGAGCTCCTTGAAATGCGTGGCGCGCTTTGCCGCCGAAAAGAGCCGCCCGGAGACGTCCGCATGCGGATCCATCGAGCCGCCGACGTCGAGAAGCAAGATCACGCGCAGGTTCGAGCGCCGCGGCGGACGCAGCTTCAGTTCCAGCTCGCCAGCGTTCCTCGAGGTAGCAGCGATGGTCCCCGGCAGGTCCAATTCATCCAGTGCGCCCTCGCGCACGAACGCGCGCAGGCGCCGGAGCGCCAGCTCGATCTGGCGCGTGTCGAGCGTGACGTCCGAGCGCAGGTCCTTGAAGCGGCGCTCGCCTGCGCTCGCAAGCGCGCCGCGGCCGCCCGGTCCCTCCCCCAGGCGAACGCCATTCGGGTTCGTCCCACCAGAGCCATGCGGAGCCGTGCCGCCGGTGCCGATCCACTTGTTGCCCTTGTCATGCCGCTCGCGTTGCTCGGCCAGCCGGTCGCGCATGCGTTGCCGGACTTCCTCGAGATCGAGCTTTTCCAGACTCGACCTCTCGGCATCGGTGAGCTGCCTTTTCGCCACCGGGTCTTTCAACCATTGCAGCAGCTCTTCGGTCAGCCGCAACGCCTCGTCGGGGACGCCACGGAAGTGATGCGCGAAGGCGCGGTCGAAGGCATCGAGATCCTGCTCGCGGTGCACGCAGAGGGCGCGCGCGACCTCATAGAAGCCGTCGAGTCTGCCCTTGTGCAGGCCAAGTTGAAGCGCCTGCGCGATCGCCAGCCCCTCAGCCGGACCCGCCTTCACCCCGCGCTCGCGCAGGTCATAAAGGAAACCGACGAACATTTGATTACGCCCGAGGCCGGCGCCCGCGGCTGGTCGCCTCGGCGAAGGCGATCAGATCCTGCTCGCGCTTGAGCAGCGCGCCCAGGAATGGCATTCCCTGTTCCAGCTCGACCGAGGCAATTCCTGCCCGCTTCAACACAGCTATCCAGTCGATCAGTTCGCTCGTCGAGGGCCGTTTGCGCAGGCCATCGAGATCGCGAATGGCATAGAACGATCGCAGCGATTCATCGAGCAGCTTTTGCTCCAGCTCCGGGTGGTGCACCCGCACGATGCGCGACATCAGCTCGCGATCGGGGAACTCGATGAAGTGGAAGACGCAGCGGCGCAGGAAGGCGTCGGGAAGTTCCTTCTCGGCATTGGAAGTAATGACGACCACCGGCCGCTCCCGCGCAACGATCTCATCGCCGGTTTCCCCGACGGTGAAGCGCATCCGGTCGAGTTCATGGAGCAGGTCATTGGGGAACTCGAGATCCGCCTTGTCGACTTCGTCGATCAGCAGCAGCGTTCGTCCGGCGGCGGCGAACGACTCGCCCAGCGGACCATATTTGATATAGCGCCGGATATCCTTCACGTCGCCATCGCCGAAGCGGGAGTCATAGAGCCGCTGAACGGTGTCATAGACATAGAGACCGTCCTGCGCACGCGTGGCGGACTTGACCGGCCAGTGAATCAGCCGCAGGCCCAGGTCTTCGGCGATGGCCTCGGCGAGCTGCGTCTTGCCGGTGCCCGGCTCCCCTCGCACCAGCAGCGGCCGCTCGAGCGCCAGCGCGCAATTGACCGCCGACTCCAGCGAGGTTGAGGTGAGGTATTTCTGCGTGCCTTTGAATCGACGAAACGTCATGCTGCAGACCGTATCATCTGCTCGCTCATTTCCCACAGGCGTGCGCGGGCCGCGGCATCGTGCGCCAGCGGCGAAGGAGTGGACTCCCGTCGCTTACGATAATACTTGCCGGTGACGCCCTCGACAGAAGGATCGGCCGCGAGCAGCACCGACGTGGCGGCGCCATCCTCCAGCGAGTCGGGGCCTGCCAGGCTGCCGAAGCCGACGCGCAGGAGCTTGGTGCCGACGACGCCCGGATGGAGGCAATTGGCGGTGATGTCTTTCAATCGTTCCGCGAGTTCAAAGGTGAAGAGAACATTCGCGAGCTTCGAGGCTGAATACGCGGCATAGCCGCTGCTCTTGTCGAGGTCGCTCAGCTTGCCGCCGGTATGTACCTGTGAGGCGACATTGACGATTCGCTCGAGGCCGCCGCGCTGCAGCAGCAAGTGCGTAATCAGGAAGGGTGCAAGGTGATTGACCGCGAAAGTGAGCTCGTGACCGTCAGCGGAGCGCTCCTCTTCTCGGGTCATGATGCCGGCATTGTTGACCAGCACGTCGAGGGCTTCTGGCAGCGCCGGAACGCGCGCCCTGATCTCGTGCAGCGAAGAGAGGTCGCACGCCCAGCTGTGTGGAGCCCCGAGTTCCCGCGCGGCGCTTGCCGCGCTCCCCTCGCTGCGGCCATGGATGATCACAGCGTGGCCCAGCGCGAGCAACTGCCTCGCTGTCTCCTTGCCGATCCCGTCCGAAGATCCGGTGACCAATATCAATGACATGCTTCTAATGATGCGCATCAGCGTTTCAGGTTGCGGCACAACCGCTCGAGCGACGCCCCTGCCGCCTTCCTTGAAAGCCCTTCAGTTGGCGATGACTGACCTCCACCTTAGCTTTCGCGTACCAAGGAGGTTTTTGCATGATGAATCGAGACAATCCTGTTTGGCTGATTACGGGCTGCTCTACCGGCTTTGGCCGCGAACTCGCCAAGCTCATTTTGGCGCGTGGCTGGCGTGCGGTGGTCACCGCGCGGGACCCGGAGACGGTGGCTGACCTCGCCCGCGGTCACGGCGACCGGGCGCTCCTCCTTTCGCTCGATGTCACGAGTCGCACCCAAATCAGCGCCGCGGTCGCGCAGACCAAGGAGCGCTTCGGCAGGATCGACGCGCTGGTCAACAACGCCGGTTACGGGTATCTCGCCGCGATCGAGGAAGGCGAGGACGAGGCCATTCGCGCCCTCTTCCAGACCAACGTGTTCGGGCTTATCGATATGACCAAAGCGGTGCTGCCATTGATGCGCGCACAGCGCAGCGGCCTGGTCGTCAATGTCTCTTCGATTGGAGGCCTGAGCAGCTTCGCGGCGACCGGCTACTATCACGGCACTAAATATGCGGTGGAAGGCCTCTCGGAATCGCTCGCTCTCGAAGTGAAGCCATTGGGCATCGACGTTCTCATCGTCGAGCCAGGACCGTTCCGCACCAACTGGGCGGGTCCATCAATGAAGCAGTCTTCGACGCGGATCGAGGCGTACGCCGCGACTGCCGGCGAGCGCCGCAAACAGACCGAGGCACGGAGCGGCTCACAAGCCGGGGATCCGGTGCGGGGCGCACAGGCCATCATCGACGCTGCACTGTCGGACACGCCTCCGCTGCGGTTGCTGCTCGGCAAGATGGCGCTGGAGTTGGCGCGCAAGAAGCTCACCTCGATGCGCAAAGACTTCGATTCGTGGGAGTCGACGACCCTGGCCGCGGACTTCCCGGAGGGCGGCTAACAAGGTTGCCCAAGCTTGGCGCCCGCCCACTGATGGTTGCCGCCGGCAGAAGGGCGTCCGGTCGAATCGCGCAATTGTCGCCTCAACGTAGGCATCTTCAACTCGCCTTGGAAAGACTGATAAGGTGATCATCGAGAACGGCGACAATGGCACTAGCGATGGATTGCAGTAGGTTGCAGTACTGTCGCAGGTCAGATGGGAGCGGAATGACGTTGGCTCTACCGGTGTGCGCACACTCGTTTCGGACCTCAATGAAGCTTTTCAGGCCCTCTGTGAGCGAGCCTTCCGTTTTCGACACCTTGTATGCCAGTGACACCTTGACTGCGAGCTTGGGCCAAGGCTTTTTAACGCCAAATCTCCTGAGGAAATCACCAATCACATCAGGCCCCGGGTTAGAGCGCGTCTCGGCAAACGCTTCCCAAACCATTTGATAATTAGTACTGGCAAATACAGAATGCAAGCGCTTCGCGACGTCGTCTACAGAAGCCTTGATCCAAGTCACTTTGTTGGTGCGTCGAGCACGCGCGAGGCTGGCAAGGATGAGTCCGCCTTGCTCAAAGTGCGCGTCACGCATCTGCTGGTCGAGGGATGCGAATGGTTTGCCCTTTGCGCATATCTCTGTCACGCACGCTTCTGCAGTATCGCGAAGAAACGATTCGAAATAGCCGCTCAACGCAACCGTGCAGGCACATTGAATGGTAACGTGCCTTCTTCCTACGGCTCTGTCTCGAAGCGCGTCGGCGGCATGAGCGTCAATGTCGCTGGCGATGTCTCGAACACCATCCAACAAGTGCGCGAACTCGATCAAGGCCGTTTTCATGAGGACGCTCCGATATGCAACGCCTCCACTGCCTTGCGGGCGGTTTGAAGTCGATATTGCGTAGCGCTCTTTCCGTTGGTGCCTGTGCCGACCGCTTTGCGAAATTCACCATCATGTTTGACAAGATTGTCTATTGTTTCTCGTATCTTCTGAGCGGACGACACATCGATCGAAGAGGACACAATTTCGGCAAGAGCGTATAAGACAGCGTCCGCGAGGGGCGCAGATTTAACACTCCTCTTATCGCCGGGGTCGGTGGGCTTCCTGAAAGCCTCTGTCCCGAACACTTTCAAGGCATTTGCGGTGGCTCGCTCAAAAAGATTTGCGTCCTCCAACTCAAGACTTGGATCGTCCTTATAGCTACTGTTTCGTTCGTCCATGAAAGTGCTCAAATAGTCCTTAAACCGCCCTTTCATGTGCTGGTATTGGCGTAGAGCAAAGAAGCGCAAGACGAGCTCTAAATCATCCATTCGCGCGTAGGTGGTGTTTTTTTGTCGTTCTGCCGGCTCTGCGGGAATCCCCCAGAGCGTTCGAAAGGTCGGGGTACTCGACAGCTTATGAAGGAGCTCGTTGAACTTGCCTTGGTAAATCGCATTCCTGATTTCCATTGGTTCTGCTTGCATTCCGCCCGTGTTCAGTCGATCGAATACGTCATACTTGACCTCAGGTGAAGACTCTTTCAGGATGAGAATAGCCGGCAGAAACCGACGAACGATCGTTTTGTCCAAGCCCTTGGACTTGAGGTCATGATAATTGAGGCCGTTCAATTCATCCCAGACTCGCAGTTCCTCAAGCTTATATATGTTCTCCATGAACGTAGAGATTGCGGTCAATCTCTGACGTCCATCTAGGAGCTTGTCGGGAAACTCTTGA
>JANYKT010000094.1 GCA_025358085.1 Deltaproteobacteria bacterium | reverse complement strand
TCCATCTGGCCGAGGAACTGGCGCGCGTAGGCCGAGAGCGACTCGACGTAACGGCGCTGGCCCTCGGCATACAGCGTGTCGAAGGCGAGCGAGCTCTTGCCGCTGCCCGAGACGCCGGTGAAGACCACCAGCTTCTTCTTGGGGATGGTGAGCGTGACATTCTTGAGGTTGTGCTCGCGGGCACCCTTGACGACGATCGACTCCGGTTCCATCGGTTGGCGCGTCCTGCAGGCAGAAGGGAAAAGCGGGACCGGGCAGAATAAGGAAGTAGGGCTCACTGCACAACCTGCAATTGCTACAGAGAAGCGCTCGCTGGAGATGCACTGCGGCACGGCCCTCCCTACCTTGCAGGGCATGTCAAACGAGAGCAACCGAGGAGAGGGCGCCGCCGAGGAGTTGGGCGGCAAAGTCAAGCGGGTCGCAGGCCAAGTGCTTGGCAACGAGCAGATGGAGGCCGAGGGCCGCGCAAGGGAACTCAAGGGGGAGGCGAAGCAGGAGGCCGCCAAAGCCGCCGAGCGCATCGAGGGCAAGCTCGAGGAGGTGGTCGGCGCGGTGAAGAATCGCGTCGGTGCCCTCATCGGCAACGAACAGATGCAGGTGGAGGGCCGCGCCAAGGAGCTGAAGGGCGAGGCCAAGCAGAAGATCAACAAATAGGCCGACTGCAGCCGCGGGGCTTGCCTTCTGCTCTGCGGCTGCGGGTTCCTTCAGGCCCTTCGCGGCTTGCGCAGCCGGATGAGCAGGAGCGTGGCCAGCGAGAGCCAGCCGGGCCAATCGCCCAGCACCTCATAGGGCGTGGTGCCCTGCATCATCGGCACGTCCCGGACGGCCACGCCCTGCGTGTTGCGCGCGAGTCGCTGCACCACGCGGCCGGTGGCGTCGATGAACGCGCTGATTCCGGTGGAGGTCGCGCGCAAGAGCCAGCGCCGGTGTTCGATTGCGCGCACCGCGGCGAGCATCAGGTGCTGTTCCTGTTCGTTGCCAGCGCCGTACCAGGAATCGTTGGTCAGGTTGACCATGGCGTGGGCGCGGCCGTCTCCATGATCCGCCATGCTGCTCTGCACGATGCGCGGCAGGATGGCTTCGTAACAGATGAATGTTGCGAATCGATAACCTTCCAGATGAAGCGGAGCGGTGCTGGTGCCGCGGCTCAGGTGGCCGGACATTGGCGACCATTTGTAGATCTGCGGGAACCATTCGCCGCCCGGGATGTACTCGCCGAACGCGAGCAGGGCGATCTTGTCGAAGTGGTCGCCGATCTGGCCGCTCTTGTCGATGGCGATGGCGCTGTTCCAGATGTCCTTCGGTCCCATCCTCTCGACGCCGGCGATGAGCGAGACCGGCACGCCGCCCTGGATGAGGCTGCCGTCCGCCCCGTCGCGCACCGGCTGGGTGTTGAAGCCGACCTCGGGCCAGACCACCAGCTGGGCGCCGCGGCCCTGCAGCTCGGCGGTCTCGCTCCAGAGCGTGCGGACACTGGCATATGGATTCTCGTGCAGCTCGAGTTCGCCGACGTTCGGCTGCGCCAGCCCGACCCGAAGCTGCGGCGCGGCCTTCTCTGCCTTTTCCACGCGGCCCAGCTGCCAGAAGCCGTACGCGCCGGACAAAGTCAGCGCCGCGACCGAGGCCAGCACCGCGCCCAGCGGCGAAACTTTCTTGTCGCCGAGCGACTGCAGGTGATCGAAGAGCGCGCCGTTCACCAGCGCCTGCAGCGCGGTCAGCATGAGCACGCCGCCCAGGTCGGCGATCTGCACCAGCGCCAGCACCGGCATCAGCGCCACGCCGGTGTAGCTTTGGAAGAGCAGAGGATAGACGAACTCGGTTGCGACCAGCGCCACCGGCAGCAGCGCGGCGAGCCGCCAGCCTGAGCGCAGGCAGGCCCAGCGCAGCAGAAACGAGAAGACGCCGAAGAGGAAGCCTTGCGCCGCGCAGATGAGCAGGTAGCCGAGGAACGCGAGCGGCAGCGGCAGGAAGGCGAAGACCGTGAGCAGGTGGACGATCCAGGTGTAGCCGCCCAGGTGGGTGACGAAGCCCATCCAGGCGCCCAGCTTGAGCGCCTGCCGCGGCGTAGTGTCGCGCAGCGCCCAGAGCAGCGGGAGGAAGCAGACGAACGCGAGCGGCCAGATGCCGAAGCCGATCCAGGAGAGAAAATAGAGGACGCCGGACAGCGTGGCGAGGAGGAGCTTGCGCTGCATGGGGGCGGTCTCTTAGCACGCGGCGTGCTAGGAAAGCGCCGTGGCCGTGCTCCTCAACCAGACGTCAAATCTCCAGCTGCGACTGGAGCTGCGGCGGCGGCTTTCGGACGGCGTGCGGACGGCGGCGGCGCTGGAGATGTCGGTCGCGGTGGAGCGCTATCTGAACGACGGGCACCGCTTCGCGCCGCTGCTCTCGGTGCCGGCGGCGACGCTGCTGGATATGGACTTGATCCATTTTTTGCAGCAGCTCGAAGACTTGTTGGGACACCCCGAGCAGCCCCCGGTGCCAACTCTCGACGGCGCTGCGACCGAGGGACTCACGCCCGCGGCGGCGCTGGAGGCGAGTGTGGACCCAGCCATCGGGGTGCGGATCATCGGCGGGCCGGACGCGTTCCTGGTCGAGATCGGCATCGATCTATTGAATATCCTGGAGCTGGTCGGCGGCGCGCAGGGTGAGCGCGGCGCGGACCTGGCGCTGTTCCGTTTCTTCGCCAACGCGCGCGCGGTGGTCGCATTCTGCGGCGCGCTGCTGGCGGAGTTCGCGCAGTTCCCCACCGACCCGGCGGCCGTCAATCCGGGCGTCGCCCAGTAGTCAGTGCTGGAGCGCCCGCATCTTGCGCGCGACCTTCTCGCGGTCGGCGGCATTGTCATAAAGCCCTGTTGCCTTGCGGTACCAGTCGAGCGCAGCCGGGCGGTTGCCGCGCTTGGTCTCGGCTTCGCCCATCAACTTCGCGGCGCGCGCGCGGTCGCGGCGGGCCAGGTGCGGGCCCGCGAAGATCTGGTGAAGCGTGGCCTCGGCCGCGGGAATCTGGCCCGTCCAGAGTTGCTTCTGCGCGCGGTCAAATTGCTTGGCGAAGGGAGACGGCCGCTTGCGCTCGTCGGCGGAGCTCACCGGGCGGACGAGTGCTGGCTCGGCCGCGACGGGCGGTAGTCCATTGCCGGGTCCGGCCACTTTTGCGCTGGCGGCCGGCGCCGTTGCAGCTGCCGAGTCTCTGGGCGCAGCAGCGTCGGCATCAACACGCGCGGGGGCAGCGGAACCTGGACTCGGCCTCACCGCGGCCGTCGTGCTCTTGCGCGTGAGCGCCAGCGCGACCAGCAGCGCTGCCGCGGCGGCGGCGATCGCTGCCCGCGGCCACCACGCTGGCCACGTGCGCGGCATCCAGTCCGGAACTCCGGGCGCTTTCTCGATTGGCTGCGGCGGCACCTCGCCGAGCAGCGCGCGCTCGAGCGCAGGGTCCAACTGCGGCTCGCGCGCGACCGGCGGCGGATCATCGTGCCCGGCGTCGTCCTCCGTCGGCGTCTTGTCCGCGATGGGAATGAGCGACCGCAGCACCACTGCCAGCTCGTCGCCGCCGGAGTAGCGCTGGGTCGGATCTTTCGAGAGCAGCCGCGAGAGCAGCGCCTCGAATTCCTCGTTCACCTTGCGTCCGGCGTCGCGGAGCCGCAGCGGCGCCTGCTCGCGGTGTGCGCGCAGCAGATCGTGCGCGGTCGCCCCCATGAAAGGCAGCCGCCCCGAGACCAGCTGGAAAAGGAGCACGCCGACCGAATAAAGATCGGCCCGGCCGTCCGGCGCCTCCTCTGGGGCGAGATAGGCAGCGGTCGCGAGCGGCAGCGGCAGGGTCGGCCGCACTCCCGACTTCGACAAGAGGTGCGCGGTGGCAACGTCGAGCAGCACTGCCTGCTCCGTGCCGTCGGGTAGCCGGGTCAGCGCGATGTTCGCCGGCTTGAGGTTCAGATGAAGCACAAAGACCTTGTGCATGGCCGCGAGACCCTCGGCGACCTGCGCGCAGAGTTCGAGCGCGCGGGCCGGTGCGACGCGGCCGCGCGCGCGCAGTTCGTCCGCCAGTGTCTGCTCGCCGCCGCTCTCGTAGACGAGGAAAAGCGACTGCGCGATGGCGACGCCGCCGGATAACAGGTGGGCGACGTTCGGGTGATCGAGGTCGCGCGAAGTCGCCAGCCGCTGGGCCTCGGCGATGAACCGCTGCGCGCTGCCGGGGTCGGGTGCGTACGAGCGCAAGAGCTTCACGACCACGGCCGCACCGGCGGGGTCCTGGCCCAGCCAGGAGGTGGAAAAGCGACCAGCACCGAGCTCGTGCACCAGCCGGTAGCCGGCCACCACGGTGTCGCTCATCGGCGAGGTCAATGGTTCAGCCGGCAGCAAGTCCTGGCAGCGATCGCAGAGGGACTGGCCGGCCACGGCCGACGCGAAGGGCGCGCCGCAGTTCGCACAGGGTAACGCGGAAGTGCGGGTCGGCTCCGTCGGCTCCATTGGCCGGCAGACTACGCTACGGGACCTCTGCCTTGCGAGGAGCTTTGCGGGCGAAAAGTTGACGGAACGCGGATTGGGCCGAGCATCCGCACCATGCTGAACTTCATCCTCCTCGCCGCGGTCACCTCGGTTCGTGTCGGCCTCTACCCGCTCTCGCTGCCCGAGGGCCAGACGCAGCTGCAAGAGCGTCTCGCGGCGCAACTCCACGAAGGCGCCGCCACGCTCCCGGGTGTCACGGCCTTCGACCTCCTGCCGAAGAGTTCGTGCGAGCCGGACGAAGGCGCCTGCCTCGCCGAGGTGGCGCGAATGAGCGGCGTGGACCAGATCGTCACGGCCGCGGTGGCGAAGACGGAGGCCGGCTATCGCTTTCACTTGCGCGTCTTCGAGCAGGCGAAGCTGCGCGATGAGGTGGCGGAAGAGGTGCAGGGCGGGCCGATGGACCTGGCCGCCGCGCTGGAGCACGGCGTCTGCCGCGCGATGGGAGTCGCGCCCTGCCTGGGCGAGCTTCAGCTGGACTCTGGCGACGAGGTCGCTGGGCAGCACCTGTCGGTGGATGGCCTCGACCGCGGCGCCCTCCCTGCGCCCCCGCTGCAGTTGGCGGTCGGCCGCCACGTGCTCAAGGTCGCAGACAGCGAATTGCGCGTGCGGGTCTCCTACGGACGCGCCACCCGTGCGCGCTGCGAGGAGCGCCAGGGCGCCCCGGTGCTGATCGATGGTTCCGCGGCGGTGCTGGCGCTGACTGTCCTGCCGGCGAAAGCGATCGGGCCCGACGCACAGGCCCGCTCGCGCGTGGCGACCACTCTCTTCAGCGCCGGCGC
The DNA here is from genome assembly GCA_025358085.1 of Deltaproteobacteria bacterium. Classification (GTDB taxonomy): domain Bacteria; phylum Myxococcota; class Myxococcia; order Myxococcales; family 40CM-4-68-19; genus JANYKT01. The sequence goes on along the minus strand of JANYKT010000094.1, from coordinate 13,106 downwards.
GGCGTTGCTGGTCGCCTCGGCCGGCGCCGCACTCTACTCGCAGGTCGCCGCGAATCAGCTCGACTGGCGGTACCAGCGGGGGGCTCTGAGCGACGCGGACGCCAGCCGCTATGCCGCCGTGCACCGCACCGGCATTCTCGCCGTCGCGCTTGCCGCCACCGGAGCGGGCGCCATCGTGGCGAGCGGCCTCGTCCTCGCGCTCTCGCCAGATGGCGCCTCGGTCACGGGGAGATTCTGATGCGCCCCGTCCAGGCGTCCAGCCGGCGTGCCCGCTCCCTGGCGGCGCCTGCGGTCGCCATTCTCTTCGCTGCCTGCGTGCCGCAGCCCGGGGGACAGTGCAGCGCCGATCTCGACTGCGGCTTCGCCACCACCTGCCAGCGCGGCCTCTGTCGCACTCCGCCCCCGGCGGTGCCCTTGTCCGTGACCTGGATTTCCCCCGAAGCCGAGGCCTGGCGCGCGGCGGGCGTCATTTCAATCGCGCTGCGAGCCGACGCGGTGGCCGTCAGCATCACCGCCGGCCCACTCGAAGTGCCGCTCGCGCCGGACGAAGGCGGGGTCTTCCGCGCTACCCTCGATGCGTCGAAGCTCGAGGACGGTGCGTGGTCGCTCATCCCGCACGCGGGCCCGCGTGCGGGCGCAGCGCGCGTGCTGCACCTCGACCGCAAAGGCCCCCAGGTTACGCTGGAACTCCCGGTTGCGCCCGCCGGAACCTTCCTCCGCAATCAAGTCGTGCGCGTTTTGGCGCGGGCGGTGGACGCCGGCGCGGGCCTCGACGAAAGCAGCTTGTTCGTGGCCGCCGAGGGCATGGAGCCGGTGACCGGCACACGCGTGGGTCGCGCCGAGTGGAGCTTCCAGATCCCGCTCAGCGCCCCCAATTTCTTGGCCTTGACCGGCGCCATCGTGCTGCGCGCCGTGGCCCGCGACCGCCTCGGCAACGAGGGCCATGCCGACGCGGCGGTGCCCGTCACGCGAATCGTCTGGCGCCGGGACGTCGGCTCCGGACTGCCGGTCCGCAGCTCGCCCGCACTTGATTCGGCACATGTCTATGTCGGCACCGATCAGGGCCGCCTGGCCGCCCTCGATCGCCGCAGCGGCGTCGAGCTGTGGAGCCACGCGCTGCGGGGGCCGGTCAGTGCCTCGCCCGCGCGCGGCGCGACGCTGGTCTATGCCGCGAGCGAAGGCGGCGAGGTGGCCGCGCTCGACCCCAACACTGGCGAGCCGCGCTGGACTTGCAACGACCCGTCCTGGCGGCTGCTTGCCTCGCCCGCCATCGCCACGAGCAACTCCAACGAGACGCTTTTCCTTTCGAACGCCAGCGCGCAGCAGCAGGGCAGCACTACCGTGCAGGGCGGGGTGCTCGCCTTGCAGCAGGCTTTCCCCGGCGGCGGCTGCTCGATCTTCGGCAGCACCGGCGGCGGCGCTTCCAGCGTGGCCATCGGCCGCGACGGCACGCTGTACGTTGGCGGGCAGGACCAGCGCGCGCACGCACTGTCCTTCGACGGCGCCTTCCACGAACGCTGGGCTTCCGCGCTGACCGACGACGCCACGACTTCGCCGGCGATCGCAGCCGGCGTCGCGCTTTTCGGCGCCGACGACGGCCACCTCTCCTGGCTGTCCGGCGGCGCCCAGGTGCAGGGGGCGGCGCTCGGCGAGAAGCTGCTCGCCTCCCCAGTGGTCGCCTTCGGGACTGCGCTCGTGCAAGGCCGCGACGGCACGCTCGCCCCTTTCGTGTCGCCAACGCAGCCCTCGCAGCCGGTGGTTCCGCAGTATGTCGCGCAGCAACTTCCTGCAGCGGGCTTCATCGCCTCGACGCCGGCGGTGGGCGCGGATGGAGTCATCTATGTCGCGGCCGGGCGTACCTTGCGCGCCATCGCGCCTTTGGGCGCGTTGCTCTGGTCCGCGCCGCTCGCGGGCGAGGCCACCGCGTCCAGTCCAGTGCTCGCCTGCGATGGGACGCTCTATGTCGGCGACGCGGCAGGCTCGTTGCTCGCGGTCATCACCGACAGCGCGGGTCTCGCGCAGGGCGGCTGGCCCCGCTTTCGGCACGACGCGCGCAACACCGGCAACGCCAGCTCCCCCCTCTGCGAATAGCCGCGCGAGCGGGGCGCTGAATTTGCTTTTAGCGGGACCGTTCGCAGCCCAGAATGGCGGCCCATGCAGGACAAGCTGCCTGACGTCCGCGATGCCTTCTCTGCGCTTGCCCGCGCCCTCCAGCGCATGGGCGCCCACCGGAACGCGCGCGAGCAGCACGTCGCGGACCTGGAGCCGGCGCTGTTGACGCTCGCGTCGGTGCTGACGCGTGAGCCCACCGTGACCGTGCAGGTCGAGCCTTCCACCCTGATCTGCGATGGCGAGGTGGTCTACAGCGAGGTTGCGCGCGAGAGCAGCCTCTGCTTCCGCCTGCACCGCGACGGCGTCCGTTCGCTCACCTTCACCCGTGGCGTCTCGCTGGAGGAGCTGCTCGCGTTCGTTCACCTGTCCCTGCCCGAGGCCGCGGGTCCCGGCCGGGAGGACGCGCTGACCGAGCTTTGGAAGGCGGATCTGCAGAGCATCTCGTACACGGTGGTCGCGGGCTACCAGATGATTGAGGAGGGTGCCGCAGACGACATCTCGGCGCGGGCGCGGGGCAGCCTCGAGCGCTTCGCCGACGCGCTCGCGCCCGCGGAGGAGGCCGGCGCACGGCTCGCGCCTTCACTGCTCGGCGAGGTGGAGCGCAGGCCGCTCGAGACCGAGAGCTGGTCCGCGCTGGCGCAGCGCACGGCGGCCACGCTGCTCGATATCGTCGCCAGCAATTTCGCCGGCCGCGACTTGTCCTCGCTCGAAGAAACTTATGGCCGGCTCTTCGACGAGGTGCTCGAGCGCAGGGATCTCGACGCGCTGACGCTTGTGTTGACGCGGCCGAAAGCGTTGCAGGGGCCGCACGCCGACGGGTTCCGCGCAGTGCTGGGCCAGCGGCTCGCGGACAAGGGGCGCGCCCACCGGCTTCTCGAGCTCTCGCGCCGCGCTCCAGACCTTCTGCCGGCCTGGCTCGCGCAGCTGCCCGCCAGCGCAGGTGAGCTGCTGCTGGACGCGCTCGAAGGGGCCGATGAACTTCCGGCGCGGCGCGCTCTGCTGGCGCAGGCGGCGGTGCAACGGCTCGAGGGCTGCCGCAAGTCCTGCGAGCAGAAGCTGCGAATGGCAGCGCCGGACGTCTCGAGGGCGCTGCTCGCGGCCCTCCAGCCGCTACCGCCCGCGCAGCGCGCGCTGCTGGGAAGCTTCGCGCTCCAGCACCGCAGTGCGCAGGTGAGGCTCGAGGCGCTGGCGGTGGTGGACAGCAATCCGGCCATCGTCGGACAGCTGGGACAACTGCTCTTTGACCGCGAGCCGCCTGTCCGGATGGCCGCCGCTGAGGCGCTTGGGGGCTGCAGTGCGCGCGCCGACGAGGCCTCCCGCCTGCTGCTTGCCACCATCGGCCGCGAGGAGTTTGCCCTCGAGGATCGTGCCCTGCAGACCACCTGCCACCGCGCGCTGGGGCGGCTGCGCAGCACCGCGGGCTTTGTTTTCCTGCAGGACCGGCTGGCAGGGTCGAAGCGCTCTCTCCTGCGGAAGAAGCGCGTCGAGGAAGAGCAGCTTTTGGCCGTCTATGGTCTCGCGGCCGAGCCCAGCGAGCGCAGCCTCGCGTCGCTCGAGGAGGCGGCAGCGGCCCCCGCCAACACGGCAAAGGTGGTGACGGTGTGCAAGGCCGCGGCGCACCGCATGCGGCAACAGCTCTCCCGGGTCCGGCCTTGAGCTCCGACGCCGGCCGGCGCCAACAGCTGTCGCGACAAGTCTTCTTCGCGTTGCACGCGGTGGTGCGCAACGCGCGCGTCCACGGTGAGGAGAACGCAATCTTCGCGACGCCGCTCGCGCAGCTGCAGATCGCCATTGCCGAGCTGGTCACGACGGATGGCGCCTTCGAGCTTGAACTCGCTGGCGATGGTCTGCGCATCAACCGGCACCTCCTGCGGCTGGAGCCGAGCGCGCTGCCGCTCTTGCCGTGGGTGCGGTCCGAGATGAGCGCGCGCGGTCTCCGCGGCTTCTCGGCAGTGGCAGCGCCGCCCGAAGCGGAGCTGCGCGCGCTGGTCCGGCTCTTCACGCCGACTGGCGCCACTGGGCCTGCGGGCGGAAACGGCCAGCTCCAGGAGCCCGTGCTCAAGCTGCAGCTCGACGAGACGGCGGCTGGGCAGGCGCAGAGCCACGACGCGCGCCTGGTCGATTGCTATTCGCACTCGGTGCTCTTCGTCGGGCGCACCATCGAACTCTTGCGCCGGGGTGGCCAGGCCATCCCGGTGTGGACCGCGAGCCGCCTGGTGCAGGACCTGGTGGACCTGCAGCGGCCCGCCCCGCTGCGCTTCCTGCAGCTCGCGCGCACGAAGGCCGGCGGCGAGGCTTATTGGGGCTATCACGCGGCGAACGTCGCGGTGCTCAGCATCTCGTTCGGCGCGCGGCTCGGCTTGGGAAAGCAGCGCCGCCATGATCTGGGAGTGGCGGCGCTGTTTCACGACGTGGGCATGGCCGCGCTGCCGGAGGCGCTGTTGCACAAGTCTGAAGAGCTGAGCGATGCCGAGCGCGCGGCGCTCAAGGCGAGCCCGCTCTTCGCCGCGCGCGCGGTGCTCCGCGAGCGCGAGGTGCACCCGGCCGCGCTCGAGCGCGCGCTGGGGGTCTACGAATGCCACCTCGAGCGGCCGCCCGGCGCGCTGGGGAAGATTCTCGCCATCTGCGAAGCCTATGACGCGCTCACCACCACCCGTCCGTGGCGCGCGGCGCTCTCATCGCTCGAGGCGCTGCAGACGATGAAATGGCACCAGTTCGACGAAAAGCTGCTGCGGCTCTTCGCCCACGTGGCCGAGCACCTGTAGCGTCCCACTCCTGGTGCAACGCGGTGGGGAAACCCTAGAGGAATGGTGTCCCGGTATAGGTCGTAGGTGACTATTTATACGAATCGGTCAATCTACGACCAAGGGGCGGAGGCGGAGCCCGTTCAGGACCAGGTCGAGGCCGGCCCTGTAGAACTCCATCATCTCCTGGCCGGTGCGGCGGGAGCCGTGAAAGAGGTAACCGGCGATCTGCAGGTCCTGCAACACCGTGCTGATGCGTTCGACGGCCAGGTCGGCGCGAAAGAGTTTCTGCCGGATGCCGAGCTTCAAGACCTCGGTGACGTTGTGCGTGCCGAGCACACGCAGCTCGTCGAAACGGTCAGTCCACTGCGGCAGCAACTCGCGCGTCTTGCCCAAGAGGAGGTCGCGCACGAGCGGGCTGCGCTCGAGCCGCTCGAGGGCGGCGAGGGCCATCACCGCGAGAAGCTGGTCGGCGGGCTGGCGCGGGTCGATCAACTTCGACACCTCGGCGACCCAGTGCCGAACCTCGCGGTGGAGCGCCTGGTAGAAAAGGTCCGCCTTCGATTCGCAGGCGAGGTACACCGTGCCCTTGGCGACGCCCGCCGCTTTGGCGATGTCGTCGACCGAGGTTTTCTTGAAGCCGCGCTTTGAGAATGCCCGCGCGGCTTCGGTCAGGATGCGCTCTTTCTTGGCTTGCTCCATGACTGGATCAAGCTTCTAGTCAGTGCGAGAGGTGCGGTCAAGAACATGCCCGACAAGCCGCTGACGACAACCCCGCTGCCGACGAAGCTGCCGGAAGAGTTCGCGCCGACCGGGCCGAAGTTGTCGCGCTTTCCCATCCGGCCCGCGCCGCCAGTGCGGCCGCAGCTCTTCTCAGACGAATCGCGCTTCGCGCTGCGGCTCGCCGTCCTGGCGGGCGCGACCGAGCTTGCCGCCTGGGCGTGGATCCTGCGCTCGCACGGCGGCGTGGCCTTGGCCGCGGGCGCGATCCGGTGTGCGCGGCCGCTCTGGGCAAAGCTCGGCACCCGAGCGCCGCGGCCCGCGGTGGCGTTCACTTTGCTCGCGGTTGCGCTGCTGGCGCAGGGGGCTTGCATCATCACCATCGGAGGCTTCGCCGCCCTGGCCGCGCTCGCCGCCGCACTCCCCGCGCTGGGCGATCTGGCGTCGACCTGCATCGCCGATTCGGTCACCGTCGATCGCCGCGCCGCCGCCTTCGCGCGGCTTGACATGGGACAGGCCCTGGGCTGCGCACTCGGCGTCTCGCTGGCGGCGGCGTCGCCGATGTTCGTCCCGCTCGGTGCCGCGGCGGCTCTGCTGCTCGCGGGACTCTGCGTGCAGGATCTGCATGACCGAGGCACGCCGCGCTCGTCGTGGCCTCTTCCCGCATTCCGCTCGGCGCTGTCGGGGCCGCTGGTCGCGCAGCTCTCACTGTTCGCGCTGGTTGCCGGAGCCTGCGGAGCCTTCGCAGCCGGCGCGAGGGTCTCGATGCCGCTCGCACGCGCACTGCCTCGCGCCCTCGCGCCGCTCGCCGGCATGTTTCTCGCCGCGCGCGCCGAGCCCGCAATGCGCAATGCGCTCGTGTTGCCGCGCGCAATCGCGCTCCTCTCGGCCATCGCGTTGGCGCTCGCGTTCTTCTCGCCGGCGGTCGCGCCAGGGTTCGGCCTCGCGGGACTGACAGGCCTCGCGCTGCTGGGCGCCGCCGCGACCGCGCTGCCTGCCTCGGTGGCACGCGGCGCTGGCGAGATGGAGCGCCCGCTCGCCGCCAGCCTCGCCTTCACCGCTCTTTTCCTCGGCGCGGGCCTGGGCCGGCTGATCGCCCGGTGACCAAGCCCAAGCGCCGCGCAAGCAAGGCAGCAAGCGAGCGCCATCACGAGCTATCGACTCGACGAAGCCCTGCCCGGAAGTTATTCTCCCTGCATGACAAGTCATTGGAAGGTCGGCTTGGCCATTCTGTTTCTCGCAGGCGCTGCCAATGCGGCCGAGCGCTCCCTCTCGCTGCAGGTTGAGGGGTGGCACAGCAAAGGCGACTCTTTCAAATCAGAGGCTGCCGTGCGTGCGGTGAAGGGAGTGAAATCGGCCGCGGGCGACTTCGCGGGCAAGCGGCTCACCGTGGTGTTCGACGACGCGATAGCCAGCGAAGCGCAACTGAAGAAGGCGATCGCTGACGCGGGATTCAAAATCCCCTGATAAAGACTCCAGCATGATCGAAGCGCCGTTCACCCCCGAGCACGACCTCTTCCGCAAGAACCTGCGCGACTATGTTGAACGCGAACTCGCCCCCCATGCGCTGGAATGGGACGAGGCCGGCATCTTCCCGCGCGAAGTCTTTACCGGCATGGCCGAGCTGGGCGCGCTGGGCATCAACTACGCAGAAGACGTCGGCGGCTCCGCCGGCGACTACTGGTACGTGGTCGTCCTCGCCGAAGAGCTGGTGCGCAGCCGCAACGCCGGCGTCAATATGGCTCTCCTCGTCCAGTCGCAGATGGCGACTCCCATCATCGGTGAAATCGGGACGCTCGAGCAGAAGAAGGAATTCCTCGCGCCCGCGCTCGCCGGAGAGAAAATCGCCGCGCTCGGGATCAGCGAGCCTGACGCCGGCAGCGACGTTGCCAATCTGAAGACCACCGCCCGCCGCGAAGGCGACGAGTACGTCATCAATGGCGCCAAGATGTGGATCACGAACGGTACCCGCGCTGACTTCATTACGCTCGCGGTGCGCACCGGCGAGAAAGGCTATGGCGGCATCTCGCTCCTGACCTTCCCGACGGACGTGAAGGGGTACTCAGTCAGCAAGAAATTGCAGAAGGTCGGTAACCTCGCCTCCGATACCGCGCTGCTCTTCTTCGAGGATTGCCGGGTCCCGGTCCGTTACCTGCTGGGCGAGGAGAATCACGGCTTTTATCACGTCATGACCAACTTCCAGGGCGAGCGGCTGGTGGCGGCCATCGGCGCCGTCGCCGGGATGGATCGATTGGTCGAAGACGCCATTCAATACGGCGGCGAGCGCTCCGCTTTCGGCAGGCCGCTGGCGAAGTTCCAGGTCTGGAAGCACAAGCTGGTCGAGCACCTGACCGCCATCGAGGCCGCGCGCTGGCTGACCTACCGCGCCGTCGACCTCTTCGACCGGAAGGAGGTCGCAATCAAAGAGATCAGCATGGCCAAGCTCTTCGCTGGCGACCTGATGCAGAAGGTCGTCTACGACTGCATGCAATTGCACGGCGGAATGGGTTACGTGGTCGAGACGCCGGTGGCCCGCGCCTTCCGCGACGCGCGACTGCTGACCATCGGCGGCGGCACCAGCGAGATCATGAAAGAGATCATCGCCAAGCTCGTCCCCGGCCTCTAGGCAGGTGCCGTGGCTTCTTGCGTCGGCTGCACTTCTCGCTGCGCGGTGCCGCCGCGGTTGAGTACAGTGGCCGCGATGCCTGACGACGCTCTCTCCCCATTGCGACGATTCGAGCGGTTCGCGTTCCGCTTGATGCGCTGGCTCAACGTCTCGGCCGTGGGCGGGTTGCTCCAGCGCGCGGTGCTGGTGCCGCTGGTCGGAGTCTGTTTCTGGCGGCGCACGCAGGTCCATGGGCTCGAGCGGCTCTACGCGGTGCCGCGCGATGCCTCGATATTGCTGGTCGCGAACCACCGCACCTTCTTCGATCTCTGGGTGCTGGCCGCGCTGGTGCAGCGCGATCCGCGACTGCGCAGGCGGCTCAGCTCGCCGGTGCGCGCGAATTTCTTTTACGAAACTCCTCTCGGCCTGCTGGTCTGCGTGGTGCTCTCGGGCGGTTCGATGTTTCCGCCCTTCTTTCGCAGCGCCGACAAGATGCCGGTCAACAAGCTCTCGCTGCGACTGCTCATCGAGAAGCTCCGCGCTCCGCGGCAGTTGATCGGCTTTCACCCGGAGGGCAAACGCAACCCGGGAGACGATCCCTATGCGCTTCTTCCCGCGCAGCCGGGCGCGGGCGAGCTGGCGCTCAAGGCGCGGCCGGTGATCATTCCCGCGTTCGTCAACGGGCTCTCCAACAGCCTGCCCAGCGAGTTCTGGGCAAACATCCTGCGGCGGCGGCCCGTCATCGCGGTCTTCGGCGCGCCGGTCGACGTCTCGGACTTTCCGGCCGAGACGCGTCTCTCGCATCACAAGCGCTGCGCGGACCGCCTCGCCCAGCACATCGCGGCGCTGGGCGAAGAGGAAAAAATCTACCGGTCAAAGCCAAAGCCAAAGCCACAGCTCTAGAAAACAAAACAGAATGCCGATGGAAGCTTCAGTGGAGCTTCTCCGGCGCGGGACGAGGGACCGAAACCAGCCTCGGCCGCAACAGAGTCGCGATGGTCTTTTCAAGTTCCGGCGGCTCGAAGGGTTTGCCGATATATCCTTGGGCGCCCATCAATTCTGCCTCCCATTCGAAGCCGAAGCCCGAAATGATGACCACCGGTACCTCCTTCAGATCCGGCGAGGCGCGCATTCTTGACAGCATTTCGCGGCCGTTCATGACCGGCATCTGCAGGTCGAGGAGCACCAGCAACGCGGGCTTCTCAGTCAGCAACGCCAATGCCTCTTGCCCGTTTTGCCGCTCCTCCACCTGGTAGCCCCTCATTTCGAGAGCCAGACGCAGGCCCGCGCGAAAGTCCTCGTCGTCGTCGACAATCAGGATGTACGGCCATCGTCTCATAGTGGGAACCTAGTGCCGGAGATCTAGCGATGCGGTTCGGGAAACGGAAGGGGCCAGGCGCTCCCTCCCATGGTTCTCGTGTGCAGCAGCGTACCTTTGACGGGTTGACTACCAAGAATCCGTTTGCTACGCCGCCGCTCGCTTCGGGGGCCCTTCCACCTATGATGCTCATCTTCGCGCTCGCCGCCGCTGCCGTCTCATCTCGCGTGGCCTGGCCGCCATCCTCACCATCAAGAACGGAAAGGGCGAATGGCAACAACTGAAGGCAAGCGCAAGCGCATCCGGTGGGCACCCGAACGGCCGTACGTCCCACCCAAGGGCCCATTGATATGGTTTCGCAATGATGCCGGGCCCGGCTCGACGTACGCGGCGAGACTGGCGCGGAAGATAGCCCGGGAGCAGATGAAGGAACTCAACCTCGACGATCGCGAGCTGTCGCTCTCGCTGGTCACCGACGAGGAGATCCGCCGCATCAACAAAGAGTGGCGGCAGAAGGACAAGCACACTGACGTGCTGACCTTCCCGCTGCACATCAATGTTGGCTCGATGGGCGATATCGTGATCTCGCTCCCGACCGCGCGGAGGCAGGCGGAAGAGGGCGGCTGGACCCTCGAGAAGGAGCTGCGGCGGCTGATCGCGCACGGGCTCATTCACTCGCTCGGTTATGACCACGTGAAGATAGAGGAGGCCTGGCGGATGGCCGCGGCCGAGCGCCGCCTGCTGGGCGAAAACGGCATGGTCGGCTGGGCGTACGACACGGTGTTTCCGCAGCGCAAACGGCCAGTGAGACCGAAACCCAAAAAGTGATATAGGGCGCGCCATGACTCCTGAACTGACCGAACTCTCCGAGCGGATGTCCAAGCTCCGGGGGGCGCTTTGACATCGACCGCAAGAAGTCCCGCGCAGAGCTGATCGAGCGCGAGAGCGTCCAGCCTGGATTCTGGGAAGACCAGAAGCGCGCCCAGCAGCTGGGCAAGGAAAAGAGCGGCATCGAGGCGGCGCTCGGCCAGTTCGAGCGCGAGAAGGCGCGGCTGGAGGACGCAATTGCGCTCTGGCAATTGGCTGACGAGGCCAATGACGAGGCGACGCGCGAAGAAGCCCGCATCGCATCGGCCGAAGCGCGCGCGGGCGTCGAGCGACTCGAACTCTCCAAGATGCTGAGTGGCCCGCAGGACCGGTTGAACGCAATCGTGGAGATCAATTCCGGCGCGGGCGGCACCGAATCGCAGGACTGGGCGCAGATGCTTTATCGGATGTACACGCGCTACTGCGAGCGCAAAGGCTGGGAAGTAGAACCCGGCGATTTCCAGCCTGGCGAGGAGGCGGGCCTCAAGAACGTCAGCTTCATCGCGCGCGGCGAGCACTCGTTCGGCTGGCTCAAGGCCGAGGTGGGCGTGCACCGACTGGTCCGGATCTCTCCTTTCGACGGCGCTGCCCGGCGGCACACCAGCTTTGCTTCGGTGTTCGTCTATCCAGAGGTGGACGAGGACATCGAGATCGAACTCAATCCGGCCGACGTGCGAATTGATACCTTCCGCAGCTCCGGGGCCGGCGGGCAGAAAGTGAACAAGACCGACTCGGCGGTTCGCATGACGCACTTGCCGACTGGCATCGTGGTCTCGATGCAGAACGAGCGCAGCCAGCACAAGAACAAGGACATGGCCTGGAAGGTGCTGCGCTCGCGCCTCTACGAGCGGGCACTGCGCGAGCAGCAGGTGCAGCGCGACAAGACCGAAGCCACCAAGAGCGACAACTCGTTCGGATCGCAAATCCGCAATTACGTGCTCGCGCCGTATCGCATGGTGAAGGACGTGCGGACCGGCGTCGAGAGCGGCAATCCCGACTCGGTGCTCGACGGCGATCTCGACGAGTTCATTACCCCATTCCTGCTCGGCGTCCGCCGCAAGGACCGCCCGGGCGCATCCGAAGCGGAGGTCTAAATCGTGGCCATCGTCCATTACGACATCGTCTTCAAAGACAGAACGCCCAGCGTCGAAAAGATCAAGGCGCGACTCGAAGAGCGCATGGGCATCAAGACGCAATTCGGCAAGGACCAGCTCGACAAGGACCTGAGCCACACCTGGCCGCATATCGGCAAGGTGCACGAGTCCGGCACGCTGGAATGCGACGAGTGCGGCGACTCCGATCTGGAGATGACCGTCGGCTCCACCGGCGTGCGGATCTCGTTCGTGGCCAGCTCGGTCAATCCTTACTTCCGCGATTCCACGCTGGCCGCGCTCATCGATCTGGGCGGCCACTGGGACGCGAGGCTGCCGCCGATGGTGGGCAAGAAGTGGGGCGAGCTGTCGCGCGCCGAGAAGCAGCTGGGTGGCCACCATTAGCCGGTATCGCGTGGTCACCAGCGCCACCCGGATCCCGGTGCCGGGCGGCAAGCTGATTGAAGAGCTCTTTGGCCATGTCAATACCGGGACCGGCGCATTCTCCCTGGCGCATATGAAGGCGCCGCCTGGCTGGGGCGAGCCGGCGCAGACCCCTGAGTTCGGTGAACTCACATTGATGGTGCGCGGGCGGATGAGCATTGAAGTCGCGGGCGATACTGTCGAGCTGCTGCAGGGGCAGGCCATCTGGGTCGAGCCGGGCGAGCGCGTCCGGTATTCCAATCCCTATGGCGAGGAGAATGAATACTTCGCCGTCTGCATGCCAGCCTTTGCGCCCGGCCAGGCCCACCGCGATGAGGCTTGAAGCGCTCGCGCTGGCTCTGGCGTTGCTTGGCTGCGCGAAGCCCGCCGTGCTCTCGCCGGCGGAGATCACCGGCACGTATTCATTTGAATTCAAGGGACATGGCGACGAACTTGTTTTAAGGCCCGACGGAACCTATCGGCATACAGCCGGGGGCCCCGTGATCGAGGGCCGCTGGCGTCTCGATTCCATGCAAGGAACTTCCTGGATTCACCTCGAAGGATTCGACCCCTGGTGGCAGCCGGGGACGCCGCGCGGGGAGCTCGCCACCTTCTTCCAGCGCCGCGAAGGGCGACTGGAGATCCGCGTGCCGGGCGCGCCAGTCTGGTACGTCCGGCGGCCTTGAAGCCCGCCAGCATCGAAGGCTGTTGCCGTGATCGGGGAAAAAACTACGCTCCCGTTCCTGAGGCTGGCATGGACGACGTTCTTGAACTCTCCGTTGCTCTTCGAGGACGCCGAGGCGGCGATCGATGAACGCCGCGCGCACGTTGGGCCTGTTCATCCTCACAGCGTTGGCCGAAATCGCGGGTTGTTATCTCCCCTGGCTCTGGCTGCGGGCGGGGAAGTCGCCGCTGCTCCTGCTCCCGGCCGCGGCGAGCCTTGCTGTCTTCGTCTGGTTGCTCACGCTGCACCCCGCGGCGGCCGGGCGGACCTATGCCGCATATGGAGGCGTCTATGTCGCGGTGGCGCTTTTGTGGCTCTGGGCCGTCGACGGGCAGCGGCCCACCGGTACAGACGCTCTGGGTGCGGCCGTGGCTCTTCTGGGAATGGCAATCATCATCCTCGGCGCCCGGCGTTAGATAGCTCAACGGAGCGGAGTGGGCGACCTCCGCGGATCAAGTCGTCACCTTCGCCTTTTACCGCTCCCCCGGCTTCAACAGTGGCG
>JANYKT010000076.1 GCA_025358085.1 Deltaproteobacteria bacterium | reverse complement strand
CGCGCCGCCCGCGCCCGCCGCGGTGATCGGGTCGCCACCGGCGAAGAGCTGCACGTCACCGCTGACAGGCCTGTAGCCCATCAGCGACGAGGTCTCGCTCTATTACTTCAGCGACGGCACGCTCTACCGGCGCACCAAATGAGGGCGTGGTAGCCCGCACATTCATCATCAGCGGATGCGCCAGCCGTTGACCGGCCCGCCGTGGAAGAACGACTCCGGCGTCATCACGCCCTTCTGCTTGAACACCATTCCGTCCTTCATCACGAACTGCACGTCGCGGAGGGCGTCGATCTTCTCCAGCGGATTGCCCGGCACCGCGATCAGATCGGCGGCGAGGCCCGGCTTGATCGGCCCCCTCGTCGCCTCGGTCTCGGCGCAGCGATATCCGGTCGTCGTCATCGCCTTCAGGATCTCCTTGTCGGGAATGCCCGCCGCCTTCCAGGTCTCGATGAACTCGATCGCCACCTGCCCGCGGGTCTTGCCGGGCACGTAGTAATCGGCGTCGGTCGAATAGGTGATGGCGACCTTGTTGTCGAACGCGTTCTTCAATCCCGACACCGAGTGCTTCCAGCCCTCCTCGGTCTGGTGGCCGGTCAAGCTGAGCGGCGTCTCGGTACCGGCGCGGAAGATGCCTTTCTTCGCCATCAGCTTGTGCATCTCGTCGTTGAGCCCGATGTCGTGCGCGATCGACCAGACGCCCGCCTCGATCACGCGGCGCGCGCCCTCGACAGTCTGCACATGGCTCTCCACCTTGAGCCCGCCCATCGCCGCCTCGGCGATCACCAGCTTGATCTCGTCCACCGAATAGCCCCACGGCTTGCAATCGGCGCAGATCTTGATGACCTTCGCGCCGTAGAGCATGTTCTGGCGCACCGCTTTGACAATCTCGTCGTGGGTATCGGCCTCGATATATTCCGGGTAGACGATATGATGTTCTTCCCGCATCTCCGGCGTGGGCCAGAACTGCCCGCCCATGCCGCCGATGATGATCCCCGAGTTGATGATCTTGGGACCGGGAATCCAACCCTGCTCGATGGCCTGCCGCAGCGCGGTGTCGGCGTGGTTGCCGTTGTTGCCCATGTCGCGCACGATGGTAAAGCCCGAGGCGAGCATCTGGATGCCGTTGGACGCGGCCTGGATGGCGCGCAGGGCGGTGCTCTCGGAGATGTAGGTGACGTAGTAGTTGTTGCGCTCCGGGTCGATCTTGTAGGTAAGCGCGAGATGGTTATGGGTATCGACTAGGCCGGGCATCACCGTGAGCTGCGACAGGTCGATAACCTCGGCCCCGGCGGGGAATTTTTCTTTCGGTCCAATCGCCTTGAACTTGCCATCCTCGACGACGATCACCTGGTCGGTCGCGATGGTGCCCGACGCCGGGTCGAGCAGGCGTCCAGCGCGGATGACGACTCTCTGCGGCACAGGCGGTGCGGCGTCGGCCGCGAGGGCAGCGCCGCCGGCGAGCGCGAGAGTGCTAAAGACGAGCCTTGTGAACGACTGCATCGACGGCTTGTGCATGAGTAAGTCTCCTCGGGGCCCGCGGTGTGGGCGTATGGCCTGGATTTTCGTCCAAGCCGTTGAAGATAGCCAACCGCTTCGGGCGGCGTTATCTCACAAACGGGAGGCGCGATGTCCTTCGATCCACCTCTGCGGTTCCTCTCCGTCGTGATCAGCGCCATCGGCCTGGGAATCTTCGTCGATGGAAAGAGACAGCGGCGCTGGCCCCAGCTCGTCGCCGGAATCGGACTGATGGGATACAGCTATTTCGTGAGCAGCCTTGCCTTGATGTTGGGTATCGCGGTGGCGGTCCTGGGAATCTTAGGGTTGCTCATCCGCCTGCGGTGGTGAGCCCGCCGCGGCGCCTGCCAGGCCGCAGGAGCGCTAAGCTGCCCCGATGCTCCCCTTACTGATCGCCGCCGCCACCTTGTCCGCCTCCGCCGGCGGGCTGCAAATCACCACGGTCGTCGCCAACCTCGATCAGGTCACCGACTTCGCCTGGCTGCCCGACGGTCGGATGCTGATCACCGAAAAGGGCGGTGCACTGAAGCTGCGCGCAGGCGATGGCCGGGTCTTGACGCTGCGCAAGTTCGCCGTCGACGAGGAGAGCGAAAAAGGATTGCTCGGCGTCGCCGTCGATCCAACCTTTGCCGAGACGCGCCGCTTCTTCCTCTATTGGTCGCTGGCCGATTCCGCCGGCGGCACCGACCTCGATCGACACCGCGTCATCTCGCTCCGGCTCGCGGGCGACAAGCTGGAAGAGGGCAGCGAGAAGCTCCTCTTGCGCGGCCTGCGGGGCCCGCGCAATCACGACGGCGGCGCGCTCGCCATCGGGCCCGACGGAATGCTTTATGTCGGCGTAGGCGATACCGGCTGCAACTCGAATCGTCCCCCGGAGCCTGCCTATCGGCCGACCAATCATTTCGGCACTTGCCTGACCAATGCCAATGGAAAGATCCTGCGCATCGGACTCGACGGCTCGATCCCCGGCGACAATCCCCTGGTCGGCGTGGCGCGCGTCACCGCATGCGGCTCGAGCTGCCGCGATACCATCGGTGTGCTGAGCGATACCCCGCGCCGCGAGATCTGGGCCTGGGGCTTCCGCAATCCCTGGCGCTTCTGGTTCGATCCCAAGACCGGCAAGCTGTGGGTCGGCGATGTCGGCGAGATCACCATCGAGGAGATCGACATCGCACTGAAAGGCCGTCACCACGGCTGGCCTTGGCGCGAGGGCCGCCACGGCTGGCCGCGCGGCAAGTGCCAGCAAATCACTCCGGACACCGGCCCTGCGTCGAGCCAATCTACGAATGCAAGCACGGTGACACCGAGAACGGCGTCAACGGTGATTGCCAATCGATCACCGCCGGCGTGATCGCCGACTCCTGCCGCTGGCCCGACGCGCACCGGGGCCGCTATGTCTTCGCCGACAACGCCAACGGACGGCTCTTCAGTCTCGCGGTCACTCCGGGCCGCGACGGGCTGGTGCCCGGATCGCGGCGCTAACTAGGACGCTATGCCGACGGCATCCCCGTCTCGGTGCACCTGGGCCCGGACGGTGATGTCTATTTCGCGGTCTTCCCCGGCAACGTTGGCCGCATCGACAAGCTCTCGCCGACCGCGCCGCGGGATTGCGGCAAGTGACGCAGGCGAGGATCAACCTTGGCTGCGGCCGGACGCCGACGCCAGGCTGGATCAACTTCCACAACTCACCCACTGTTCGATTGGCGCGCATTCCCTTCGCCATCGAGGCCTTGAGTCGGACACGCATCCTCAACACGGAGCAGCTCGCCTTTGCGCGCGTCGCACGCGACCACGACATCCGCTGGGCCGACGCGGCGCGCCGCCTCCCCTTGCCCGACGCGAGCGCCGGCCTTGCCTATAGCTCGCACATGCTCGAACACCTCGCGCCCGCCCTGGCCCGAATGTTCCTGGCCGAGGTGCGCCGCGTCCTGGCGCCCGGTGGAATCTTGAGACTCGCATTGCCCGACCTGCGCAAGCTGGCGGCCGACTATGCAAGAGACGGCGACGCCGACCGGTTCGTCAATCGCACTCTCTTGACTGAAGCGCCGCGCGGCGCGACTGACCGGTTGCGGACTCTGCTGTTCGGCGCGCGCAATCACGCATGGATGTACGACGGGCATTCATTGATACGATTGCTCGGCCAGTGCGGCTATCGTGATGCTGTCGAGTTGCCCGCGGGCAAGACCACCATTCCCCATCCGGGCGCACTCGACCTGGTGGAGCGCGAAGAGGAGAGCTTGTATGTCGAGGCGAGACCATAGGAACTTCAAGCCGCGGAGCAGGGTCCGATAGGAATCGTTCTGTCCACTCGCGCCTGCCATCCGGGTGGTAGCCTACTCGAAACGGCCCGCCGCGCAGGGGCGGGCTCGAGCGCCTGACCCCCGTGCAGTGACGACCTTCGCCGTCTTCAACGCGGCTCGAGGCGAAACGCGCGCACTTGATCGTCTTGGTAGACCGGGGGGGGCAGGGAGGCGACCGTGGCCGCCGGGAGGCGCCCTCCGAACGAGGAGTCGATGAGGACGCGCGCGCCCTGCCTGCGCAGCGCCTCGATGCGCTCGGGCGTCAGCGCTTCGGGCCGCTCGGTCCAGCCGACCCGTCCCAGCACGGAGAGGGAGATGACGGGCGAACTGCCGTCGGTCGCGACCGTCAGGCCGGCCGGCAATCGGGCCGCGGCCTTTTCCACCCGCACGGCATCGTAGGGCAGCGGCGGAAAGCGAGGCAGCGTGCGGATCGCGGCGGTGACGGCGAAAACGGCCAGCGCGGCACTGCGCGCGAGGTGCGGCCGCGACAGCCGCATCGTGACCTGGGCGGAGAAGGCGCCCAGCAGCAGGCACAAGGGAGGCAGCAGTCCCATCGCGTAATACGAGTGCTGGTAGTTGTGGCTGCCGAAGACGATCACCAGCGCCAGGGCGGCGAGGGCCCAGAGCGCGACCTCGCGGTGCTCGCGGACCGCGGCCACCGTGTCCCGCCAGCGCAGGGCGAGGAGGGCGACGGTGGGCCACAACAGGTAGAGGTGGAGGATGCGTCCGAAGACGACGGAGAGGAAGGTCGGGCGGAAGAGCAGGTGCGTCCACTCCAGCCAGTCGTGTTCGAGCTTGAAGAGGTGCAGCCCGTAGCGCTGATCCAGCGCGTGCGCGTGCTGGATCCAGGCGGCGGTCGCGAGGATCGGCACCGTCGCGATCAGCGCGGCGCGCAGGAGCGTCCCCGGTGTTCGCCGCGCCTGCAGCGCCCAGAGAGCGATCGGCACGCCGGCGGCTGCCCCGGTCGGCTTGAGGGTCGCGGCGACGGCGAGCAGCACGCCGGCGCCGGCTGCGGACAAGAAGCTGCGCCCCGACCTCTGACCTCCGGCCAGCGCGTCGTGTGCGAGTGCTAGTCCCCAGACCAGCGCGGTCAGCATGGGCACCTCGGGCATCAGCTTGCGCGAGAAGACGAGCACCAGCGGCTGGAGGACGAGGCACGCCGCCGCGACGGACGCCGCGACCGGATCGCGCAGCAGCCGGCGCGAGAGCGCGAACATGCCCAGCGCGAGCAGGGGCAAGCAGAGCCAGACACAGAGGCGGGCGGCGAAGAACGAATCGCCGAGGGCGCGCAGGAACAAAGCGGCGATCCAGTCGACGAGTGGCAGCTCCATGCCGCAGACGCCGGGGGTCGCGCCGCGCTCGGCGACGTGCGGCACGAGGAGGTTCCAGCCGTCCTGGACGAACCCGCGCGCGATTCCGAGGCCGTCGGCGTCCCGCCAGGCATGCTCGCCGTACGGGGGCGAGCCGAGCGCTCCGAACTTCCACACCAGGGCGAAGAGCACGCTGGCGGCAAGGATCGCGCGGGCGCTCCGGCGGGTCGAGGCGTCGGCCGTGCGGACCTCCATCGACAGGTGGCTACCACGTGCATCGCCCGGCGGCGAGGCGCACGAGAGAGGCCTGGCGAAGAGACGAATGCTACTTCGGATACAACGCGCCTCCGCACTGCGGCGCCGTCGGCGGCGGCGGCTCGATCGGCGGCGGATAGCGGAGCTGCTGCCCGACGAAGCGGAAGCGGGCGGGCGGGAGCGCGGCCAGTGCCGCGTCGGTCTCGTCGAAGAGCGTGCAATGCTGGTGCGGGCGGGTGACTGCGAGGCCGGTCAGCGCGGGGATCCATTGCGTGGCGTCGCCGTAGGCCCCGTCGATGACCGCGTCGGGCGGGACCGTGCTGGCGACGCAGCTGATGGCCGCCAAATCGGCAAAGGTCGCGATCGGGGTCGAGCGCTGGTACCAATGCAGATGTCCCGGCACCGCCGCACAGAAGGCGGCCATCGCGAGCCAGGCGCGCTGCCGGAATTGATCCGCGGCGAGCGCCCAGAGCGGGCTGGCCGCGAGAAGCAAGAGCGGGGCGAAGCGTCCCGGATAGGACCATAGGAACTTCAAGCCGCGGAGCAGGGTCCGATAGAAATCGTTCTGTCCACTCGCGCCTGCGTTTTTACGAAGAATCGGCAGAGACCCATCGAGCACGAGGTGGCCAGCCGGTTTTTCGGCGCCATCGTCGAGCAGGCGCGCAAGGCGGGGCTGATGAGCGACGACCATTTCACCGTCGATGGCACTCTCATCGAGGCGTGGGCGTCACTCAAGAGTTTCAAGCGCAAGGACCAGGAGCCCGGCGACACGCCGCCGCCCGACGATCCAGGGAATCCGAGCGTCGATTTCCACGGCGAGAAGCGTAGTAACGAGACTCACGAATCAAGAACCGATCCAGAGTCGCGGCTCGCGAGAAAGGGCAAGGGTAAGGAGGCAAAGCTTTCCTACTCGCAGGACGCGCTCATGGAGAATCGGAACGGGCTGCTGGTCGATATCCAAATCGCGCCAGCGACTGGCACCGCCGAGCGCGATACGGCGATCAAGATGATCGACGAATATCTTCCCGGAGTGGCGCGGATCACGCTCGCCGGGGACAAAGGCTACGACACGCGCGGCTTCGTAGAGAACTGCCGCGAGCGCAACATCACGCCGCACGTCGCGAAGAACGAGGGACTCCGTCGCAGCTCGGCGATCGACGGGCGCACGACTCGACATCCGGGCTATCCGATTAGCCAGGTGATACGAAAGCGAGTCGAGGAGATCTTTGGCTGGACGAAGACGGTTGGTAATTTTCGGAAGACGCGCTTCAAAGGTCTCGAACGTACGCAACTCGCTTCGTACCTCGTGGGCGCGGCCTACAATCTGCTGCGGATGGGTAAGCTGCTGACGGCCGCGGCGGCATAAACGCGGGCCGAGTGACACACAAAGGCAAGTGGCCGACTCACGCTGCTCGCGAGCGGAGCAGTGACTCAACGTCAAGCCGGTTTTTTCCGCAGCCTGCTAGAAAGGTTGACATCAATCTTGAGGTTCTCCATCGTATTCAGAGACGGAGATTGGTTAAGCATCTTAAAGCTATCTTGAACTGAGCGCCCGTTCGACGTGGCCATCTCTTAACAAACTGAACCAGACTCGAACCCGGAGGCACAACAAATGACCCGAATCGTGTCCCTTGACAGGTTGCGAACGCACTATTTGCAGGCAGCGCTGGCGATGATGGCTATGCTGCCAATGAAGGCGGCCGCATTCCCTTTCTATGATAAGTTGGGAACTAACGATCCTAAGTGGGCGGCCTACGGAGGTCCCAATGATACAATCGATACCGAAGTCCAAGGTACTGTGCTCTGGATTTGGGGTGGTTACATCTACTTGTCCCCTGATCCCGCATACACGCACCTTCTTTTGACTGGGAATAAGATTAAACCGCCTGCAGATGAGTACGATCACACGAGATATCCTGACCTCGATACTAAATGGCAGCCCGGGGCCGCGCGCAGTCCCTAATCCGAACGGTAACGGCGCAGCGACGGCACCAGGACCGCGACCAGCGCGGCCGCGAGCGCGCAGACGAGTCCGCCGGACCAGACCGAGAAGCGCGGCGAGAAAGCCTTTGCCACCGCGCCCGCCTCGACCTCCCCGAGCTGCGGGCCGCCGGTGAAGAAGATCATGCTCACCGAGGTCATCCTCCCGCGCAGCTCGTCGGGAGTCAGCAGCTGGCGGAGGGTCTGGCGGATCACCATGCTCACCGTATCGGCGGCGCCGGAGACGGCGAGTGCGAGAAAGCCCATCCAGAACCAGGGCGCCCAGCCGAACACCGCGACCGCAATTCCGTAAACCGCGACTGACGCAAGTACCGTCGCGCCCTGCCGCCGGATGGGCGGCCTCAGCGAGAGCACTGCGCCCGTGATGGCGGCGCCTACCGGCTGCGCCGCGTAGAGCAAGCCGAGGCCGCGCGGGCCAACGCGGAAAAGCTGGTCCGCGAAGATGGGCAGCAGCAGCATGGAACCGCCAAAAAAAGTCGCGATGAAGTCGAGCAGCATGGTGGGCCAGATGAGCGGCGTGTTGCGGATAAAGCCCAGCCCCTCGAGCACCGCGCGCGCGCTGACGTGGACCAGCCCACGGCCCGGGACGCGATGATTCATGACGAGAAGCGCCGCGATGACGGCGCCGAACGAGAGCACGTCGATGACGTAGATTGGGAGCACGCCAAACGAGGCCAGCACCGCGCCGCCCCGGCAATCGTCGCGATCTGGAAAACGGTGGCATGAGGCTGAGCGCGTTGGGCAGCGCCTCGCGCGGCACGAGTTGCGGCACCAGCGCCTGTCGCGCCGGAAGGTCGAAGGCAAAGCCCACGCCGGCAAACGCTGAGAGGCCGTAAATGCTCCACTCGCTGACCGAGCCCGACCAGGTCGCCTACGCGAGACCGAGCGAGGAAAGGGTGAGCGCGCACTGGCTGACGAGCATCAGCAGGCGACGGTCGACGGCGTCCGCGAGGACCCCGCCTCCGAGCGCGAAGACGATCGCCGGAATGACGCGGAAGAAACCCAGCATGCCAAGCGCCAGTGGAGAGTGCGTGAGCAGATAGAGCTGCCAGATGACCGCGACTTCATTCATCCGCGAACCGGCGAGCGAGATGGCCTGGCCAAGGAGCAGGAGGCGGAAGTCGCGCGAGCGCAGCGCGAGGAAGCGGTCGGTCACCGCGGCGCCCGCGGGGAGCCCATCACTGACGCGCGCCAAGAAATTTCACGATGGCGCGCTGGACTGCGCCGTCGAGCAGGAGCTCCGTGTGCTCGGCTCGCGTGCTGAACACCTGCGCGCCCTTGAGCGTTGCGCTGGTGACGAGGACGCTCCCGTCCCCGTCCTGGCGCTCGGGATGATCGAGATCCGCCGGGTGCACCAGCGAGACCGTGGGCCGGCCCGTGCCGACGATGGCGAGCGCGTCCGGCGTGCCCCGGAAGCCGGTCAGCGCGTTCCAGCTTTCGCGATGCAGCGCCAGCATCCGCTCGAGCTGCACGCGGTAGGCGGCGTCGGCGCGAATCAACGGGTCGGCAAAGACGCCCCACCCGCCCGAGAGCCATCGCTCGGCCGCGGTAAAGTCTCCCGCCGGCGGCAACAGCTGAAACGCGGCGGGGAAGGAGAAAGTCGCCTCCTTCGAGAGCAGTGCCGTGTTGCGGCCGGTCTTGGCCCCGGCGACAAAGTCCTTCAGGATCTCGGCGCCACCCTCGAACGGCGTGCCGGCAAAAACCACCCGCCGCACTTTCGGCGCGCCGCTGCGCAGGCAGTGCATGACCACCAGGCCGCCCAGGCTGTGCGCGACCAGGTCGACGCGCTCGACCGGCAGCCGCCGGATGGTCTCGCAGAGCTCGCGCGCCGACTCGCGGATGTCCTTGCGCCAGTCGTACGAGAACGCCACCGGACCGGGGAGCTCGCGCTGCGCGAATTCGAGAAAGCCCAGATAGACGTCGCGCTTGACGAAGAAGACCCCGAGCTTCGTCAGCGGGCCGTCGGGGTGCAGCGGGCCGAAGGCGTTCTGCGGCCGCTCTCCTGGAAACGGAAGCGCAAGCGACTTGTCCCCCGATGAGAGCACCGCCTCCGGATTGAGCCAGGCGCGGTCCCCGTGTTCATCGACGAGAAAGCTGCCCTTGTATCCGGGAACCATCACGGTCGCGAGTCCGCCAGAAGGCTGCGGCAAAATGGGACGCTGCGCCACGCTGCAGGCGCAGAGCAAAGGCAGGGACCATTTCATGCGCGGATCATCGCACGCAGAGTCTCGAGCGTGTCGGCCTCGGGTGGCTTCTTGTCCAATCTCCAGCGGGCGATGCGCGGGAATCGCACCGCAATGCCGCTCTTATGCCGCGGGCTCGCCGCGATGCCCTCGAAGTGCAGCTCGAAGACGTGCACCGTCCCGTCGGGCAGCGCGCGCATCAGGGGGTGAAGGTCCGGGAAACGGTCCGTGATGAGCTCCTCGCCGCGTGACCAGAGCCAGCGTTCACCCGCGCGACGCACGAGCTGCGCGCGGATGCCGTCCCACTTCCACTCGGCGAGCCAGAGCGCGCGCTCGCCCAGCGCGGCCAAAACCGGGCTCGCGGGTGAAGGAGCCGGAGCCAGCTGGGCGACCGGTGCTGCCAGGGGATCCTGCAGCGGCGAAGCCAGGAAGAACGGATACGGCCGCGAGACGTGGGCCTCGGCATCCCCCGGCAGCAGCAGCGCCTCGAACATGGCCGCGCCAGGTGTCCAGCTGCCCATCAGCCGGTGCGACACGACCCCAGGCTCGAGCCCGGCCCGCTGGGCCACCGCGCGGACCGCAAGAGTGTCCGAGACGCCCACGCGCAGCTCCCCGGTGACGAGCTTGTTGAGCAGGAAGGTCTCGCGCATCTCGAGCGACTCCCAAAGCGCGACCACGAGCGCCCGCTTCTCCTCCTCGCTCCCTTCCCGCAGCGGCAACAATCGCCGTTCGATCAGCTCCGCCAGCCGCGGACCGGCGCCTTCGTTCCTTCGCGGTGCCGGCAAGCGTGAGTCGAGCAACAACGCCACCGTTTCCGCCAGATCCCCGACCACGCCCAGCGATTCATCAAACAGCCAGGGGGCCGTCCCGGTCACTTCGATGGCCCAAACCGCGAGCAGTCGCGGCGCGATCAGCCGCTTGAGCCTGCGCCCCGAGAGAAAGTACAGCGCCCACGCCGCATCGCCGGGCGCGGCCTCGCGAAAGTACGCCACCATCGACGCCACCTTCGCGTTCGTGGAGGTGGTGGCGTCGAGCGCTTCGTACAGCTCCGCGAAGCGCCTCAATCGCCCTCCGGATCCTGCTCGGTCACCGCCCCGACCGCGCTGGCGGAAAGGCCCATCGTTTCACGCACGAACTGCGCGAGCGGCTGCGCGAAGCCGTGCGTCGCGAGCACCCGGGAGCAACCCGTCTCGCGAATGGTTCGCAGCACGGAGCCCCAATCGGCGTGGTCGGAAATGACGAAGCCTCGGTCGAACCCGCGCCGCCGCCGGGTGCCGCGCACCCGCAAGAGGCCGGAAGCGAACGCGGTCTCGAAGTCGCCGAACCGTTTCATCCACGGCGAGCCGCGCGCGGTGATGGGCGCGAGGATGAGCTGGCCCGCGAACTTCTTCTCGCCAGCATCGGCGATCGTGCGTGTCGGAAGCAGTGGGACCCCGAGCTGGCGATAGACTTCAACCACGTTCTCGATGGCGCCGTGCACGAAGCAGGGCCGGTCCGTCAGGCGGGCAAGTTCGGCCAGCAGTCTCTCTGCCTTGCCCAGCGCGTAACAAAAGAGGATCGACGCCTTCGAGGAGTTGCCCGACCACCAGGAAAGGATCTCGCCCGCCACCCGGGCCGGATCCCCCCATCGAAAGATTGGCAGCGAATAGGAGCGTCTGGATGGCCGCATCCGCGCCCAGCCTGCGCCGCAGCAGCGGCTCGCAATCTGCGTGGCAGAGATACGAGGCGCTGCCTGCGCGGGCGTGGTCGCCGTGCGCATGCGTGACGACCGCGCGTGCGACCGGCGCGAGCGGGTCCAGCACGAAGCCGCCGGAAGGACATGCCAGCCCTTCCGGCGTCTCGGTGATCACGTCCATGAATCGTGAGACTATTCGATTGGCGCGGGAGCCCCCGTCTCGGCTGGCACGTTGTCGCGCGGCGACCCTTCGCTTTCGATCTCCGCGGCGGCGTCCTGCATCACGACGCACAATTCCCGGAGCTGTTCCTTGCTCATCGCCTTCTTCACGGCTGGGAAAAGGTCGCTCTCCTCCTCCTCGACGTGGTGTTCCACCTGCTCCTTGAGCACCTTGAGCTTGGCGTCGTACTGGGGGTCCGACGAGTCGCTCTCGAGCAGGTCCGCGATGATCCGCTTCACTCCCAGATGCTCCTCGACGGCCTCGCGCAGCATGTCCTCGGTTCGCGCGGACTTCGTCGCCGGATAGAAGTGTTTCTCCTCGATGGTCGCGTGCAGCGCGAGCGCGTCGGCGATTTCATCGAAGAGCATCTCCTTGCTCCCGCCCTTGGCTTTTTCAAGTTCCTTGAAGAGGGCCTTCACTTCTTCGTGCTGTGACTTGAGCAGTTCGATTGCGTCCATTTGAGTTCCTCCGGGGGTTTCTCGAAAGCCGTGGCGCAGGCGCAGCGCCTGCAATAACTGGCAAAACGGCGCTCGCCTGCTGTGCTTCACGCGACCGCTGCGTAGTGTTTGGCAGTGGAAAAAGCTCCCGAGTCCCTGTGGCTGAAATCGGCTCCCAGTCGGTCCTTCGCTCCTCTCGGTGAAGACGTCTCCGTGGACGTCTGCGTCATCGGTGGCGGGATCGCGGGAGTCACCGCGTCTCTCCTCCTTCAGCAGGCCGGCAAGCGTGTGGCGCTGCTGGAGGCGGGGACCATCGGAAATGGCGTGACCGGCTCTACGACCGCGCATGTGACCGAGGCGCTCGACACGCGGTGGTTCAAGCTCATTGAAAGCTTCGGCAAGGCGGGCGCGAAGCTCGCGGCCCAAGCGCAGCGCGCGGCGATCGAGCGGATCGCGCTCTTCGTCGAACAAGACCGGCTCGACTGCGATTTCCGGTTGCTACCCGGCTACTTCTATTCAGAAAGCGGGTCCGGGGAAATCGAGAAGGAGTTTGCCGCCGCGAAGGCGCTGGGGATGCAGGTCTCCCTGGTGCCGGCGGCGCCGCTCCCTTTCGCGACCCAGAAGGCCGTGCGCTTCGACAATCAAGCCCAGTTCCGACCATAGGAACTTCAAGCCGCGGAGCAGGGTCCGACAGGAATCGTTCTGTCCACTCGCGCCTGCCATCCGGGTGGTAGCCTACTCGAAACGGCCCGCCGCGCAGGGGTCCTGCGCATCAAGCTCGAGAGCATCGACTGAATCGAGGCGGCGGGAACTATGTGCTCCTGCATATGGGAGCCACCTCGCACCTGTTGCGGGAGACCATCACCTCCTTTGAATCCAGGCTGCCCGTGATCGTTTCGCGCGCATCCACCGCGTGACCATCGCCAACCTCGATCGGGTCGTGGAGTTCCAGCCGATGCTCAGCGGCGACTTCCAGGTGCTCCTGCAGAGCGGAACCCAGCTCAGGATGAGCCGCACCTATCGTCGGCGGATCCGCGATTTGTTCGGCAACTCGATCTAGAGCCGCCCGCGGTTGCTCACGTGCGCGCAACAGCTCAGCCCGGATTCCGCGCGCCTCGCCCCGCCCTTGCACGCCTCGTCACAAACCCGGGTGCTCGCCGCGCCGACCCTCCTATCGTTACGGAAACAAGGGGCTTCGTCATGCCAGCAGCGAAGTCGATGTGGTGCGCGGCGGTCTATCTGGCGCTCGGTGGGGCTTGGTCCTTGCCTGGCCATGCCGAGCCGAGAGAGGTCGTCAAGTATCGTCTATATGACGTAGGCACCCTCGGGGGCCCGCAGAGCCTATTTTACGATTTCGACGATGTAAGTTTCACGCCCGGGCCGTTCAATTCGCGCGGGACTCTGGCCGTCTCTGCGTTCACCGCGCAAGGCTACGTCTCCGGCGCGGTGTGGAGCAACGGCGTGCTGCGGGCGCTGCCCAACCTGCCGAACGCCAACGTCGGGGGCGGCGGCAGTAACGCCAACGGCGTCAATGAACAAGGCCTGATCGTGGGCGCCGCCGACGACGGGATATCAACCCGCGGAATGGCAGGCCGTATGACCACGCGGTCCTGTGGGACGGCGCAGGGGTCCACCGCCTGCAAGAGCTTGACGGGCACGCGAGCTGGGCGAACGCGATCACCAATCGCGGCCTGGTGGTCGGGTTTGCCCACAACGCCGTGCCGGATGCCGATACCTACGCGGGCACCCAGATGCGCGCGACCCTCTGGCGCGACCGCAGCATCCATGATCTCGGCACGTTGGGCGGCACCGATTCGGAGGCCTTCCTGGCCAGCGATTGCGAGGGAGCTGAAGATGGACGGGGCGCGTCGATCGTCGGCACCTCGTCGCTCGCGGGTGCAGCGGGGCCGCCCTTCGGGATTCCCCCTACCGCGGCGTTCATCTGGGAAGATGGCCTGATGTCCGACCTCGGCAGCCTCGGTGGAGGCTACTCGCTGCCGTCGGCGATCAATTGCCGGCGCGAAGTGGCCGTCATCTCGTTTGACGCGACCAACCGCCATTTCCAATCGTTCCTTTGGAATAGGGGCCGGCGTACGCTCCTCCAACGCTTGGCTGGCAACTTCGTGGAGGCGGTTGCGCTCAACGACGCCACGCAGGTGGCGGGTGGGGTCAGTGATCAAAGTGATAGAAACGTTCTGGCTGCGCTGTGGGGACCCACGGGAGATGGCGAGTTGCTCGGCACTGTCGGCCAGGACCCGGGCAGCGTCGCCCTGGGCATCAGCGCCGATGGCGTCGTCGTGGGCGGCTCCGGTACCGTCAGCTTTTACGCGCTTCCGGCGTACTCGCATGCTTTCGTGTGGCGGCGCGGACAGGGAATGCAGGATCTGAATACCCTCATTGGCCCGGACGCCCCGCTCATTTTGAACGTGGCATATTCGATCAACGAACGTGGGGAGATCGCGGGGAAGGGCACCACCCGGGCGGGAGAGTCCCATGCGTTCGTGCTGGTGCCCGAGCAGCCCGGGGAAGGCGGCGACCCTTGAAGTCTTCTATAAAATAGCTGCGAAGTCCCCGGAAGAGCCGAGCCATTGACGATCTTGACCAAGCGGGGTGAACGCTTGATGGAGACTGCGCCGGGCGATCCGCAGGCTCTGGTCCTCGCCTGCCGCGCGCTCGCTCATTCGGGTGAGCCGCGGCGATCACTCGAGTTGCTTCAACTGCACTCGCATGCTCGAAGCGCCGTCGGCGCAACCTCGCTCGCGCTCCTCTTCAGGGAAATCGGCGCAGCCGATCCCGCTCTTTTGGCGGAATGCCAGGTCGCGCTTGCCCGTGAGCAGCTCCGCCGGCGCGATTTCGAAGCCGCCCGCCACACCCTCGAACCTGTACCGGCAGGGCTACACTCGTCGCCGGTCGCTTGCCGCATCCGTGTGCTGCGGGCGGAAGCGCTGCTTCACTGCGGCGACGCGAACGGCGCGGCCTTGGAGATCGAGTACGCCACGCGCCACGCGACCGGGGCGGGGCGGGTCCAGGTGGTGACGGCACTGGCGGACCTCAACATCTGCCGCGGTGATCTCGCGAGCGCTCGCCTCGCCTTGCGCCGCCTGGGGCCTGTAGCGCGCAAATTCCCCCGCGTCGAGGCGCTGCGGGCGGTGTCTCTCGGATTGTCGTACTTGTTCGAGGACCGGCCCCATAGGGCATTGGCGTGGATACGCCGGGCCCGCCTCGCCCAGCGGCTTTGCAAGGACCCGGCTGTCGACCCGCTCGTGCTGGTGGTGGAAGTCGGGGCCCTGATTGCGCTCGATCGGATCGATCTCGCCACCGCGGTGGCCAGGCAAAAAGAGGTGGCCGACATCGAGGGCGGACTCGAGGCTGCGAACCTCCCTGATAGCCTCGCATCGATCTTCCAGCTTGGCGTTCTGTATCGCCGGGGATTGTTCGCGGAGGCCCTCCTGCTGCAACTCGCGGTCTCGGATTTCCTGGAAAGACGCTCGGACCGTGTGTTCCTTGCCTTTACCGCACATGTCCTTGCCCGGTGCGCGATGGGATGCGGCCTGCTGGCGCGCGCCGAACAGCTGGTGCGAATTGCCTCCGGGCTGGCCGACGATCCGGGATTCGCGGTGTTGCGCCCGATGTGTGAACTTGACTTCGCGCTGCTGTGTGAACTTCGCGGTGAGCGCGCGATGGCCCGCGAGCATGTCGAGCGTGCCTTAGGCGGTCCGGTCCAGTCGCCGTTGGCGCGCCTCGAGCGCTGGGCGCTCTCTTCCGCGGAGGGATCACCGCCTCGCCCCGGCTACGAATCCGGCGACGCGTATGCGGATCTGCGCGCTGCCGAGCGGGCTCTCGAGCGCGGGAAGATCGATGAGGCGGAGACCGCGGCTGGCCGCGCGGAGGCTTGGTACCGGCGTGTCGGAGCCGCGTACGAGGTCGCACGCGCGCAGCTTGCCCGTGCCGAGGCGCTGGCTCGCGCGTCGCGCCTGCAGGAGGCTCGCGCTGTCCTTGATTCCTGCCTGGCTGCGGCGGACCGCAACGGGTACGCCATGGTGGCGATCGCGGCTCGGCTGGTCGAGGCGTTCGTCGCTGACCGGACCGGCGACTTTCCTGCCTATTTCGCGGCTATCCGGGCGGCGATCGAGCGCGCGACGCCGGAACTCATCGATCGCAGCCTGCTCGTCGCAGCCCTCCGCGTGGGACTGGGTTACGCCGGCGCGTCCTTCGGGGCGCAGCCTTGGCGAGATCGTGTGGAGCGGCTGGGACTCGCGAGGTCCGGCCGCATCGTCTACCAGCGGGATGAGCGGCTCTGGCTCCTCGCCGATCGGGAGCTTCCGGAGGACGGCGCAGATCTCGTTGTGGCCCTCGACCGGGGCGAGGTCCTCAGCGGGAGTAGCGCGCTC
>JANYKT010000054.1 GCA_025358085.1 Deltaproteobacteria bacterium | reverse complement strand
AACGAGTTCGAGACGCCCCATGCAACCCAGGTCCATCCCGCAACCCCGGTCAGGGGCGGCTCGCATGTCTGAGGGCGGCGACCCCCACGCTTCTCCTGCGGCGTTCGTTGCCCAAGGCCTCCTTAACTGAGTGGCATTGCGACTAAGCGGACTTCCGGTCCTTCTCGAACGCCAGCGTGGGCTCCTCACCGCGGGTGATGACGCCCTCGGTGATCTTGCACTCCTTGATGCTCTCCCGGTACGGCACGTCGTACTGGATATCGAGCATGGCGTTCTCCATGATGGCGCGCAGACCGCGGGCTCCCGCCTTGCGCCGCATGGCCTCGTGGGCGATGGCGCGCAACGCCTCTTTCGTGAAGCTGAGCTTCACGCGCTCCATCTCGAACAGCTTCTGGTACTGCTTGACGAGCGCGTTCTTGGGCTGGGTGAGGATGGTGACGAGATCATCCTCGCTGAGATCGCTGAGCGTCGCCAGCATCGGCAGGCGGCCGCAGAATTCGGGGATGAGACCGAACTTGATCAGATCCTGCGGCTCGATGAGCGCGAGCAATTCGCCCACGCCGCGATTGTCTTTCGCGGTGATCTGCGCCCCGAAGCCCAGGCCCTTCTCGCCCGTGCGCCGGCGGATGATGTTCTCCAGCCCGGTGAAGGCCCCGCCGCAGATGAACAAGATATTCGTTGTATCAACTTGAATGTATTCCTGCTGGTTATACTTCTTGCCGCCGCGGGGCGTGACGTTCGCGCGCGTGCCCTCAATGATTTTCAGCAGCGCCTGCTGGACGCCCTCGCCTCCGACGTCGCGGGTGGGAGAGGGCGTGTCCCCCTTGCGAGCGATCTTGTCGATTTCGTCGATATAGACAATCCCGCGCGACGCCTTCTCGACATCGTAGTCGGCAGCGTGGAGCAGGTTCTGGATGATGTTCTCGACGTCCTCGCCCACATAGCCCGCCTCGGTCAGCGAGGTGGCATCAGCAATGGTGAAAGGAACATTGAGGAACCGGGCGAGCGACTGGGCCAGCAGCGTCTTGCCCGAGCCAGTGGGCCCGACGAGCAAGATGTTCGACTTCTGGAGCTCGACGTCTTGATCGCCCTGCGCGCGGGCCGCCTGCATGCCAGGGCGCTGGCGCGACGGCTTCTTGGAGTAGATCCGCTTGTAATGATTGTAGACCGCGACCGCGAGGATCTTCTTTGCGTGTTCCTGGCCAATCACATAGTCGTCCAGGAAGGTCTTGATCTCGACCGGGGCCGGCAGCGCCACCGCGGGGCGGTTCTCCTCACGCTCCGATTCTTCAGCGATGATGTCATTGCAGAGCTTGATGCACTCGTCGCAGATGTAGACAGTCGGGCCGGCGATGAGCTTGCGGACTTCTCGCTGCCCCTTTCCACAGAAGGAACACGAGAGATTGCCGTGGTGACTGTCCTTCCTGCTCATGACACCTCCTTCATTAACGACGAGTCTACTTGCCACCCCAGAGCACGGCAACCATCACCTAGCCGGCGAGTCGGTGGGTAGGATACCGGCTAACGTATAGATAGCAGGTCGAAGGCGCCAGAACGCGCCCGTTTTTACCTGTCCAAGAAAGGACCATCCGACGCCGACCCGCGCGTCGGGGCTTCTCTGCGCGCCCCCCTGGCCCTACCATACACGGCGCGGGGCGGTCGGTGCCGTTGCGGCTTGCCCTCCGATCGCATCATCATGAGGTCCGATGAATCTCGAACACCGCCTTTACCGACGAGCTCGCATCCTCCTGCCGGTGCTCGTCACGGTCGGGGACGCGCCGCTCATCCATGCCGTCGCGACCGATCTCTCGGTGGGCGGGTTGTTTCTCCTCGACGACGCACGTATCTCGAGCGCCAGTCAAGCCCACGTCGAGGTGGAGTTGGACGCCGAGCACACCGTCCGGGCCCAGGCTCGCGTGGTGCGCCAGCAGCATCCGGAGAAGGTCTCGCCGCGCGGTCTCGACGTACCGGGCATCGGGCTAGCGTTCGAGTCGCTGACCGATCCCGCCGCAAACGCCATCGCCATGCTGGTAAAGAGCCGGGCAGCCTGAGCCGTCATTGCACGATCACCGTGCGGGCACGATAATAGGGGAATGACTCACGATCTCCTCATCGTCGGAGCAGGTCCGGCCGGCATTTCCACCGCAGTGGAGGCGCGCGATGCCGGCCTGCCCCCGAGCCGCATCGTCGTGCTGGAAAAGGGGCCGCTGCACTCGTACGCCATTCGCAAGTTCTACCCGGACGAGAAGCGTGTGGACGCCGTCTACAAAGGCATTCCGGCGGTGTGCGAAGGGCGCGTCTGCATCGTCGACGGCACCAAGCAGCAGACGCTGGACTTCATCGACCAGACCATCAAGCAGTGGGAGGTCGATGTCCGTTACGACGAGGGCGTCGACAGCATTGCGCGCATGGACGACGGCTGCTTCGAGGTGCGAACGCCCAAAGCAACGTACGTCGCTCGCGTGGTTGTGGTGGCCATCGGCATACTCGGTAAGCCCAACGTGCCGGACTACAAGATTCCCCGCAATGAGCTGCGCGGGCGCGTCCATTTCGACGTGACCTCCGAGAAGTTGCAGGGTGAGCGCGCGCTGGTCATGGGCGGCGGCGACTCGGCGGCTGACTTCGCGCACTACCTGGTCTCGAAGGGCTTCCACGTCGACCTGAGCTACCGCAAGGCGGAGCTGAGCCGCATGAACCAGATCAACCTCGCGGACATGCAAGGTATCGCGGCAGCAGGAGGCCTCGAATTCCTCATGCCCACCGACGTCACTCGCCTCGAGGTCGACAGCGGCCGGCCGCGTGCGGTGTTCGCGCAGATCGATCCGCGCACCTACGATCACGTCGTCTATGCACTCGGCGGCTCGACCCCGGCGGGCTTTCTGCAATCGACCGGCATCGATTTGAAGGGCGGTGAGCCGACCCTGGGCGAAGGCGGACAGACCAACGTGCGCGGGCTGTTCCTCGCGGGCGACCTGACCGTCGGAAAAAAGGGCGGCTCGATCATCTCGGCCTTCAACTCCGGCGTGTTCACCATGCGCGTCATCCTTCGCGAGCAGCTGCTCGGCGAGGCCACCCCCGCGGTCGCGCGCGCGCCTTGAGCTGAAAAGCTCTTGAAGCGCACGTATGCCTTGAAGCTCGCCTACGACGGGGGCGCTTTTCGAGGTTGGCAGAAACAGCCGGGCCACGTCACGGTGCAAGGGGCGCTGGAAGATGCGCTCTGCGCGCTGCTCGGCAAGCGGTACGTGCTTCACGGCGCCTCGCGCACTGACGCTGGCGTTCACGCGGTGGGGCAAGTGGCGAGCTTCGCTTCCGGGCGCGATCCGGATCTGTCGCGGCTGCGCCTGCCTGAAGGCGCGAGCCTGGTCGCCTCCGTGACGGCGTCGCCGTCTTTCCATGCCCGGGCGAGTTCAATCGGAAAGCGCTACCGTTATCGATTCTGCGCCGGCGCGCGCATTGAGGGAGCCTTTTATCTGGGGGCCGACGCCCGCCCCGACTGGGATCGCGCGCGGCAGGCACTGGAGGGCCTGGCACCGCTGCCGGAAATCACCGGGCTCGCTTCTCCGGCTTCGAATCGCAAGCCCGCCCCGCCGCTTTCTCGCTGGTCGCTCGACGACAGCGGTCTTCTCGAAGTGGAAGGGCGTGCTTTCCGAAAGCACCAGGTCCGCAACCTCGCTGGCCATCTGGCGCTGGTGGCGCTGGGCCTCGCAGAGCCGCAAACGCTCGCGGCACTGGCGAGGGGCGCGAGGCCGTGGATGGGCGCAACCGCCCCGCCCCACGGCCTCACACTGCTGGAAGTGCTCTACCCGCGCGAGCTTGATCCGTTCTGACGGCGCCGCCAGAGGAGCGCGACGCCAAAGAGCGGCAAGAGGCTCCACGCGTTTGCCTGCGACGAGGTCCCGCACCCGGTGCGGCCGACCTGAACCTGCGCAGCCACTTCCTCCGGACCAAAGTGCACTTGCGTCGAGCGCCCGGCTTCGTCGCTGACGCTGGCGTTTAAGCCGAGGCCGCCCAACTCCGCGAGCGCCCAGGTACGTGCGGCGCCGGGCTGCGTCCAGAGACGGTCTCCGTCGATCCGGTATCTGTAGCGCAGTGCCCCGCCCGAGGCCGGGCTGCTCGCGCGCGTCACCACGGTGCCGTCCGTGCGCTGGTAAAGCTCTACCTTTGGAGCCTCGTAGCTGACGAAGAAGTCCACGGCCACTGGCTGTGGGTCCATGGTGTGGTCGTCCCCCTGCTCGCGCGCGGTCACCTCGATGAGGTGGTGGCCCTGCACGATGAAGAGCGGATCGCGGATGACCAGCTTCGGCCCCGAGAGCCACGGCGACCAGAGCGAGCCATCCACGCGGTAAGTGAACTCGGCGCGTGAATCGGCGTGAGCAAGGACGGCGCTGCCTTCGAGCTCGATGCTGGGATACTGGCCCTGGCGGATCTCCTCGACGTCGTCGGGCACAACGGTGTTCATCACCCTGGCGCCCGCCTTGACGGTGACCTGCTGGCAGCCGGCTGCGCAGTCCTTCAGCGTGGCCCAGAGTGCGAGGTGCGCGTAGCCGTCGGTAGTGACGTTCGCCAGCGGGACGGCGCCGGCGAGGCCGGTCACGCCGACCTTCAGACCCAGGAAGCCCGGAAGCGTGATGGGCTTCAGTACGCCCGCGAGCAGCGGCTGCGCCAGCCGGACCGCGGCGCCGAGCAGGTCTTTCACCACGCCCGGATCCTCTGCAAGCATGTCCGCCGCGCCGTAGGGAGTTCCCTTGGGGGACAGCGCGCTGATGTTGGTCAGTACCGTGTCGAGCGAGCCGAGCACCGGCTGCAGCGTGTCCGCGTTCGGATCGGCGAAGGTGCGCAGCCCGAGCGGCATCAGCATGTCGGCCTGCAGCGTGAAGATGCGGACCTGTCGCTCGTCGACGAGCGCGTAGAAGTCCAGGTTCATCTTGTTGAGCGACAGCGTGATCAGCGGGTCGCCGGCAGCGAGCGTACCCTCAGAGTTGGTGGTGGTGGTGTTCTTGCCGATGCGAACGGACGGCGGCTGCGTGGGCCGCAGCAGGATGACCATGGGGACGTCCTTGCCGCCGGTGACCAGACCGAGCGACGGCAGGAACGTCTTGAACAGGCCGCTCGAGATGAACGCCGTAGTCTTGTTGGTAATGGCGACGCAGAGCATTCCGGCGTTGTAGGCGTCGAGGAAGCCGCGGTTGAGCATGGCGCTGGCGAGGGAGAACCCGAGCGCGTAGCCCGCGACACCTGGGGGCTGGATGCTGGTGTCGTCGAAGTCCATCGGCGGCGGTGGCGGGAAGTCGGTCGCGGCGGTGGGCTTGACGCACAGCCCCACGGAGTTCGAGGCCGGCTGGGTGCCGGCCGTGGCCGAGAATTGCACGCCGTTCGCGTCGACCTGCGGGCCCGCCGTCTTGCTGCCAAGGCCGACGAACAGGTCGAGCCTGGTGTTGGGAGGGAAGCCGACCTTCTGGGTCAAATCACTGACGTCGATCTCGCCGGCGATGCCTGACTGGATGGGCTCGCATTCGTGCGAGGGCGGATTTTGCGGGCTCTGGCCGCGGGCCACGCAGACGCCGCGGCCGGTGTCGCAGTCGAGCGCGTGACCATCGTCGTCGTTGGGGCAAAGGAAGTTGGTGGTGTTGCAATCCTTGGCGGCGCCGGCCAGATCGGCCGAGCGCTGGCAGCGACGCTTGTCGATCTGCTGGCGGATGACCGAAACGATCTGGGTCTGGAATCGATTCTTGATCGCATTGAAAAGGTAGCCGCGCACGTACTGCACGATGGAGCAGAGGCCACCGGAACTGGATTGGTCCACATTGCAGTCGGCGTTGATGGCGCCGAAGAGGCCGCCGCAGCTCAGGGCGCCCGCGCCATCCGTGGTGGCGTAAGCGCCGCCGCCGCTGCCGCAGCCATCGCCGTACGAGGTGCCATTCACAACAGGCACGGGGTCAATGCCGGCGATGTTGTCGATGACGAGCGCGGCCGGCTGGAAGTTCGTCACCAGCGTGCCGAGCGACGCGTCGCTGAAATTGAATTCGAGGCGGCCGTCGGGAGCGGTTGAGAACTGGATGTCCAGATCGATTGCGGTGTCCTGCTGCGGCAGGCCGGGGAGCTCGTCGTCGTACTTCACGCGCGCCTGGATGGGCGTGTTCCCGCTGCACAGGCTCGAGTGCGCTTCCCTGGTGCGGATATAGATATCGCCTGTCTTGACGTGCGAAATGATGTGAGCGCGGAGCGTACCCGCGGTGCTCGCGGTCGAAGGCAGCAGCGTCCAGCTCACATCCTTGAAGGACATGTGCAGTGGCGTGCCTTCGCCGGGATCACAGACGCCATTAAAATTGGCGTCGCCCGCAATGAGGGAAAAGTGAAAGCCGGTGCCGAAACCGCACGCGTTGAGCAAGACGCCCGCATCTATGCAGGGGAGGCTGAGGCCGCCGCTGGTGCTGTTGTTGAGATCACCGATCAGGTCGTTCAGGTGCGTGGCGTTGAGGAAGTCGAAGCCTTTGCGGGTGACGCGCACCTGCGCGACGTTGTCGAGCTTCGAGCCGGTGAAGACAATGGCGCGGCCCTGCGCGTCCCTGGTCTTGAAGGCGCCGCCGCAGGAGCCGCCGCAACCGCCGCCGCTGCTGGAACAGCCGACGGCGACGAGCGCCGCGGCAAGGATGAAACGAGTGTGCCGCGGGCGCGGGTTGGGTCTTTCGATGGGCTGCACTGCGGCGACCTCCAGGCAAAGCGCGGATGATTCAAGCGAGCGCAAAGTACAGGAGGCGAGCGCCTGCCCGAAAGCCGTCGATCGTCCGATGAGGGTGGAGAAAAAATGCTGAATGCCGGATGGCTTTTGTGTCCGGTCGCAACGGTGAAGCGTCAGGCTCGCCGAAGCAAAACGAGTCCCTCATTCAGCCGGCCGGTGCGGAACGGCTCCAGATCCAGGCTGACGTATTTGAAGCCCGCGGCCCGCAGCGCGGCAGACGCTTCGGCGCGCAGTTCGACCAACTTTTCCAGCTCGGCTGCGCCCACCTCGATGCGAGCGACCTCGCCGTGATACCGCACGCGGAACTCTCGCAGGCCGAGCTTCCGGAGCGCCATCTCGCTCTGCGCCAGCTGCTGCAGCCGTCCGGCGGTGACCTCGGTGCCGTAGGGGATACGCGACGACAAGCATGGCTGCTGTGGCTTGTCCCAGGTCGGGAGACCTGCCGCGCGGCTGAGCGCGCGAATTTCGTCCTTGGTGAGCCCCGCCTCGGCAAGCGGCTGCACGATGAAGTGCTCGCC
Organism: Deltaproteobacteria bacterium; assembly: GCA_025358085.1. Taxonomy (GTDB): domain Bacteria; phylum Myxococcota; class Myxococcia; order Myxococcales; family 40CM-4-68-19; genus JANYKT01. Next base: position 17,485 of record JANYKT010000054.1, on the reverse strand, counting down.
GGCGGCTTGTAGCCCAGGCCGGTAATCCGCAAGCTCGTCGGCGTTCGTGCCCGAGACCACCGCGCCCAGCTTGAGCGCGCGCGCTTCGCTCTCGGCAAGCGAGTACAGCTCGGTCTTGCAGAAGTAGCAACGGTTGACCGGGTTCGCGGCGTAGCGCGGATCCTCCAATTCACCGGAGCGCTTCTCGATGTGCCGCGCGCCGAGCAGGCTCGCGACCGCACGCGCCGACTCAAGCTCGTCCGGCGCGATTGCCGGCGATAGCGCGGTGAAAGCGACGGCTCGGTCGCCAAGCGCCTCGCACGCAAGCGAGAGGAGGTAAGCCGAGTCCACTCCTCCGGAGTATGCGACCAGCGCGCTGCCAAGCCCGCGAAGCCGCGCGAGCGCCACCTCGCGCTTCGCCAGGGCCGCCGGGGAGGGAGTCATCTTACAAGTCTAGCGCTTGCGGCTCTTGGCGCCAGCTGCGATCCGCGGCTCAGCGGCGCGCGCAGCCGGCGGCTTCTTCGCTGCAACAGGAGTCGAACGCTCCGACTTCCTGGCTGCTGACTTCTTCGCTCCCCCGGCTGCGACGGCAGCCGCAGGCTTGGCCACGAGCTTCACGGTCTTTGTTCCCGCGGGAGCCGCTGACTTGGCAGCAGCCGGTGCGGCCTTGGTGGCAGAAGAGGTTGCTGACTTGGCCGCTGCGGCCTTCGCCGCTAGCGGAGCCGAGGGCTTCGGCGCCGCGACAGGCTTCGCCGCTGCGGGAGCGGAGGCCTTGGGCTGCACTTTCGGTGCCTTCGGCGGAGGCAGGGCCCTGGGCGCCGGCGTCTTGGTGCTGCGCGCCTGCACACGGGGCCTGGATTTCAAGGCTGCCAGCGTCGGATCCAGCAGCCGCTGGGCCACCAGCTGCCCCATGATGTGCTCCACGGCCTCGTCCACCGAGTGCTTGCTGGTGTCGACAACGACTTCCGGATGCGTGGGCGGCTCGTAGGGCTCGGAGATGCCGACCAGGTTCTTCAGCTCACCCGCGAGCGCGCGCTTGTACTTGCCCGACCGATCCCGCTGGATGAGGGTATCGATGGGGCACTCAACGAAGACTTCCGCGAAGCGGCCGATCTGCCGGCGCGCTTCATCGCGCGTCTCGCGGTACGGGCTTTCGATGGCGGACTGGAAGATCACGCCGCCTCCGCGGGTCACCAGCCTGCAGATCCAGGTCAGCTTGCGTGCTTCCGCATTGCGCTCGTCCTTGGTCTGCGCGCCTCCGATGGCCAGCATCTGGGCGACTTCCGGGCCGTCCAGGATGTCGACGATCTTGCCCAGCCGCTTGAGTCGATTGGCGAGACCTTGCGAGAGGGTGGTCTTCCCGGCGCCGCTCATGCCCGTGAACCAGACAGTAAAACCAGTCGAAGTGTTGCCGAGGTTCATAATGGGCATTTGCTCCAAGTCTAATTTCGGGCGCACAGTACTCGCGTCCGTACACCCTGGCAAGCAAATGCTTCCCTGCTACTACCCGCCCTCGCCTGGGTCTAAATATCCGAGATATCGGGTAATCGGGTCTCGATAAAGTCGCTCAGGGTGTCTTCCCACAGGTAAAGCCGGGCGTCATCGACCAGACCTTTGCGAACGGATACCACCAGATATTGAACGCCCGGCCAGAGCGGCTCATCGCCACCACCCAGCGCCATGTGGCGATCCTCGCGCGAAAAATAGGCTCCCACGTCCGGATGGCTATGGACGATGGCAACCAGCCGCCCACCCTGCTCGTCCGTAGCCGCGAGCGCCGCGAGGACTGCCTTCGGGTCCATGACGTAGCCATCGCGAACGGTACGGGTGCTGGTTGCGCTCGATCCGGCTACGTTGGCGATCGGTTCAAATCGGTTCAGCCCCGCCAGGTCGGCCAGGACGAGCCCGCAGCACTCGGCCGGATAGGTTGAACGAGCGTGCGCGGCCACGGCCCGCAGCAGATCTTTCGTCATGGCGCGGGCACCAGGTACCGGTCCGCCCGGTCGGGAAAGAGCGTCACCACTACGCCTTTTTCTCCTCGAGCAGCAAGCTCGCAGGCGACTTGGACGGCGCCCACCGCCGCCGCCCCGGCGCTGTGTCCGGCAAGCAATCCTTCCTCGCGGATGAGCCGGTCCGCCATGTGCCAGCCAGCGTCGGTGTCGATCGACAGCTTCCGATCCAGCTCCGCTTCTTTATAGATGCGCGGAACGATGCTCGACAGCATGTGCTTGAGCCCCTCGAAACCGTGCATCGCCTCCGCTGGCTCCACCGCGATGACAACGACCCTCGACGAGAGCCGCTTCAATCCGCGCCCGGTGCCCATGACCGTGCCGCCAGTGCCGATGCCGAGCACGGCGTGGGTGACGCGGCCCGCGGTCTGCTGCCAGATCTCCCGGGCTGTCCCCTGCTCGTGCGCGCGCGGGTTCGCCTCGTTCGAATATTGGTCGGCGTAGAACCAGCGCTCGGGCCCCTCCTGCGCGAGCTTGCGCGCCAGGCGGATGGCGCCGTCCGACTGCTCCATCGGATCGGAGAAGATCACCGCGGCCCCGAACGACCGTGCGATGCGTTTGCGTGCGTCCGAGACATTCGAAGGCATGATCAGCGCGACCCGCACGCCGAGCGCCGCGCCGATCCAGGCATAGGCGATGCCGGTGTTCCCGCTGGTCGAATCGAGCAGCGTCTTGCGCGGGACCTCGCCGCGGTCGAGCGCGTCCCTGACGATGCCGAGCGCCGCCCGATCCTTGACGCTGCCGCCGGGGTTGAACCACTCGAGCTTCGCCCAGATCTCGACGCCCTCCGGCTCCAGGTTGCGCAAACGCACGAGCGGCGTGTTGCCCACGGTTGCCGCGAGAGAATCGATGGTCATGCCAGGGAGCGCAACACGTCGAGCGCCGCGGTCGCGCCGTTGATGGCGCTGTCGGCGGGGGTCGCGCCATCGGCGGGCGCGATGGAGATGACGCAGCCTCCGCCCATCGACAGCCAGGGCCCGAGCGCAATGCATTCTTCGGCGAAGGACGGGTCTACGTCCAGCCGGCCCACCCCCGAGGCCGCGAGATAGCGAGCCGCCCAGCGCGCCGCGAGGCCAGCGCCTTCGATACGAACGGACGCCACCAGCAAGTGCTCCTGTCCTTCGCCGCCAAAGCCGTCGAGGAGGAGATGACGCGCGAAGCGCTCCTGCTGTTCGGGCGAGAGCAAAGGTCAGCGGCCTCCGGCGATCGCCGGCACGATGGTGAGCCTGTCACCCGCGGCCAAGGCGGTGGCGAGCCCCGCTCCCCCACGAATGTCCTCGTCGTTGCGGAAGAGATTGACGTAGCGGCGGAGCGCGCCCTTCTCGTCCAGCAGGCGCTCCTTGAGTCCGGGGAACTTGCGCGACAGCTCGTCGACCGCCGCCTGCACGGTTGCGCCTTCCACCACCACCTCGCTCTGGTTCGCGGTCAGCGGGCGGAGCGGCGCGGGAATCTTCACTGTGATGGACATGGCAAGAGGATGCCACAAGCGCAGGATGGATCCCGCCGCAGAGTGAGGGGGCGCTCGGCCCCGGTGCGGGCTTCCCAGCGCCGCAGCACGCCTGCCGCGGGTTTGCCAGCGAGGACCTGCAGCGCCGCGCGGGCCATCGCTGCGCCCACCACGCCGCAGAGAGGAGAGGCAACGCCGGCCTCCGCGCAGGTCGGAAGCGGTCCCGGCGGCGGTCCTTCGAAGAGACACCGCAGGCATGCCGTCAGGCCGGGGAGGATGGTGAGCAACCTGCCCTCCCAGCCCAGCGCGGCGCCGTGGATCAGCGGCACGCGAGCCGCGATGCAGGCGTCGTTGGCGACGAAGCGGGTCGCGAAGTTGTCGCTTGCGTCGAGGAGGATGTCTGCACCGCGCAGCAAGGCCGCCCCGGTTGATCCACTCCAACGAATATTTTCAAAATCCACGCGAAAGGAAGCACGGTCCCTGGCCTGGCTGTGCATCGCTCCCAGACGCCGCGCTGCCGCTGCTGCCTTGGGTTCGCCCACGTCCTGCTCGCGGAAGAGGATCTGCCGCGCAAGATTGGAACGCTCTACGACATCGTCGTCGATGAGCAGCAGATCGAGCGGAACACCGGACTCGGCGAGCGCCAGTGCGGCCGGACAGCCGAGCCCGCCCACTCCCAGAATCACCACCCGACTCATGGGCGGTCCAGGCTGAACTCGCGCTCTCCGGCCGAAGTGACCAGCGCGATGCAGCCTCGTTCGTGCGCGAGAACGGCTGCGGCCGCTGCGGCGTGGCCGGCGAGCAGTCCCAAATCCCGGCAAAGCCGTGCGCGCGCCGCGGCAGCGAAGGCGCGCGAGATCGGCACGCGCTCGACCGACGCCGGGAGGTCGACCGTTCTCGGCAGCTCGGGCAGCTCGTCATCGGCGGCGACCAGGGCCACCGCCGCGCGCCCTGCCTGGACGGCAGCCACCAGCGCCGCGCGCGCACCCGCCGGCGCCACCACTTCCCCCCGCGGAAGCCCGGCGATCAGCTGCGCGAAGAACGGCGCGGCAGCGTCAGAGTCGAGCGAAGGCAGAGTCGCCTCGGCCTCCGCGTCGAGGAGGACGCCCCAGATCTTCAGCGTCTCGCGCACCTCGTGGGTAAAGACGCCGCGCGGCCGGATGACGATCTTTCTGCGCAGCGTTGCCGCCGCCAGCGCCGCTCCAGCGGTGGCCGAAAGCACGCCCTCGCGAGAGCCCAGGAGCGGCAGCGCGCGGTCGTCAAGGCCGCCGGTCGGCCGCAACAGCTCCAGTTGCAGGAGCGCGCGGCCCCAGCACAGAAGCGGAGTCGGGAGGTCGAAGAGTGTGTCTAGCGCGGCCAAGCGCGGCAGGATAAGGAAGGGCAACGCGGAGGGCAAATGCGTCCGGCTCTGTTGATGTTTTTTTTCTTGAGTGCCTGCAAGGTCCCCGCCCAGCCGGCCCCTGCTCCGAGCCGCGACGCAGCGGTGTCCGCGGCACCAGGGACGGCTGACGGGAACGCGACCGTCACCGATCCGTCCGTCAGTGCCCGCGCCGCCTGCGTCGATGCAAAGCTGACCGCGCTGCATCTGAATCTTTATGGCGACCCGCTCGATACCGTCTACGCGGGCGGCACGCCGCTCTTCGACGAGACCACCTCTGTCACGCGCGATCGCATCGGAGCCATTCTGGTGAAACATCCCGATCTCGAGAGAGCGTGCCCTGCGCGCTGAGTTGTTTGCCCCGGCTCGACCCGCGCTGCTATCGTCCAGGCCGTGATCGACCCGGCCGCACTCTCGTCAACCGCAGCAGGAGTCGCAGGCCGCTTCGGACTTTTTTCCGGCGCCGCCGAGAACAGCGGCACCCGCGGCGGCTTCACCGAGGACCGCTTCCTGACCCGCGCCCGCGCGCTCTTCTACGCGCGCCTCGCCTTCCTGGCGCTGGGCCTCGGGGTCATCGGCGTGCCCGCCTGGTCGCAGGCCTTCGGAGTCGGCGGCCCCGGCGCTTTCGCGGTCTATCTCTGCATGGTCGCCTACAGCGCGGCCAACTACGTCTTCCTTGCCAGCAAGCGGTTCGGCCGCATCATTACCTTCGCAACCCTGTGCGCCGATCTCTGCGTGCTGGTGTGGCTGGTCAGCGCTACCGGCGGCCTGCGCAGTCCGCTGCTCGCCGCGCAGCTGCTCTTCACCACGCTCTTCGTGGTGCTCTTTCCCACGCCGCTCGCGGTGGTGCCGCCGCTGCTCACCTTTCCGGTGGTGGCCAAGCTCGATCAATTGCTGGGCGGCCACGCCGTCGTGCAAATCGATATCTTCATCCTGCTCTGGTATTCGGCCATCAACTGTATCCTCGTCTATGTGATGGTCTATTTGAATGAACGCGACCGCACCAAGCACCGGGAGCTGCAGAAGCTCACCCACCAGGTCCGCGAGCTCGCCGTCGTGGAAGAGCGCAATCGCCTGGCGCGGGAGATTCACGACGGCCTCGGCGGCGTGCTCTCCAGCGTCGTCATCCAGAGCGAATACCTGCTCAACATGATCGACGGCTCGGAAGTGCGCTCGCGGCTGCAGGGCACCAACGAAGCGCGCGCCGCCATCCTGCCCACCATCCGCAAGGAATTGTCGGATCTGCACAGCGCCGCCGAAGATTCGATGGACGAGCTGCGACGCAGCTTGCGAATGATGAAAGAGGACTTCGATCTGGTGGCCGCGCTCGGCGACTACAGCAAGCTTGCGGGAGGCCGGCACCGGCTGGAGGTGCGCTTTTCGCGCGTGGGCCGCGAGCGCTTCGTCGGCCCCGAGAGCGCGCTGGCGCTGTTCCGCGTGCTTCAGGAGTCGTTGACCAACATCAGCAAGCATTGTGGCAAGGGCACTCTGGTCGAGGTGACTTTGACCTTCGCGCCCGGCACGGCCACGCTGTCGGTGAAGGACCACGGCGGGGGTTTTTACGTGCCGGCGGATCTGCAGGAGCTTTCGCGGCAGGGCCACTACGGTCTCGCCAACATGCGCGAACGCGCCAATAAAGTTGGCGGACGCGTAACGATGTTTTCCGCACCCGGCAGCGGAACGCGCGTCGAGCTGGCCGTCCATGCCGGAGAGGAGCAGGACCGATGAGCGCCGCACCCGAACGCCCGCCCGCCGGGAAGATCAAGGTGGTGATCGTCGAGGACCAGCCGCAGATCCTGAAGAACCAGCTGAAGATCCTGCAGGAGTCGCAGGAGATCGAGGTGATCGGGACCGCGCTCTCCGGCGAGGCGGCGCTGGAGCTGCTGGAAAAACGCCAGCCCGACGTCATCCTGCAAGATCTCGGACTGCCCCGCATGACCGGCATCGAGGTCACCCGCGAAGTCAAGCGGCGCTGGCCGGCCGTCGAGGTGCTGATCTTCACCATCTTCGACGAGGAGGAGAAGGTCATCGACGCGGTTAAGGCGGGCGCCTCGGGCTATCTGCTCAAGGGCGCAACGAGCGATCGCATCCTCGACGCCATCCGCGAGGTCAAGGCCGGCGGCAGCGTGATCCAGCCCAACCTGGCCCGGCGGCTCCTGAAGCATTTCCACGTTCCCGAAACGGCGGAGGGCCTGGCCGAGCAGGTCAAGCGCGAGCTGCCGCCGGGCAACCGCGCGGAGCCGGCGACGCGGCCGCTCACCGAGAGGGAAATCGAGATCCTGCGGCTGATTGCCAAGGGCCTGTCCAACAACGAGGCCGCGCGTGTGCTGACGCTGTCCCGCGCCACGGTGCGCACGCACCTCGAGCACATCTACGAGAAGCTCGAAGTCACCAATCGCGTCGAGGCGGTCACCGAAGGCCTGCGCAAGGGCCTCATCGAGATGTAGCGGCTACCGCAAACGCACCAGCTCGTTGAGGGTGAAGATGTCGTCGCCGTCCAGGTCAGCAGCATCGAGTGCAGCCGGCGGGTAGCCGATGTCGCAGAGCCACAGCTCGCCGGTGAACTGCCAGGCCAGCGGCGCGAACAGTCCCGCGACGGGCAGCCCCAGCGCGAGCGTGGTCTTCGCCCGCAGGGTCGGCGCGCCCGGCTCGCCCGAGTCCGGCGCGAGACCGCTGGGGCACTCGAACGACAGCGCCGTCCCGCGGACCTCGTTGCAGAGCCTGACCAGACTCGCGAGCGGCTCTTGCGGCGCCCCGACCAGGCCGACGCCGACCAGGCCATCGAGGACCAGATCCGCGTCCGCGAGCGCGCCGCGAACCAGCGGCGATCGCGGCTGCTGCAGCGTCATCCGCAGCGCCTCGACCGTCTCCGCCGCGGCCAGGGTTTCCGGGCGCATCTCCTTCTCTTCACCGGCCAAAACCGCCGAGCAGTCGGCGCCGAAGCCGTGCAGGATCCGCAGCGTGTGCAGCGCCACGCAGCCTTTCACGCCATTGCCGATCAGTCCGACCACGGTCGCGCCCGCGACCTGGTTCTCCAGCAGCTTCCGCGAGAGCGCCGCGCCAGCGCGTGCGGCAGCCTCGGTCATCGACGCGCGGGTGACGCCGAAGCGAAGGGCAGCCTCTTCGACGGTGGCCAGCAGGCCAGTGCTGATGGGCGGAAGCTCGAGCGCGTTGGCCATGAAGACTGGCTCTAGCACCAATGCCGGTCAGTTAGCAGCGCCCTTTCTCTCTGCAGGGAACGCCGCCTTAGAGGCCGTGGGGGTCGACGAACGAGTTCGCGACACCCCTACAATCCAAGTCCATCCCGCAACACCCGTCAGGGGCGGCGCGCATGTCTGAGGGCGGCGACCCTTAACGCTCCTCCTGCGGCGTTCGTTGCCCAGATGAGAGGCCTCCTTAAGTGAGTGGCATGGAGATCTAGCACGCAAAAGCCAGAGCGCTCACCGGTGTGCTGGCCGCTGTTGAACGGTTTCCCCGGCGCTTGCGGGAGCAACGCGCGCCGTGCTATGCGCGCTGCCCCATGTTCGCCTTCGTCACCACTGTCCACGTCCTCGTCAGCATCTTCATGATCTTCGTCATCTTGCTGCAGCCCGGAAAGGGCGAGGGCATGGGCGGGGCGCTGGGGGGTGGCGGCAATTCAAACACCGTCTTCGGCGGCCGCGGATCGGTGACTTTTCTTTCCAAGGTCACCACCGGCTGCGCCATCCTCTTCATGCTGACCTCACTCACGCTCGCGTACCGCTCCTCGCACAGCGATTCAGTGCTGCGCGCGCGCCGCAACCTCGCTGCCCAGGACGCCAGCAAGAAGACCGACAAGAAGCCGGCCACGCCTGCGCTGCCGACCGGGCAGACCGCGCCCGCCCAGGCGACCGGCGGCGCCGTTTTGCCCGTTCCGGGTCCCACGACGTCCGCGCCCGCGCAGCCTGGGGTCAGCAAGCCGGTTGCGCCGATCACGCCCGCGAAGCCGGCCGTCAACCCCAAGGGCAAATAGTTTGCAGCGTGTAGCCGTGCGGTGCTAGAAGCCGCACCGCTCAAAGCTTCGCCCAGGTGGTGAAACTGGTAGACACACTAGCTTGAGGGGCTAGCGGGTAAAACCGTGGAGGTTCGAATCCTCTCCTGGGCACCAGCATTTGTGAATCTTGAAAACGAGGCCGAGTCCGCACAGGACCCGGCCTCTTTCTTTTGGTGCTCACTCACGCGAGAGCGGGGTGCGAGCGAGCGCACCCTGCGCCGGTGGCAGTTGGCATCGGCGAGCCCGATCGTCACGTTCCCAACACAACCATTCGCGAGGGAGTGCACCGATGGACGAGAAACGTCAGACGGGACTGCTGGAGAACGAGGGCGAGGGCAGCAAGAGCGCCGACAAAAGCTATCGCGATGGAGCGACCAGCTTCGCCAAGAAGGGCGACGCGCTGAAGACAGGCCTCGACGCCGAGCGTGAGGTCGAGATGTACAAGGACGACTTCGATTCAGCCGAGAAGGCTGGCCGTTCGCACAGCGCGGGCGATCTGCCGAAGGACATCGCTGACAGCTACGGAACCAAGAAGTAGCGGACGGCAGCCACTAAAGCTCGTAGTTGTAAAGCGTGCTGCGGAGTGGACCGTTCCACAGCACGCGCCGCACGCCTCGAGGCCGGATGCCGAACGCGCTTTCAAAGTCCTCACTTGCCGAAAGCACAGCCGCGCGGTGTCCCGCGAGCGGCCGCAGTGCCACTCCCAGCGAGTGATAAAAGCTCTTCAGTTGCTTGCGCCCGCCGGCGTCCAGGCGCTCGCCATAGGGAACGTTCATGACCAGCTGGCCTGCGGGCGAGAGCGGCTTCGTCTCCCGCGCGTCCTGCTGAAAGACGCGCACCGCGACGCCAGCGCGCTGCACGTTCTCGCGCGCGGCCGCCACCGCCTCGGCGTCGCGATCGGAGGCGAGGATCTCGGGCGGCTTGACCACGCGCCCCCGCAACTCCGCGCGCAGCTTGTCGAGCACCGCCTTGTCTCCCTGCGTGCGCGGCCAGCGCTCGCAGGCGAGTGGACGCTGCTCATTGGGTGCGCGGCCCGACGCCAGCAGCGCTGCTTCAATGGCGATGGTGCCGGACCCGCACACCGGGTCGTGCAGGGGCGTCTTGCGGTCCCAGCCTGAAAGCAACAGCATCGCGGCCGCCAGCGACTCGCGCAGCGGCGCCTCGACGGTGCGCACGCGATAGCCGCGGTTTGAGAGCAGGTCACCCACCAGATCGAGTGAGACGCTGCACTTGCCATTGCCCAGGTGCGCGACCACCAGCACGTCCGGAGCCTTCACATCCACGTCGCGGCGGCCGAGCGTATCGACCACCGCATCCTTGATCTTCAATTCGACAAAGTGGGTGTGGTTCAAATGCTCGGTGCGGCCGGTGGCGCTGACCGCGAAGGTCTGGCCAGGAGCAATGAGGTCGGCCCAAGGCAGCTTCGCGACGCCGGCATAGAGCTCGTCGGCGGTAATGGCGGGAAATTCACCCACCGGCTCGAGCACGCGCAGCGCGGTCCGCAGCAGCAAGCAGGCCCGCAGCGCGACCTCGCGCGGACCGGTAAAGCGAACGATCCCCACTGAGGGGCGGATGCCTTTGGCCCCCAATTCGGCGAGCTCGAGTTCCATCGCGGGCTCGGCGCCGCGCGGGCAGGTGGCGTACCAGGAGTAGAACATGCGCGGTGTATACGCCGGCCCGCGCGGCATAGGGGCCTCGCAATGAACGATTCCGCCCGCCGCACATTCCTGCTGCGCAAAGGCGCGGAGGTCGCCAAAAAGCTCGAGGACCTGCTCGCGCACAAGGAGGTCGATCTCTCGCAGGGCATTCTTGGGTCCGCGGTTCCCGACCACGACGACGCGCTGCGGTTGCGGCGCTTTCTCGAGCTGATTGACCGGCGCATCAAGGCAGCGCGGTTCGGCCGCTGCACGGTATGCGAAGAGCGGCTGCCGGAGGCCACGCTCGATGAGACACCCTGGCTTGAGCGCGCCGACATCGGGTTGGGCTGCCGGATCGCGCTTTCGCTCCGGAATGCTTTGAACCTTCGCGGACCTAGCCTCGCGGCGACCAATGCTTAAAGTTCTCGTCACGGAGGCCCAATGGCAAAACGTCGATCCTTCCTTCAGGCAGCATTGGGCGGCGCAGTCGCGCTCCTCAGCCGCGCATCAAGCGGAGCAGACAAGCAGGCAGGCGGAGCCACCCCGGGCAACGTGCCCGAGGGGAAATTCCAGCTGCCGCCGGGCGCGACGATACAGACGCGCGAGTTGGGCAAGACCGGAGTCAAGGTCTCGATCATCGGCCTCGGGGGTTACCACCTGGGTCTGTCCAAGAATGACAAAGAGAGCGTGAAGCTGGTGCGCACCGCGCTCGATCACGGTCTCAACTTCATGGACAACTGCTGGGACTACAACGGCGGCAAGAGCGAAGAGCGCTTGGGCAAGGCGCTTCAGGACGGTTACCGGCAGAAGGCTTTTGTCATGACCAAGCTCGACGGCCGCACCGCCACTTCGGCCCGCGAGCAGCTCGAGATATCGCTCGGCCGGCTGCGCACGGACGTCATCGACCTGGTCCAGATTCACGAGGTCATTCGCGACGACGATCCGGAGAGATGCTTTGCCAAAGGCGGCACCATCGAGGCGCTGCTGGCCGCGCGCAAGGCGGGCAAGCTGCGTTTCATCGGCTTCACCGGCCATAAGGATCCGCGCATTCACCGGCACATGATCGACACGGCAAAGGCCCACGGCTTTCATTTCGATACCGTGCAGCTGCCTCTCAATGTCTTCGATGCGCATTACCGCAGCTTTGAGAAGGAGATCGTCCCGGTTGCGCTGCAGGAAGGCATCGGAGTCCTGGGAATGAAGTCGCTCGGGGCCGGCCTCATCGTCAAGGCGGGAGTGGCCGATCCCCTCGAGTGTCTTCACTATTCAATGAGCGTCCCGGGTATCAGCGTGACCATCACCGGCTGCGAGAGCATGGGAGTGCTGGAGCAGGCTCTTTATCTGGCCGCGACCTTCAAGCCCATGGATGACACCGAGCGCAGCGGCCTGCTCGCCCGCACCGCGGCGGCAGCGCAGAACGGTCAATGGGAAAAGTTCAAGACCACCCAGACCTTCGACGGCACCGAGCAGAACAAGCGCTGGCTGACCACCTCGCAGATATAGAGAACACTCAATACTTGCGCATGGGCGCGTCGCCGAACGCCTGATCGACCAGCAGCTGCTGCTCGAACTTGTGCGAGGCGGCGCTGCCGGTGGCAGGACTCGCGCTCTCGGGCCGGCTGACACAGGTGGGCGTTCGCACCGTCCGGGGCCACCGCGCGCGCAGGTAATACCAGGGGCCCATATTGAACGGCTCCTCCTGCACCCAGAGAACCTCGGCATTCTCGGGATATGGATCGAGCGCCTCCTTGATGGTGGCGTCCGAGAGCGGATAGAGCTGTTCGAAACGCACGATGGCCACGTCCGGCCGCTTCTTGGCCTCGCGGCCGGCGACCAGGTCGTAATAGACCTTGCCGCTGCAGAGCAGCACGCGCTTCGCGCGCTTCGCTACCACGCTCGGGTCCCAGAGGATGCGACGGAACGAGCCCTGCGCGAGGTCTTCCAGCGTCGACACGGCGCCCTTGTGCCGCAGCAGGCTCTTCGGCGTCATGATGACCAGCGGCTTGCGCCACGGTCGCAGCACCTGCCGGCGCAGCAGGTGAAACAGCTGCGCAGGCGTGGTCAGATTGCAGACTTGCATGTTGTCTTCGGCGCAGAGCTGCAGGAAGCGCTCGAGCCGCGCCGACGAGTGCTCCGGGCCCTGCCCCTCGAACCCGTGCGGCAGGAGCAGCACGATTGAATTCAACCGGTTCCACTTGTCCTCGGCGGAGGAGATGAATTGATCGATGACCACCTGGGCACCATTGACGAAGTCGCCGAACTGCGCCTCCCAGCAGACCAGCGCCTCCGGGGTATCGAGCGAATATCCGTAATCGAAGCCGAGCACGCCCGCCTCGGACAATGGACTATCGAAGATATCAAATCGGCCCTGGCCTTCGCGCAGGTGCGCAAGCGGCGTATAGCGCTTGCCATTGACGATGTCGCTCAGCACCGCGTGGCGGTGGGAGAAGGTTCCGCGCCGGCTGTCCTGACCGCTGAAACGAATCGGGCAGCCCTGGTCCAGCAACGAGGCAAAGGCAAGGTGCTCGCCGACGCCCCAGTCGAAAGTCGGCGGGACCGCCGCCGATGCGCTCTCCGCGAGCTTGCGGCGCCCGTTGAGCAGGTTGCGGATCTTCTCGTGCGGCGTGAACGTCTCGGGGACTTTTGATAGCGAAAGGAGGTATTGCCGCAGCTTCTCCACCGGCACGTTGGTGGGCACCTCCGGCGTTCCTTCGTCGGGTCCCCCGCGGTATTGCGACCAGAGGCCGGCCATGGTGGAGAGCCTTCGCCTGGCTCCGGTCTTGCGGGTCTTTTCCAGCTCTTCTTCGAGCTTGGCCACGCGCCTCTCCATCAGCGCATCGGCCTCTTCCTGCGTGGCCGCGCCGCTGTCGGCGAGCTGCTTGGCATAGACCACGCGCACCGGTGGCCGTGCACGGATGACCTCGTACATCTTGGGCTGGGTAAAAGCGGGCTCATCGCCTTCGTTGTGGCCGTACTTTCGATAGCAATAAAGATCGATCAACACGTCCTGCTGGAAGGTCTGTCGATAGTCGACGGCGACCTGCACCGCCCACACCACCGCCTCGGGGTCGTCGCCATTGACATGGAAGACGGGCGCGCGCAGCACGCGCGCGATATCGGTGCAATAGGGAGTGGAGCGCGCGTCCTCCGGGTTGGTGGTGAAGCCGACCTGGTTGTTGATGACGATATGAATCGTGCCGCCGGTGGCATATCCCTCGAGCAGCGTCAGGTTCAGGCACTCGGCGACCAGACCCTGCCCGGCCATGGCGGCATCACCGTGAATGAGCACCGGCAAGACCTTCCGCCGCTCGGGGTCGCGGCCGTCGCGGTCCTGCTTGGCGCGCACGCGGCCTTCAACCACTGCATTGACCCACTCGAGGTGCGAGGGATTGAAAGCGAGAGACAGGTGCACGTTCTTCCCGCCGCGTGTCTCACGGTCGGCCGAATAGCCCATATGATACTTGACGTCGCCGCGGCCCAGCAGCAGCTCGGCGTCGCGATCTTCGAATTCGGCGAAGATATCGCTGACATCCTTCTGCAGGATATTCGACAGGACATTCAGGCGCCCGCGGTGCGCCATTCCCATCACCATTTCTTCGCCACCTTTTTCGGCGAACTCTTCAATCAACCAGTCAATCAACGGGATCAGGCTTTCGCCGCCTTCCAGCGAGAAGCGCTTGGCGCCGATGTACTTCTTGTGCAGGAAGGTCTCGAGTGTCTCGGCGTCGGTGAGGCGCTTCAGGATGCGCAGCTTTTCATCGCGGGTGAGCTGTGCCTGATTGCCCGAGGACTCCATCCGCTCCTGCAGCCACTTGCGGATGACCGGATCTTCGCCGTGCATGAACTCGACACCAATGGTGCGGCAATAGGTGCGCTTCAACTGGGCAACGATTTCCCGGAGGGTCAGAGTCTTGACCTCGGCGGCGAAGTCGCCGGTGGAGAAGGGCTTGTCGAGGTCCTCATCCGCAAGACCGAACTTGTCGAGTTCAAACTCGGGCGGCGGAGATTGCAAAAGGCCGAGCGGATCGAGGTTGGCGAAGAGATGGCCGCGGATGCGATAAGCATTGATCAGCTCAGCGACGTTCTCCTGCTGCACCTCCCCGTGCAGGCGCTCCATCTCGGGGGAGTGGGCGTGTTGATCGATGAGTGCGTGGGCGAACGAACCCTCGAGTCCGTGAGCGTTTCCGTTTCCGTTTCCGTTTCCGTTTCCGTAGCCGTTGGCGTTGGCGTTGGCGTTGGCGTCGAGCGCAGGCGCCGCGGCGGGCGGTGGTTGGGAAAGATAGGCGCTGGTCTGCAGCGGCGCGCCATAGAGCTGCCCAAAATACTTTGCCCAGGTCTCGTCGACCGCGGCGGGGTTGTTCCGCCACCGGTCGAATTGATCCTCCACGAACACCTGGTTGACGCCGAAATCCCGATCAAAGTCCATTGGCTCTCCGGAAGGCCGCGGAAAATAACGGAGACCGCGCAGCGCTGCTACGGAAATCCTGTAGAACTCAGGGCGCGGGGTCGTGGCGGAATCGGTTTACGCAGCGGACTTAAAATCCGCGGCCGCTCGCGCGGCGTGAGGGTTCGAGTCCCTCCGACCCCATCCGCCTCGAAAAACCGCGCCGGGCCTCGCCCTCAACTGTGGTCGAAGCACGGCGCGGCGACTTTTGAGGCTAGTTGGCAAACCCGGAACGCTACTTCCCGTGGGCGATCTGCACGGCGTTGCATCCGGTCCACGAGAGCTTGACCGCGACGTCATCCGTGCCGCTCACGCCCGCTGGCTTCTGCGTCCAGACGCGCTTCACTTCCATCGTTCCACCGGTTACGCAGATCGGC
Organism: Deltaproteobacteria bacterium; assembly: GCA_025358085.1. Classification (GTDB taxonomy): domain Bacteria; phylum Myxococcota; class Myxococcia; order Myxococcales; family 40CM-4-68-19; genus JANYKT01. The sequence continues at coordinate 2,202 of JANYKT010000054.1, read as the reverse complement.
GACGACTGGTAGGTGAGGTCCATCAACACCGCGGTGGCGAGGCCAAAGCTGACGCTTTTCCCCTGGTTCGTCGCCGTTCCAGACAGGTCCGAGAGCGCCTTCCCGGAGACTTTGGTCGCCGTCACCGCCAGGTTCCCCGACTCATGCATGCTGACGTTGCCGCTCGATCCGTTGCTGCCCGTGCTCGTGAAGCCGCCGTTGATGTCCCAGCTCACCACGCCCGCGGCCACTGTCACGGAGCCGTTGAGGGTGAAGGTGAAGCCGCTTTCGTTCTGCGAGCAGTTATTGAAGACGACCGAGGTCGCGGTCACTGTGCTGCAGCTGCTGAAGTCGGCATTGCGGAGCGAGCGGGAGATCGCAGGTCCGCTCGGGTGCGGCAGCGGAGTCGATGAGCTGCCCAGCGCGTTGGCTGCCATCTCGTCGGCGAAGGCGATCAGGGACGCGCCCTTGTCAGCCGTGGGCGAGGCCGAGAAATCAGCCGTGGTGGAAAGTTGACCTTGCGCCGCGGTGGCCGCGCCCTGCTCGGACTGGGTGGGCGTCTGCGGCGCGCCGTAGGTGAAGGTTTTGGAAGCGGCCGCGTTGCCGCTCGAGCCTCCGCAGGCGGCGAGAAGCGAGATCAACGCGGACACAGGCAACAATCGATTCATGATTTCCCCTTTTGATGCTGGTAACTCAGCTGTGTGAAACATCACAGCGCTATAGCGCGCTGCTGGCTCGACCACCGGACGGACCAGCCCGCAGGCCACCCGGCCACCAAGCCTAGAAGCGGATTGTAGCTGCAACTAAGCCGCGCGCTGCTTTCGCTTTCGCCAGAACCAGATCAAAAGCCCGCCGGCGATCACCGCGCCGAGGACCATCTGCACCTCGTGGATGTGCTCGCGGACCAGGTCGAGGTGATTGCCGAAATAATATCCGAGCGTGACCACCGCCGGCACGGTGATGGCGGCGCTGAGCGCGTCGGCGAGGACGAACTTTCCCAAGCCGACGCCGGACGCACCGGCGAGGAAAAACACCGGCGCGCGCAAAAACGGCGTGTGTCGGCCGACCACGATGGTGAGGAACGAGTGCCGCGCGAAGTGAAGCCGAAGCTTTTCCTGCCGCTCGGGCGACAGCGCTTTCTGCACCAGAGGCGCGGCGTACGCGCGCGGGCCCATGCGCTTCCCCCAATGGTGAATGAGCGCGTCGCCGATCAGCACGCCGAAATAGCCCGCGGCGAGCGTGGGCCAGTAGCTGGTGACGCCGCGCGCAGCGAGGGCACCGCCGAGCAGCAGCGTCAGGTCTTCGCTCACGGGCACGCCCAGCCCCGCTGCTGAGAGCACGCCCAACAGGGCGAGGTAAGTGAACTTGTCGAGAAACCCGACCAGGAAGTGCTCCACGCGGAAATGAATAGCACCCGCCCGACCTGTCGACTTTGCATTCGACTTCGATCATTCGACGGTGAACGCGCAACTTTTCCTGTGCTAGAACGCCGCCCCTATGCTGGACGCCGTCACCAAGGGATTCAGGGCAGCGAAGCACAAGCTGACCGGCAAGGCCGAGCTCACCGAGGCCAACATCGACGATGCGCTGCGCGACATCCGCGTCGCGCTCCTCGAGGCCGACGTCGAGCTCAACGTCGCCAAGCGCTTTCTCGCGAGGGTGAAGGAGAAGGCGCTGGGGGAAGTGGTCAGCACGACGACCACCGACAAGAAAGGGAAGCGCTTCGAAGTCGCGCCAGGCGATCACTTCATCAAGATTTGCCACGACGAGCTCGAGAATCTGATGGGCCCGGTCGACGTCACGCTGCAGCTCTCGCAGAAAGGCGAGCGGCCGGCGGGCATCATGATGGTGGGCCTGCAGGGCTCGGGAAAGACCACCACCGCGGCGAAGCTGGCGAATTTTCTTCTCAAGAAGGGCAAGAAGCCGCTGCTGGTTGCGGGCGACATCTATCGTCCGGCGGCCGTCGAGCAGCTCAAGCAGCTGGGCGCCAAGCTCGATATCCCGGTCTTCTTCGAGGAGAACGTGCGGCCCCCGGAGATGGCCCGCCACGCGCTCGCGTTTGCCGGCCAGAAGGGCCGCGACGTCATCATCTATGATACCGCCGGCCGCCTCGCCATCGACGAAGAGATGATGGTCGAGCTGGAGCAGCTGAAGGCGAACGTCGAGCCCGAGAATATCCTGCTCGTCGCCGACGCGATGATTGGCCAGGACGCGGTCAAGACA
>JANYKT010000046.1 GCA_025358085.1 Deltaproteobacteria bacterium | reverse complement strand
GCCGGGCTGGACGCGCACTCGCGCGGTTTGCTCCTGGCCGCCCGGGCTGCGGTCATCACTGCCATCGGGCAGCACCTCGGTCTCGGACCGGCCGAAGCGGCCGCGCGCGCCGAACCGATCGACCTCGCCGCGCATACGCTGGCAAGAAAGGCCGCGCTCGCGTTTGCGGGCCTGCCTGCCTCGAGCGCGCGAGATCCATCGCTCGCCGCCGCTCGCGCCCTCCGCTTCACCTGGCAACGTTATGAGGATCACGGCGTCATTGATGAATCGTGGCCGCAGGTGGCGTTCGCCCTGGGGCTCGAAGTGCCGCCACCCGCGCGGAGCGCACGCCCCGAGATCGTGATGGACGAAGGAGCCCCGTGCACCCCGAACCTCTCCGGAATCGAATGCACGATGGGAGGGCTCATCGCCGCGCAACTGGATGGTGTCCCTTTCAACGCCACCGGAACCAGCGCTGCCTCGCTCGCGACGGCATTGCTCAACGCGCTCCCGGCGGGCTTCGTCGGCTGCCTCACCGATGCGCGCCGGTTGCGCATCGACCGCAAGGGCGGCGCCTTCGGCGTCACCGTCGGCAGCGAAGCGCTGACGGTGCGCGGAAGCTTCCCCGCACCGGGCTCGCGCCCGCAGGTTGTGGTTGGCTTTGCCGGCAACGAGCTGCGCATTCTGGTACGGGCGGTCGCCGACGCATCGGCTCCGGCGAGCTTTACTGAAACCATTCCTCTGCCGCGACGGCTGCCGCGCCGTCTCTACGAGGTGGAGGTGGAAGACCCGGCCGGCAACTTGCTCGCGGCCGCCGCGCTGGATGCGCGATGACCAAGCAGGTCTTTGAGGGCGTCCGCAAGCTCGCTGAAGCGGAAGACGAAACCGCTCTTCTGCAGCGCGAGCGGGACCGCGCGCTGGCCCTCGACCAGCACGGACGCGAATTCGCCGACCACGACCTTGAGGGCGGCCGCGGGAACGGGGGCCCACGACGGCCGGTGCAGCACCTTGCCCAGGGTCTTCGCGAACTCACCCATCGTGACCGGGTTTGGCGCGGTGAGATTGACAGGACCCTTCAGCTCCTCGTGATCGATGGTCCAGAGAATGGCCGAGACCTCGTCGTCGAGGTGAATCCAGGGCATCCACTGCTTGCCACTGCCAATGGGCCCGCCCACGAACGCCTTGAAGGGCGGGAGCATCTTGGCCAGGGCGCCGCCGTCGCGAGCAAGCACGATGCCCGTGCGGATGAAGACCGAGCGGACTGCGGCTTTCGCAGCCTCCTCTTCCCACACCCGGACCACCCCAGCGAGAAAGCCGGTCCCTGGGCTGGCGCTTTCGTCGATGAGGTCGTCGCCGCGCCCGCCGTAGAAGCCGACGGCGCTGGCGTTGACGAGCATACGGGGCTTTACCTTGGCCTTGTGAATCGCGTCGACAATCGCCTTGGTCGAGTGCGTGCGGCTCTCGACAATCTGGCGCTTGTAGTCGTCGTTCCACCGATGGTCGGCGACGTTCGCCCCGGCCAGGTTGATGACGGCGTCGGCGCCATCGAGAGCGCTCGACCAGGGGCCGTCACGCCCGTCCCACTGCAGCGTGACCGCGCCCTCGACCTCCTGCGGCCTGCGGACCAGCGCGAGCACCTCGTCGCCTCGCGCCTTCAACGCGCGCAGAAGCGCCTTGCCGATCAGCCCGTTCGCCCCTGCCACGACAATTTTCATGAGCTCACCCTGTTCTGGCTGAGATGCTTTGAGCGGTTTCCCGGTTGCTGGAAAGTCACGAGCCGCTACAGTGCATGGCTGTGAACGACCTTTGCTGGATCAGCCTGCAGGTACCGGACGTCGAGCAGTCGCGCAGCTTCTGGCGCGACATTGTCGGTCTTCCTGAAAAATCAGCCGCCCCTGGCTGGGTGGAGTTGGAGCTGCGGCCGGGGCTGTTGCTCGCGCTGCATCCGATTTTTCATGCGCGGGCGCTGGACCGCCGCGGCTACGACCGGGGCGGGCCGGTTCTGGGCATCCAGGTTGCGGACCTGACCGAGATGGGTTTGCTGCTCGAGAGGCACGGGGCTCGGCCGCTCGGCACGGTCCACGCCATTCCGGGCGGTCGCGCGCGCGACTACGAAGAGCCGGACGGCTACGTCATCGAGGTCGTCGAGCTCTGGAAGTGAGCCGGGTGCGGCTGGCGTCATTTCCGAACGTCGCCATCGGCCGCATGGTCTGTGAGCTCTTGCGCAACAATGAGATCGACGCGGTGGTGAGCGGCGAGCACTTCGCCGGCGTCGAGCCGCTGCTCAGTGCCGGCGGCTTCTCGGAAGCGATCGTGCTGGTGCCTTCCGACCAGCTGGACCGCGCGCGCGAACTCTATGACGCCTACTTCGCCGGCGAGACGGTGCATTAGCAATGCCGGAGCTGCCGGATATCACCGTTTATATCGAGGCGCTCGAGGCGCGGGTCCTTCGGCAGCCGGTGCAGGCGCTGCGAGTGGCCAGCCCTTTTGTCGTGCGCAGCTTCGATCCGCCACTCAGCGCGATTGTCGGCAAGCAAGTGGTGAAGCTGCACCGCCTTGGAAAGCGCATC